>NZ_JBFODP010000027.1:0-188239 GCF_040908375.1 Aeromonas sp. R2-3 | reverse complement strand
CCGGGCGGTTCTCTATCTGCCTTTGCGATGATACACTTAGCCACAAATGTCACAGTCAAAGCCCAACGAGTGAAGCAACCGGCCCAACTGTCTTTAGCCGTACAACTACCGGATGATGAAACCTTCGTCAGTTTTTATCCCGGCAACAATGCTCATCTGATCACCGCCCTCAAGAACGCGGCCATCGGTCAGGGATCGCCTTTCCTCTATTTCTGGGGAGCCAAGGGATCCGGACGCTCTCATCTGCTCCACGCCACCTGTGCCGAGGTCAACGCCCGCGATGCGGCTGCGGCCTATCTCTCCCTCGATCAGTTTGAACAGCTCGATCCCAGCATGCTCGATGCTCTCGAAAGCCTGCCGCTTGTCTGTCTCGACAGCATTGAGGCCATCGCCGGCAATGCTGTTTGGGAACGGGCGCTGTTTGATTTTTACAATCGCTGGCAGGAGAAGGGGGAAGGGACGCTGATCGTCACCGGCTGCAGCGCACCGCGCAAACTGGGGCTGCAACTGCCGGATCTCGCTTCGCGCCTCGACTGGGGGGTGAGTTTCCATCTCGAAGAGCTGGATGACGAAGGCAAGCTCAGTGCCCTGCAGCTGCGTGCCGAGCTGCGGGGCTTCAAATTGCCCATCGATGTGGGCCGCTTCCTGCTCAACCGACTCTCCCGCGATATGCGCACCCTGCTCACCACTCTCAATCAGCTCGACAACGCCTCATTTCGCGCCAAGCGCAAGCTCACCATTCCCTTTGTCAAAGAGATCCTCGAGCTCTGAGCCTCTCGACTGTGTGCGGTTGTGCGCCTGACTTTCGTTTGAATTACAGATAAAAAGAAACCCCGGCTTCAGGCCGGGGTTTTGCTATTTCAAGACAGCTCTCTTATTAGTGGAACTGATCTTCTTCGGTGGAGCCGGTCAGTGCGGTCACCGAGGATTGGCCACCCTGAATGACGGTGGTCACCTTGTCGAAGTAACCGGTACCAACCTCCTGCTGGTGGGCCACGAAGGTGTAGCCACGGCTGGCGGCGGCAAATTCCGGCTCCTGCACCATCTCGACGTAGTGCTTCATCCCTTCGCCACGGGCGTACTGGTAGGCCAGTTCGTACATGTGGAACCACATGTTGTGGATACCCGCGAGGGTGATGAACTGGTACTTGTAGCCCATGTCGGAGAGCTCCTGCTGGAAGCGGGCGATGGTGGCATCGTCCAGATTCTTCTTCCAGTTGAAGCTCGGGGAGCAGTTGTAGGCCAGGATGCGATCCGGGAACTTGGCCTTGATTGCTTCGGCAAATTTACGCGCTTCGTCCAGATCCGGCTTGGCGGTTTCACACCACACCATGTCGGCGTAGGGTGCGTAAGCCAGACCGCGAGCGATGGCCTGATCGATACCGGCACGTACCTTGTAGAACCCTTCGGCAGTGCGCTCGCCAGTCAGGAAGTCTGCATCGTACGGGTCGGCGTCGGTGGTCAACAGGTCAGCGGCGTTGGCGTCGGTACGGGCGATCACCAGGGTGGTGGTGCCGCACACATCGGCTGCCAGACGGGCAGCAACCAGCTTCTGCACCGCTTCCTGAGTCGGTACCAGCACCTTGCCGCCCATATGGCCGCACTTCTTGACTGATGCCAGTTGATCTTCGAAGTGCACGCCGGCGGCGCCCGCTTCAATCATCCCCTTCATCAGTTCGAAGGCGTTCAGCACGCCGCCGAAACCGGCTTCAGCATCGGCCACGATCGGCAGGAAGTAGTCGATAAAGCCCTCATCCTGAGGTCCTACCTTGTTGGCCCACTGGATCTGGTCGGCACGGGCGAAGGAGTTGTTGATGCGCTCCACCACGGACGGTACCGAGTTGGCCGGGTAGAGGGACTGATCCGGATACATGGTGGAGGACAAGTTGTTATCCGCCGCCACCTGCCAGCCGGAGAGGTAGATCGCCTCGATCCCCGCCTTGGCTTGCTGTACTGCCTGACCACCGGTCAGGGCGCCGAGGCAGTTGACATAGCCTTTCTTGGCATCGCCGTGGATCAGACCCCACAGCTTGTCGGCACCACGCTGGGCCAGGGTGTGCACCGGCTGCAAGCTGCCGCGCAGGTTCACCACATCTTCGGCGCTGTAGCCGCGCTTGATCCCTTTCCAGCGGGGGTTTTCCGCCCAGTCTTTCTCGATAGCCTGGATCTGTTGCTCACGGGTCAGTGCCATATCAGTTCCCTCTTTCATTGATTTCACGTTTCCATTGACTTGTTATTGGCGAGCCCCGCTGGGGGCCCGTGATTCAGAGCCGCTCGTAACCGGGCAGCGTCAGAAAATCGATCAGGGTATCGGCGCAGGTGATCTCTTCCATCAGCTCGCTTGCCTCGGCAAAGCGTCCTGCCTGCCAGCGTGTGGTGCCCACCTCGGCTTTGACCACCTCCAGCTCCTCGGCCAGCATCTGGCGGAACAGCTCCTTGGTCACCACCTTGCCATTCGACAGGCTCTTGCCGTGGCGGATCCACTGCCAGATGGAAGTACGGGAGATCTCGGCGGTGGCGGCATCTTCCATCAGACCGTAGATGGGCACGCAGCCGTTGCCGTTGATCCAGGCCTCCAGATATTGCAGGGCAACCCGGATATTGGTGCGCATCCCTGCCTCGGTGCGCTCGCCCTCACAGGGTGCCAGCAGGTCGGCGGCGGTGATGGGGGCATCCTGCTCGCGCAGCACGCCGATCTGGTTCTTGGCGCCAGCCGCAATGGTGGCGTTGAACACCGCCATGGCGGTGTCGGCAAGGCCAGGGTGGGCGACCCAGGTACCGTCGTGGCCGTTGTTGGCTTCACGCTCCTTGTCGGCCTTGACCTTGGCGAAGACCTGCTCGTTAACGGCCGCGTCTTTGGCCGGAATAAAGGCGGCCATGCCACCCATCGCCAGCGCACCGCGCTTGTGACAGGTCTTGATCAGCAGCCGCGAGTAGGCGGAGAGGAACGGCTTGTCCATGGTCACCACCTGACGATCAGGCAGTACGCGATCCGGATGGTTCTTCAAGGTTTTGATATAGCTGAAGATGTAGTCCCAGCGGCCGCAGTTCAGCGCAACGATGTGCTCCTTCATCTGATAGAGCAGCTCATCCATCTCGAATACGGCTGGCAGGGTTTCAATCAGCACGGTGGCCTTAATGGTGCCACGGGGCAGACCGAACTTGTCCTCGGTCCAGGCGAACACCTCGCTCCACCAGCGCCCTTCCAGATGGCTCTGCAACTTGGGCACGTAGAAGTAGGGGCCCGAGCCTTTGGCCAGCAGCACCTGATAGTTGTGCAGGAAGTAGAGAGCAAAATCGAACAGGCCGCCGGGGATGGGCTCGCCATCGAAGGTGACATGTTTTTCCGGTAGGTGCAGACCGCGCACCCGGCAGATGAGTACCGCCGGATTGGGGGTCAGGGTATAAGCCTTTCCTTCCGGACTGGTGTAAGAGATGGTGCCGTTGACCGCATCGCGCAGGTTTATTTGGCCCTCGATCACCTTATTCCAGGCGGGGGCCAGTGAATCCTCAAAATCCGCCATGAACACTTTGACGTTGGCGTTGAGGGCGTTGATCACCATTTTGCGCTCGACCGGGCCGGTGATCTCCACACGGCGGTCTTGCAGGTCGGCAGGAATGCCGCGAATGGTCCAGTCACCTTCACGGATGTGGGCGGTTTCCGGCAGGAAGTCCGGCAGCTCGCCGCCATCGATACGGGCCTGGCGTGCCACACGTTGTTTCAGCAATTCCCCTCTTTGGGGAGCAAAACGTTCCACCAGTTCGGAGACCAGAGCCACCGCGTCCGGCGTCAGAATTTGCGCGTATTCGGGTAGCATCTCGCCCTGGATGCGAAGGCGGGCGCTGCAGTGGGTCTGAGCCGGTGCCGACATAAGGTTCACTCCTTTGAGAATTACATTTTGAACTTACTAACTACGACTAAAGTCGAATCCCTGTTCCTGAAACGTTCCCGCAACAACGGGGTAACACGATTGATAAGGTGCGAAATATTGTTGAGTACGTCAACAGTTTTTTTTAAACACCTGTTTTTTGGATGTGGTTAAGTTGATGTTTTTTATTGCTTTATTTGGTTGGTGTAAAAGCTCTACGCAGATGGTTATGCTCCTGCTTTTTCCCATCGGACAACGGCTAATTTGGGCCGTTACCCTGCCCCTCATTTTGTAGCTTATTACGTAATAAAATTACAAATGCAAAAACAAATCCCGACCTAACTCCAGGCTTTGCCAAAACAGCCGTATAAAGCGCGTTTGAATGTGGCAATGAATGTTTTGCTAATGCTAGACCTGATTGGTGAACGTGCGTTTTAAACTTGGTGTGGTGATGCAGGCTCTGTTGGCACCAGCGGTTGCAGCGATGGAAAGTGAAGTGCAATAACGTAGGTTTGTATCAGTTGTCGGGGGGAATGCCGGGGAGGAAAGGGGGAGATACATCAGTCAATAATACTGCCATCCTTGATAGAATTAGCAGTTTGTCGTTTTTTGCAGATTTCTCGCCAAGGACCTGAAACGGAGAGCGTGAACAGGCGATGTGCTGGTGATGAGCGGCCATCTGGCCGGGCTCAATAGTCATCATCCGGTTCGGCCAGATCGATCACATCCAGCTGGATGACCTGTTCATTTTCGCTTTCGGTGTGGCAAGGGGTGTCGTGAGGAACGGAATAAAGCGTAATGGCGGGTGCGAAATCGCTGTTCTGGTTCATGCCTGGTCCTGTGTTGCACGCAAGCCGGACAGTGATCCCTTCACTTGTTTTTCCACCTCCCTGTGTTGTCTACCGGCGGAAAGTTGCGCATCTTAATGAGTTCGGCAAAAAGATTCAAGTGGTTCTGAGTGTTTTTTGTGCTTGATAGGTAGGCATCGTCAGGAGGATAAATCGGAGGCAAAAAATAGCCCAGTCGTTTGACTGGGCTATTCTCGGGGAAAATGGTCGGTGTGAGAGGATTCGAACCTCCGACCCTCTACACCCCATGCAGATGCGCTACCTGGCTGCGCTACACACCGACGGAGTCAGACTCGGCTGACGGGGAGGAAGTCTAATAGCATGGCCAAACGGGTGCAACTCCTTTTTTATCATAGAGATGCCGATTGCTTCTTTATTGCTCAGTCGGGATGTGGCTTGGGTCTGACGTGCAGATTTGGCATAATCACCGCCCTGTCACTGCGAGCTATCATGCCTGCTATCTATGGAATCATCTGACAGGTATGGATAGCTGGAATGCAAACAGCACAATTGAACAATATAAAGAGGGGATGGGCGTGAAACCATCAGAGGTCCCAGAGACACAGAGTCAGGCACAGAGTCAGAACGCGCAGGACGAGCAGTGGATGCGCCATGCCATGGCATTGGCTGCCCGGGCCGAAGGGATTGGCGAGATCCCGGTCGGTGCCGTACTGGTGCTGGATGGTCAGGTGGTGGGCGAGGGGTGGAACCACTCCATCAGCGAACACGATGCCTGTGCCCATGCCGAGGTGATGGCGATCCGGGCGGCGGGCAAGCAGCTGGCGAACTACCGGCTGCTCGACACCACTCTTTATGTGACGCTGGAGCCCTGCTGTATGTGTGCCGGTGCGCTGATCCATAGCCGGGTCAAGCGTGTGGTCTATGGCGCTAGAGATCTCAAGACCGGTGCCGCGGGGTCGGTGTTCGAGATCTTGCAGGACCCGCGTCACAACCACAGTGTCGAGCTGACCGGCGGTGTGCTGGCCGATGCCTGCTCGGATCAGTTGTCGGCCTTCTTCAAGCGCCGCCGCGCCGAGAAAAAGGCAGCCAAACTGGCGCTGCAACAATCAAACGATACTCTTTCCTGAATCATTCGGGGGCAGCACAAGCTGCCCTTGCTGATTGCCTTCATAAATATCACTTTATAAACAGTGTGTTGTGATCGCCTTCCTTCGACATAATCCCCGCGTTTTTTCCGCTAACAACCGCTGTTAAAGCGGTTCCGATGTAACAAAACTGTCATGCAACCGCCATATAATGCCGCGAAGCCTAGCTTACATTGAGGTCTTGCATGTCATCGGAATCGTTAAACCTGGTCATGGCGGGCAGTAGAAAACGCCGGATCAAGGATAAATTGGCCAAATATGGCGTCACCACAGGCGGAGCCCTGGTACTGGTGGCGCTGCTGCTCATCTTCTTTTATCTGCTCTATGTGGTGAAACCCATCTTCAATGGCGCCTCCATGGAGCCGACCGCCTCGTTTACCCTGCCTGCCGCAGGGAAGACCGCCTGGCTCGGCGTGGAAGAGCAGAACGAGATCGGCTATCGCTTCAGCGATAAAGGGCAGGTCAACTTCTTTGCGGTGCAGGGAGATGACAAGATCAAGGTCGGCCAGTCACTGGGTCAGGCTCAGGTTGCTGGTGACATCACCACGGTAGCGACCCCGGCACCGGGCCAGCGGCTGATCGCTTACGGCTTTGCCGATGGCAAGGCGCAGGTCGTCCAGCCAGCGTTTAAGGTCTCCTATCCCAACGATGTGCGGGTGATTGAACCCAGCCTGCAATATCCCTTCGGCGAAGAGCCGGTGGTGATCGACCCGCAAGGGAAGGCACTGCAACTGATGGTGTTCGAAGCCACCAAGGACAAGATGGCGACCGCCGCCGTGACCGAAGATGGTCGTGGAGTGATGACGGTGATGAACGGTGAGGAGAACTTCATCTCCGGGGAGATTGAGTGGAGCAGTGAAAACTACACGATTCCCTCCCTGCCGCGCCATGTGGATCAGATGTTGCTGACCCCCAATCTGCGGATCCTGTTCGTGCGCGAGGGCAATCGCCTCTCCGTCTATGACATTCATAATCTGAGCGAAATCTCCCTGCGTAACGTGTTGGAGATCAATGCCCCCAACGCCAATGTGACCCGGGTTCAGCTGCTCTCCGGCGCCTCTTCACTGCTGGTGGGTAATGACAACGGCGTGATTTCCCAGTGGTTCGAAGTGGCGAAGGATGGCAAACGCCAGTTCACCCAAATTCGTGACTTCAAGGGCGATGGCGCGGTAGACCTGCTGACTCCCGAGCACTTTCGCAAAGGCTTCATCAGTGCCGACAAGGATGGCATCATCAGCTTCTTCCACGCCACCGGCGAGACCAAGCTGCTGACCGAGACGGTGGAAGGGGGCGAACTCTCTGCCCTGGCCATCTCCCCCCGTCACAACCTGTTGCTGATGCAGCAAGGGAACAGCTTCAAGCTCTTCTCGGTGGAGAACGAACACCCCGAAGTGACCTGGTCTGCCCTCTGGCAACAGGTGTGGTACGAAGGGTATCCGGAGCCCCAGTATGTGTGGCAATCCACCTCCGCCAGCAACGACTTTGAAGCCAAGCTGAGTTTGGTGCCGCTGGTATTCGGTACGCTGAAAGCCTCTTTCTACGCCATGGTGTTTGCTGTGCCGCTCGGCGTGGCCGGTGCCATCTATACCGCCTACTTCATGTCGGCGGGGCTGCGCAAATACGTCAAGCCGACGGTCGAGATCATGGCGGCGCTGCCGACCGTTATCCTGGGCTTCCTGGCGGGTCTGTGGCTGGCGCCGATCATCGAGGGTGCCTTACCCGGGGTGATCCTGCTGCTGGTATTGCTGCCGATGGGGATGCTGCTGACTGCACTGCTCTGGAACTATCTGCCGGAGCGCGGCAAGTCCTTGCTGCCGGAGGGGTGGCACGCCATCCTGCTGATCCCGGTGCTGCTGCTGATTGGCTGGGGGGCCTTCGCCCTGAGCCCGCTCATCGAGAATGCTTTTATGCACGGCGATTCGCGCATCTGGCTGACTCACGAAATGGGCATCAAGTTTGACCAGCGCAACTCGCTGGTGGTCGGTATCGCCATGGGCTTTGCGGTCATCCCCACCATCTTCTCCATCGCTGAAGATGCGGTCTTCTCGGTGCCCAAGCACCTGACCCAGGGCTCGCTGGCACTGGGGGCCACCCCGTGGCAGACCCTGAGCCGGGTGGTGATCCTCACCGCGAGCCCGGGCATCTTCTCTGCGGTGATGATGGGTCTTGGCCGCGCCGTGGGCGAGACCATGATCGTGCTGATGGCTACCGGCAACACCCCCATCATGGACTTCTCCATGTTCCAGGGGCTGCGCACCCTCGCCGCCAACATCGCGGTGGAGATGCCGGAATCGGAAGTGGGCAGCTCCCACTATCGGGTACTGTTCCTCGCGGCCTTCGTCCTGTTTGTGTTCACCTTTTTGTTCAACACCCTGGCCGAATTTGTCCGTCAGCGGTTGCGTGAAAAATACAGCTCGATGTAAGGGGCGACTCTGTAATGGACAAGGAATCGACAATGGGTAAGTGGTTTAAATCAGGGGCCCCCTGGATCTGGATGACCGGCGGTGCCGTCAGCCTGAGTCTGGTGGCGGTACTGGGTCTGCTGCTGCTGATCGGCTGGCGTGGTCTGGTCTACTTCTGGCCGCACCCCATCTATGAGTGGCAGCTGGAAGACGCCAGCGGCAACAAGAGCGTTCTGATCGGCGAGATCAACGATCGCGAGCAGGTACCGGTAGAGCGACTGCGCGCCGCAGGTCTGGCGCTGGAAGGGGAAGAGCGCGAGCTGCTGACCCGCTATCTGGTCAAGACCGGCAACCGCGAGTTCGTTGACCTCGATTTTCGCTGGGTGCTGGAGACGGACATCAAGTCCCAGAGCCAGCCAGCCGAGCTGGCCATGGTTGAGCGTGCCACCAACGGCAACTTCTACGGCTATATCGTCGGGGTGAAAGAGGATGGCCGCGAGCTCACCTCTGATCTGCATCCTGCCTTGCAGCGGGTACTGGCGCGAGCCAATGCCCTTTCAGAACAGGCCAACGATCTGCAAAAAGGGGACATCGGCAGCATCAACTATCAACTGGAGCGGCTGCGCCTGAAAGAGCGCAAGGCCGAGCTGGACGACAAGCTGACCGATCAGCTCAAAGCCGAACTGGCCAGCGAGCGTCAGGCCCTCAACGATCGCTATCAGGTGCTGGAAAAAGAGCTCTTCTCACTGCGTAGCCAAGCGGACCGCGACGCCATCACCGTCAAGGATATGCGTGGCGAGTTGGTGACCATGCCGATGTCCAAGGTACTGGATGTGGTATGGCCCAACGACATGAGCCTGCTGGCCAAGGTGGGTCACTGGTTCCACCAGATCGGCAAGTTCGTCTCTGACGATCCCCGTGAAGCCAACACCGAGGGCGGGGTGTTCCCGGCCATTTTCGGCACCGTGTTCATGGTGTTCCTGATGGCGATCATCGTGACCCCGCTGGGGGTGGTGGCGGCAGTCTACCTGCACGAATACGCGGGCAAGAACAGCCTGACCAAGATCATCCGCATCGCGGTGATCAACCTGGCGGGCGTGCCATCCATCGTCTACGGCGTGTTTGGTCTGGGCTTCTTCGTCTACACGCTCGGTGGCTCGCTGGACCAGCTGTTCTACCCGGAAGCGCTGCCGAGCCCGACCTTTGGCTCACCCGGCGTGATCTGGTCGGCGCTGACCCTGGCCATCCTGACCCTGCCGGTGGTGATCGTCTCCACCGAAGAGGGGCTGGCGCGGATCCCGAGCACCATCCGTCAGGGCTCTTTGGCACTGGGCGCCACCCAGGCCGAGACCCTGTGGCGCATCGTGCTGCCGATGGCGAGCCCGGCCATCATGACCGGCCTTATTCTGGCGATCGCCCGTGCAGCCGGTGAAGTGGCGCCGCTGATGCTGGTGGGGGTGGTGAAACTGGCACCGACTCTGCCGATGGATGGCAACTTCCCGTATCTGCATGTGGAGCGCAAGTTCATGCACCTGGGCTTCCACATCTATGACGTCGGCTTCCAGAGCCCCAACGTCGAGGCGGCCCGCCCGCTGGTCTACGCCACCTCCTTCCTGCTGGTGACGGTGATCGTGGGTCTGAACCTGACCGCTATCGGTATTCGTAACCACTTGCGCGAGAAATTCCGGTCGCTGGAGCATTAATCCGGCGCCGCATGAGTGATACAAGAGTGAGATAACAGAGGGGCGGCCGAGCGCGAGCCGCCATCTCTCTGCACCAATACGTGAGGGGCACCGGCAGCAGTCCGGCCACTCCAGATAGATTTTGAGGTAACAGATGATCAACGTAACGACCACGTCTACCCAGCACACCGCGCTGGACCTGCTCAACCTGACCCCGGAGCAGACCGCGCTGGAGGTGAAGGATCTCAACCTGTACTACGGCAGCAAACAGGCGCTGTTCAACGTCAACATGAAGATCCCCAAAGGGCAGGTGACCGCCTTTATCGGCCCGTCAGGCTGTGGCAAATCGACCCTGCTGCGCTGCATCAACCGGATGAACGATCTGGTGGAGATCTGCCGCATCGAGGGGGAAATCCAGCTGCACGGCCACAACATCTATGACAAGAGCGTTGATGTTTCCGCCCTGCGCCGTCAGGTGGGCATGGTGTTCCAGCGCCCGAACCCGTTCCCCAAGTCCATCTACGAGAACGTGGTCTATGGTCTGCGCCTGCAGGGGATCAACGATCGTCGCACTCTGGATGAAGCGGCCGAGCGCTCCCTGCGCGGTGCGGCCTTGTGGGACGAGGTGAAGGATCGTCTGCACGACAACGCCTTCGGTCTCTCCGGTGGTCAGCAGCAGCGTTTGGTGATTGCCCGTGCCATCGCCATCGAGCCGGAAGTGTTGCTGCTCGATGAACCGACCTCGGCGCTCGACCCCATCTCCACCCTCACCATCGAGGAGCTGATCAACGAGCTCAAGAGCCAGTTCACCGTGGTGATCGTGACCCACAACATGCAACAGGCTGCGCGCGTGTCGGATCAGACCGCCTTCATGTATATGGGCGAGCTTATCGAGTACTCGGATACCAACACCATTTTCACCACCCCGGCCAAGAAAAAGACCGAAGATTACATTACCGGTCGTTACGGCTAAGGAGAGGAGAGGATGAATCTCAGCAAACAGATTGGCAGTCGGTTCAACGGCTAAGGCATAATCGGAGCAATCAAGGATTATTTGTATGGACAATATGAACCTCAATAAACACATCTCCGGTCAGTTCAATGCCGAGCTAGAGAGCGTGCGCAACCAGGTGCTGGTGATGGGCGGTCTGGTGGAGCAGCAGCTCACCGACGCCATTGCGGCGATCCACGATCAGGATCTCGATGCGGCGCGCAAGATCGTGGCCAACGACCACAAGGTCAACGCGATGGAAGTGGCGATCGACGAGGAGTGCACCCGCATCATCGCCAAGCGTCAGCCGACAGCCTCCGACCTGCGACTGGTGATGGCCATCATCAAGACCATCACTGATCTGGAGCGTATTGGCGACGTGGCCGACAAGATCGCCCGCATGCTGACCGACAACGCCAACAAGCCGCAGCCGCCGCTGGTGTCGCTGGAGAACATGGGCCGTCGCACCATCAAGATGCTGCACGATGTGCTCGACGCCTTCGCCCGTATGGATCTGGATGCGGCGCTGGCGGTCTACAAGGAAGATGACAAGGTAGACCGTGAGTACGAGTCCATCATTCGCGAGCTGATGACCTATATGATGGAAGATCCCCGCACCATCCCCCAGGTGCTCAACGTGCTGTGGGCGGCGCGGGCCATCGAGCGGGTTGGCGATCGTTGCCAGCACATCTGCGAGTACATCGTCTACTACGTGAAAGGCAAGGATGTGCGCCATACCAAGGCGGACGATCTGGGCACCTTGCTGGGCAAGGGCTAACCGGAAGTGAATAAAAAGGCGCGTGAAGCGCCTTTTTTGTTGCATAACTGGTCGGAGTAAGATAAAGCCCCCAACTGGCTGTTTTCTGATAGAATACTCCCCCTGTGTGAGTCCCGGATGGGCTCACGGTCCGGTCTCCCGGGCCCAGTTTGCCGTCTTGTGCTAAGGCGGGTGTAGCAATAGGTTAATCATGAGTTTTGCCGATAGTTTGTTCTTTTTAATGCTGCTGGTTGGCGGCAGTGTGTTCTTCTCCCTCTCCGAGATCTCTCTCGCCGCGTCTCGCAAAATCAAATTGCAGGTGATGGCGGATGAAGGTAATCGCCAGGCCGAAAAGGTGCTGGCCCTGCAGGCCCAACCGGGCAACTTTTTCACCGTGGTGCAGATTGGCCTCAATACCGTCGCCATTCTGGGCGGTATCCTGGGTGAGTCTGCCCTCAACCCCGCCATCAAGGGGATTGTCTCCCAGTTCTACCAGGGCCCCTGGCTTGGCGAGATCAGCTCCGGTGCCTCCTTCGTGTTCGTCACCGGCATGTTTATCCTGATCGCCGACCTGATGCCCAAGCGTCTGGCCATGACCATGCCCGAGCAGATTGCCGTGGTGGTGGTGCGCCCCATGCTCTTCTTCGTCACCGTGTTGATGCCGCTGGTGTGGGTCTTCAACGGATTGGCGAACACCCTGTTCCGTCTGATGCGCGTCTCCACGGTGCGTAACGACGAGATCACCTCCGACGATATCTATGCGGTGATGGATGCCGGTGCCGAGGCGGGGGTTATCCAGCGCGAGGAGCATCAGCTGATCGAGAACGTGTTCGAGTTGCAGTCCCTTGGTGTCACCTCTGCCATGACGGCCCGCGAGAGCCTTATCTACTTCACCCTGCAAGAGAGCGAAGAGAGCATCAAGGCCAAGATCGCCGAACATCCCCATAACAAGTTTCTGGTCTGTGACCACAACCTCGACAGCATCAAGGGCTTTGTCGATGCCAAAGAGCTGCTGATCCGCGTTATCGGCGGACAGAGCATCGACCTGATCGGTGGCAACCTGGTGCAGAACGTCATCATCATCCCCGATACCTTGAACCTCTATGAGGCGATGGAGTACTTCAAGAATCATCGTGGCGACTTTGCCGTGGTGATGAACGAGTACGCGCTGGTGGTGGGGATTGTCACCATGAATGACCTGATGAGTACTGTCATGGGCGAGTGGGCGACCCACGTAGTGGAAGAGCAGATCGTCCAGCGCGACGAGAACTCCTGGCTGGTGGACGGGGTGACCCCCATCTCCGACGTGATGCGCGCCTTCGATATCGAAGAGTTCCCCGAGAACCAGAACTACGAGACCATCGCCGGCTTTATCATGTATATGCTGCGCAAGATCCCCAAGCGCACTGACTCGGTCAAATACGCCGGTTACAAGTTCGAAGTGGTCGATATCGACAGTTACAAGATTGATCAGCTGCTGGTTACCCGGGTCGAACCGGCTGTGGCCGAGAAGCCAGCTCAGGAATCGTAAAAGGAGCGACATAAGAGTCATGAAGATGCAGTCTCATTCCCGTGCGCTGGCCTGTGTCGCGCTCGCCCTGGCACTGGGTGCTTGTAGTCAGAGTGCGCCGCGCAAAGCCACAGTGGCAGCCAAGCCGGTTGCCCCCAAGCCTGCCGTGGTCGTGCAGCAGCCGGATCCTGATGCGGTGGTGCAAAGCGGCATGGTCGAGCCGAGCCCGGTCTTTGACGAGCAGTACCACGGCCCGGACCAGGGGTCGCTGGAGTCGGTTACCGCCCTGTTTGCCCGTGGCTACATCGAGTCCGCCATGCGCGAGACCATGCTGGCGGCGGTGCACAACGACTATCCGCTGCTCGGCATGCGGGATGTGCGGTTGACCGATCCGGTCTCCAAATTCCTCACCTCCGAACATGCGGCCACCACGGCCCATGACTACCTCTATGCGGGTGTGCAGCGTCGCCTCGGTCGTCCGCTCAGCCCTGCCCAGTGGGAGCAGATCTGGCGCGGTTTGCCACAGCAGGGTCGGGTCTCCGACTGGGTCAAACAGATCAAGCGCGTGCTGGCCGGGCGTTAAGTCGCCAGCGGATCAAGATAGTGATGAGGCCACCTTCGGGTGGCCTATTGCATTTCTGCGTTTGCCTCGCCGTTTGCACGCTGATTTCTGCTGATACTGATTGCCGCCCGTGGCACTTTGTTTTATCTTGTTTTGGCCATCTAAACATCTATATGTTTTTATGGCTGCGTAATAAAAGGGCTTCCCAGGATGAAGCTGGACGATCTGCAGCGATTCGATGCGAAACCGCAGATCAACAAAACAAACAGATAAATACGCAAATAAACAACGCATATAACAAAGAGACACGACAGATGAAAACCAGGGAATTGTGGGTGCTGGATGGGGGCATGGGGCGCGAGCTGGCACGGCGGGGAGCACCGTTTCGTCAACCCGAGTGGTCGGCGCTGGCCTTGATGGAGGCGCCAGAGACGGTGCGTGATGTGCATCAGGCCTATGTGGCGAGCGGGGCCAGGGTCATTACTACCAATAGCTATGCGCTGGTGCCGTTTCATATCGGCGATGAGCGTTTCTTTGCCGACGGGGAGGGACTGGCAGCGCTGGCTGGTCAACTGGCCCGCGAAGTGGCTGACGAGCAGAAGGGCGCCGTGCAGGTGGCGGGTTCTCTGCCACCGCTCTTTGGCTCCTACCGTGCCGACCTGTTCAAGGCGGACCGGGTGAGCGAGCTGGCGATGCCGCTTATTCGGGCGCTATCCCCTTATGTGGATATCTGGCTGGCCGAGACCATGAGCCTGATTGCCGAGCCACTGGCCCTGAAAGCGCTGCTGCCTGATGACGGCAAGCCGTTCTGGGTCTCCTTCACGCTGGAAGATGAGGCGCCGGGCAACGAACCGCGACTGCGTTCCGGCGAGCAGGTGGCTGATGCGGTGACCGCGCTGGT
Source organism: Aeromonas sp. R2-3 (assembly GCF_040908375.1). NCBI lineage: Bacteria > Pseudomonadati > Pseudomonadota > Gammaproteobacteria > Aeromonadales > Aeromonadaceae > Aeromonas > Aeromonas sp. R2-3. The sequence goes on along the minus strand of NZ_JBFODP010000027.1, from coordinate 173,611 downwards.
GGCGGCCGGGGTCGATGCCATCCTGTTCAACTGCTGTCAGCCCGAGGTGATCGAGGGGGCCCTCGAGGTTGCTCGCGCCCGATTGCAGGCGCTGGGCCGCGCTGACATTCGCCTCGGTGCTTACGCCAACGCCTTCCCGCCGCAACCCAAGGAGGCCACCGCCAATGATGGGCTGGACGAGATCCGCGCCGATCTGGGGCCGCTGGATTATCTCGGCTGGGCCGAGCGCTGGCGCGCAGCCGGGGCGAACCTCATCGGCGGCTGCTGCGGCATCGGACCCGAGCATATTCAGGCGCTGAGCCGCCGGTTGCGCTAAGGAGCTTCCATGAAAGAGAGCAAGATTGGGCTCTGGTCACTCACCGCGCTGGTGTTCAGCTCCATGGTGGGGGCGGGGATTTTTAGCCTGCCCCAGAACATGGCCGAGGTGGCAGGCGCCCGCGCCGTGCTGATCGGCTGGGGCGTGACGGGTGTGGGCATCCTGGCGCTCGCCATGAGTTTTCTCTATCTGTCGCGACTCAGGCCGGATCTCGACGGCGGTATCTACAGCTACGCCCGCGCCGGTTTTGGCGAGCTGGTAGGCTTCTTCTCTGCCTGGGGCTACTGGCTCTGCGCCACCATCGGCGTGGTGGGCTATCTGGTCATCGCCTTTGCGGCGCTGGGCAGCTTTATCGACACCCCCGAGCAGATCTGGTTTGGTGAGGGCAACACGCTGGCAGCGTTTGTCGGCGAGTCCTGCATCCTCTGGGCTGTGCACCTGCTGGTGGCCCGTGGCGTGCAGCAGGCGGCGCTGTTCAATCTGGTGGCGACCCTGGCCAAGAGCCTGCCGCTGCTGCTGTTTATCATGTTCGCCTGCTACTGGTTCGATCCGGTCACTTTCGCGGCGGATCAGCAGGGCAGCACCCTGGCGATGCCGGTCTCCGAGCAGGTGCGCAACACTATGCTCATCACCCTCTGGGTCTTTACCGGTATCGAGGGGGCAGCGGTGTTGTCGGCCCGCGCCCGAAACCGGCGGGATGTGGGCACCGCCACCGTACTGGGGGTCGTGTTGGCACTGCTGCTCTATGTGCTTATCTCGGTGCTGGCGCTGGGGATATTGAGTCGGCCCGAGCTCGCAGCGCTGCCCAACCCCTCCATGGCAGGGCTGATGGCCCAGATGACCGGCTCCTGGGGCAAGCTGCTCATCAGCGTCGGCCTTATCGTCTCGGTGCTCGCCTCCTACGTGAGCTGGACCCTCTTCTCGGCGGAGGTGCCGTTCAGCGCAGCCCGCCACGGCGCATTTCCCGCAATCTTCCGGCGCCAGAACCGCAACGGGACGCCTATCGCATCGCTCTGGCTCACCAGCCTGACGGTGCAGACTTGCCTGCTGCTGGTGTGGCTGCTCGGCAAGGGCTACACCAGCCTGCTGCTTATCTCCACCTCGATGATCCTGGTGCCTTACCTGCTGATCGGCCTGTTCTTGCTCAAGCTTTCGTTCAGCAAGAAGGGGGAGGGCGGGCAGGGCCGCGGTCTGATGCGGGCGGTGGCGCTGGTGTCGAGCGGTTACGGCTTCTGGCTGCTCTACGCTGCCGGGGTGGAGTATCTGCTGCTCTCCTTGCTGCTCTACGGGCCGGGTCTGCTGCTGTTTCTCTACAGCCGTCGTCAGCTGGGCGCAGATCTTTGCCTGAGTGGTCGCGAGCGGCTGTTGGCCGGAGTGACCTTGCTGAGCCTGATCCCCGCCGTCTGGTCGTTTGCCCATCTCTGATATCGAAGATATGACTGACCATAAAAGAGAGCGCCACCGTGGCGCTCTCTTGCTATCAGGGACTTGCTATTAGGGGCGAAGGCTCAGCGGCTGGCAGGTCCGGCCGGTTTGCCAAACAGCACCGCGAGTTTTTGTCGCCAGGGCAGGCCACGGGCGTCATGCAGCATGTCGCGCCACTCGTGGAAGGTGAGGGTGAGGGGGTTGAAGCTGTGGAGCGGCTTGGTGATGCCAAAGCGACACGGCTCGGCCGGATCTTCTTCCACAAAGGTGCCAAACAGCCGATCCCAGATGATCAGCACCCCGGCAAAGTTGCGGTCTATGTACTTGGCGTTGCTGGCGTGGTGCACCCTGTGGTGGGAGGGGGTGTTGAAGACCCACTCAAGCCAGCCGAGTTTGCCCACCACCTGGGTGTGGACGAAGAACTGGAAGCCCAGACTCAGCAGCACGGTGGCGACCACCGCCTCGGGCGGGAAGCCGATAACGATCATCGGGATCCAGAACAGCCACATGCCGGAGATCGGGTACATCAGGCTCTGGCGAAAAGCGGTGGAGAGGTTGAGCCGCTGCGAGCTGTGGTGCACCACGTGGGAGGCCCACAGCCAGCGAACATGGTGGCTGGTGAAGTGGAACAGCCAGTAACAGAGATCCTGCAACAGGAACAGCAGTAGCACACTCCAGAGATTCAGCTCGATATCGAACAGTCGCCAGCCCCAGAGGGTGTCATACAGATAAGCAATGGCGATGGCCGCCAGCGCATCGCCCCCCTGATGCATCAGGGCCAGGGCGGCGTTGGCGAACAGATCCCGCCACTGGTAGGTGGCGGTGGGAAAGGCCGCGCCATGTTTGCGCAGGTAGAGCATCTCCCAGCCGACAAAGGCCAGAAAAACCGGGGAGAGGTAGAGCAAAAGCAGTTGCACATCCATATGCGGCCATCCATTCAGAGCAATTGCTCTCCAGCATAAAGGATGGTTTTAATATTTCATTAACATTTTTCAGCCAACGAAGAGATGGCATGAAATATGGCGCGCCAGCAGAGGAAGGCGCAGTGGATGGCTATGCTTGATGCAGGCTTTTTCAGGAGGTGCTGGCTTATGCGCGTCTGGTGTTGCTTGTTGTTGGGGTTGTGCATGATGGCGCACGCCAAGACCCGGGTCGAGATCCTGGCGGATGCCGCCTATCCTCCCTACTCCTGGCAGGAGGGGGAGGAGGTCAGGGGGATCTATGCCGACATCATCCGTGAGGTGACCTCTGCCATGCCTGACTATGAGGTGGTGCTCAAGCCCATGCCGTGGCGGCGCGGTCTGAGCATGGTGGAGCAGGGGGCCGCCTTCGCTATTTTTCCACCTTACTACATGCCCGATACCCGCCCTTACATGTGGCCCTACTCCCAGCCGATGCTGGATGAAGAGCTGGTGGTGATGTGCGGCGCCAGTGTGGCGGCTAATACCCCGCAGGCCAGATTTCCGCTCGACTATCATGGTTTACGCTTTGGCATGAACGCCGGTTTTGCCGTCGGCGGCGATGCCTTTTGGCTGGCGGTAAAAGAGAAGCAGATCGACGTGGAGGAGGTGAAAAGCAATCGGGAGAACCTGCTCAAGATTGTTCGCGGCCGGGTCGATTGCACCATCAATGATCGCCTCTCCCTGCTCTATGAGTTGCTCAACATGATAAAGGCCGATCAGCTGGCGGTGGCCGATATGTCCCTGCTCAAACAGGGGCCGGTGCTCAGCAAGGAGCAGGGGTTTCTCGGCTACAGCCGCAAGGGAGAGTATCCCTACAAACAGGCCTTTATCGACCAGTTTGACAAGGAGCTCTATCAGCTCAAAAAACGTGACGGGGTGAAAGTGATCGTGGAGCGCTATTTGGGAAAGTCCCCGCGCTGAGCCGATGAGAGGGGCACTCGGGTTCAGCTGGGTTAAGCCTGCTCAGCGTGACACACAAGCAGAGGGACCTTGCGGTCCCTCTTCGTTTATCCAGCAGAGCATGTTGGCTACAGCACCTGACTCAGGAACTGGCGCAGACGCGGGGAGGGGGGATTGTCGAAGAAATCGGCCGGTTTTTCATCCACCAGCAGTTCGCCACTCTCCATAAAGAGCACCCGATCCGCCACCTCGCGGGCAAAGCCCATCTCGTGGGTCACCACCACCATGGTCATCCCTTCGCGGGCGAGTCCCTTCATCACATCCAGCACTTCCCCCACCATCTCGGGGTCGAGCGCACTGGTGGGCTCGTCAAACAGCATGATGCGTGGCTGCATGGCGAGCGCCCGGGCAATGGCCACCCGCTGTTGCTGACCGCCGGAGAGCTGGGAGGGATAGCTGGCCGCTTTCACCGACAGCCCCACTTTCAGCAGCAGCGCCTTGGCTCTGTCTTCGGCCTCACGGCGCGACAGGCCACGCACCTTTTGCGGGGCGAGACAGATGTTGTCCAGCACAGTCAGGTGGGGAAAGAGGTTGAAGGACTGGAACACCATACCCACCTCTTCCCGCAGCTTGTTGACATCGCCCGGCTCGGTCAGGCAGATGCCGTCGACCACGATGTTGCCGTCGTTGATGGTCTCCAGCTGGTTGAGGGTGCGCAGGAAGGTCGATTTGCCCGAGCCGCTGGGGCCGACGATCACCACCACTTCCCCTTCGGCGACCTCGGTGCTGACGTTTTTCAGGGCATGCACTTCGCTGCCGTAGAACTTCTCTACACCGGTCGCTTTGATGATGGGATCAGTTGCTGCGCGCATATTTCGCCTCCAGAAAACGAACCGGGAAGGCGAAGGGGGTGTCGGTGATGGCTGCACTTCTCGACGCCTGTGGCACCTTGATGATGGGATCAGTTGCTGCGTGCATATTTCACCTCGAGACGGCGTACCAGAAAAGAGAGGGTGCCGGTGAGCACCAGATAGAGCAGGGCCACGGTAAACCACACCTCGAACGGGCTGAAGGTGGAGCTCACCACCTCGCGCCCCGCCTTGGTCAGGTCGGTGATGGAGATGACCGAGACCAGCGAGGAGTCCTTGATCAGGTTGATGAACTGGCCTGCCAGCGGTGGCAGCACCCGCTTGAACGCCTGCGGCAGGATGACGTAGCGCATGGTCTGTGCCGAGGTCATACCCAGGCTGCGGCCCGCCTCCATCTGCCCCTTGTGGATGGAGCTGATACCGGCGCGGACGATCTCCGCCACATAGGCACCGGTAAAGACCGCCAGTGCCGCGACCCCGGCGGTGAAGCGATCGAGGTTCAGCACGGTACCGATAAAGAAGTAGACAATAAAGATCTGCACCAGCAGCGGCGTACCGCGGATCAGCTCCACATAGGTGATGGCCAGATTGCGCAGGGCCGGATTGGGGGAGAGGCGCGCCAGCCCGGCCAGGGTGCCAAGCAAAATGGCGAAGATGCCTGCCACCAGCGAGAGCTTGACGGTGACCCAGACGCCCCAGGCGATGGGGCCTGCGGTCCAGCTCAGTTGGGTGTCGAGGGTATCGCCACGAAAAACGGTATCCCCTTCGGCGACTTGTACGCCGGTACTGGCAATGGCTTGCCGCACATTGGGGTCGAGATCGTCTTGCAGGAACAGCTTGCCCTTCTCGGCCTCGCTGGTGCCCGCCATCACGGTGCCGTCAAATTCGGCGAGATTCTTCTGCTCCGCCTGATAGGCGATGTATTGGGGAATGCGTTCCCAGCGCCAGGTGTAATCCACAGACTGGACAGCCTTGTAGATGCCGAATACGGCAACCAGCAGCATCAGCAGGAAAACCCCATGCCAGAGCAGCTGATTGGGCTGTTTTTCCATCTGTCTTGTCGGTTTGGGTGTGTGCACAGTCACAACCTCTTCTCGTTATTGTGTGGGGAGCTGCGTGGTGCAAGGGCGGCAATGCGCCGCCCCCCGGAGGTTATTTGAGCTGGTTCAGCCAGGCGTTGGATTCGAACCACTTCTTGTAGAGACGGTCGTAGCTGCCATCGCCCTTGATCTGGCGCAAGTAGTTGTTGAACCAGTTGAGGGTGTCCTGATCCCCTTTGCGGATGGCCCAGGCCAGCGGCTCGAAGGTGAACGGCTTGTCGAGGTGCACCACGGCGCCCTGATTCTGGGAGGCGAAAATAGCGTTGTAGGGCAGGTCATAGACGAACGCATCGACCTTGCCATTGATCACTTCCAGCTTGGCGTCATCCTGGGTTTCAAACTGCAGCAGGGTGGCTTTGGGGATCAGGCGCTTGACTGCCTGCTCGCCGGTGGTGCCGAGCTTGACCGCGATCTTGTATTTCGGGTCGTTGAGGTCGGTGAAGGATTTGATTTCGCCCGCCTTCTCTTTGCGCAGGACTATGGTCTGGCCGACCACGATGTAAGGATCGGCGAAGTTGACTCGCAGGTTGCGCTGGGGAGTGACGGTCATGCCGCCCATGATGACGTCGAACTTGTTGGTCAGCAGCGCCGGAATGATGCCATCCCAGGCGGTGTTGACGAACTCGACCTTCACGCCCATCTCTTTGGCGACCATCTTGGCGAGATCCACGTCAAAGCCGATGTATTGGCCCTGCTTGTTGGTCATCTCGAAGGGTTGATAGCCTGCATCGAAGCCGACTCGCAGCACGCCGCGTTCGAGCACGGCATCCAGGGTGGAGGTGGGGGCAGGGGTCGGGGCCGCCGTGGCGATCCCGCAAAACAGCAGGGTAGAAAGAATCAGTTTTTTGATCATAAGTGACGTCTCTGTCGGTGGTGTGTTCGGCCTTGAACCTGATCCCGTGCGACTCCGTGGCACAAGAGACTGCTGCATCCGGCAACAGGCAAGACAGGATGAATGTCTTGAGCGGGACAAAAGCCCCATATGAGATGCTATGAATAGTGGTTGAGTGAAAAATGTACCAAAAACAGATTGTGTCAGAAGACTCAACAGGTTAGAGGCATTTATTGCTCATGGCTTCATTCATAAAATCACACGAAAACAACATATCTATCTAATTGAGTGGGTTCAAGCCCAAATTATCCCCAAGACATTTTGTTACAAAGTCAGGGCGCCGCTTGCGGCTCTTATTGAGTTTCTGGGCTCCGTAAGAGGCTTTTCATGGGGTTAATACGAATACACATTGGCGGGATATCACACGCATTGCTCTGTTTGTCAGCAAACGAACGGGCTTTATTGTGAAAACCATCAAGTCGTACTGGGTCTTGGCAAACGCTTCTCATATACTCAGTTACCCTCTCTGCATGGCTTTGGTATGGACGCCTCACTACTGCTTAAGCTGGATATTTTTACCTTGATGATCATGGCCTTGTGTGGCTATTGTCTCGGTTTCCTCACTCTCACCATCATTCGCGTTACCCACAACGATATTCCCGGCGTCGGGGTCTGGTGGTGGTCCAGTCTGTTTGCCATGCTGGGTCAGGCGGGATTTGCCAGCCTGCTGTTGACACCCACCCCCTATGGCTCCTGGGTGGGTAATGTCTTCCTGATTTTTCATGTGTCGTTATTGCTGGTTGCCCAACGCTGTTTCTTCCGTCAATCGCCGGGCTGGCCTGTCTGCTGGGGATTCATCCTGCTGTTTGCCGCCGTCATGACCTGGTCGGTCGCCATCGATGGCCGGATTGCGGTGCGGGTGATGATCAGCAGCGCCACCTTCCTCATGCTCAGTTCGCTCATCATCTGGCAGCTCTGGCGTCACGGCCGACCCGATTATCAGGTGGCGGTCTGGGTGCTGATTGGCCTCAATCTGGTGCTGATCGCCATGACCCTGATGCGGATGTTTACCGTGTGGGGCGAGGTGATCGAAAGCCCGTTCCAGCGTCAGCTGTTCAACGTGTTGCCCTATGTCTCCATGCTGGTGGGTAGCTCCATGCTCACCTTCGGGGTGCTGCTGCTCTGCAACCAGCACCGGGCGTTGGAGCTGCGCTATCAGGCCAGTCATGACCCGCTGACCGGGTTACTCAATCGCCGTGGTTTTATGGAACGTCTGGCCCGGGGACGCCCTGCACAGCAGGGGGCGCTGGTGGTGCTCGATCTGGATGACTTCAAGCAGATCAACGATCGGCATGGTCATGAGGTGGGGGATCGGGTGCTGGAGCGGGTCGGGTTGGCAATGCGCGAGCTGGAGGGCGTATTGGCCAGTCGCTTTGGGGGCGAGGAGTTTGTGCTGCTGTTTCGCCATGCCACCGCAGAGGAGGCGATCGCCCGTTGTCAGTCACTGCGGGTTCAGCTTGCGGCCAGCGAAGTAGAAGGGATCCATATCACCGTCAGCATGGGTATTGCTCACTGGCAGGGGGAGTGGCACTTTGACAGCCTGTTCAGCCGTGCGGATGACGCTCTCTATCGGGCCAAGCGGGAAGGGAAGAACCGGGTCTGTCAGGCTGCCTGATGCCGGAATAGGTTCAGGAATAAAATCAGGGCGCGGTGATCCGCGCCCTGTCTGTTTGCCGGCTATGACTTGTCAGATGCCACCCGCTACTCTGCATTCGTTTGAGGGGTTCTCGGTGCCTGCGCCTTGAGGAAGGGGAGCAGCAGCAGGGCCGAGACGCCCGCTGCCACCGAGATCACCACGAAGAAGCCGTTCCAGTGCCAGATCTCCATCACCTTGGCCAGCGGATAGCCCGACAGCGCCGCCCCCATATAGGCGAACAGCCCGACAAAGCCGGTGGCCGCCCCCGCCGAGTTCTTGTGGGAGCACTCCGCCGCCGCCATGCCGATCAGCATCTGCGGGCCAAACACGAAGAAGCCGATGGTAAAGAAGCAGGCCGCCTGCATCACATAGCTGAAGAAGGGCATCAGCCAGAGTGACCCCACCGCCAGCAGGATCCCCACCGCAAAGATGAGGTTCATCGGGCCACGGTTGCCGTTGAACAGCTTGTCCGATCCCCAGCCCGCCACCAGCGCACCGATAAAGCCTCCCACCTCGAACATGGAGATGGCCGAGTTGGCGCTCATCAGATTGAAGCCGCGCTGCTCGGTCATGTAGAGATTGCCCCAGTCATTGATGGCGGTGCGCACCACATAGACCAACACGTAACAGCATGCGAGCAGCCAGATATAGGGGTTACCCAGCACATATTTGCGCAGGATCTGGCGATGGGAGAGCCCCGCATCCTGGGTCTGCTGGGCCAGCTCCATCGCATCCTTGCGCCACTCGCCCACTGTTGGCAATCCCATGGCGCTCGGGGTATCCCGCAGTCGCCAGCAGAGGAACAATCCCGCGATGATGGCGATAAGGCCGGGCACTATCATGCCGTAGCGCCAGCCATGTTGCAGAGCAATGGTGCTGACGATAAGGGGAATGAGCGCGCCGCCGACGTTGTGGGCGGTGTTCCAGGCCGACCACCAGACCCCGCGCTCGGTGCGCGAATACCAGCTGGTGAGCAGCTTGGAGCAGGGGGGCCAGCCCCAGCCCTGGAAGAAGGCGTTGGCGACCCAGAGGGCGGCAAACATCCAGAGTGCCGACGAGAGGCCGAACAGGATATTGATAACGCCGGTGGCCATCAGTCCGACACCCATGAAGTAGCGCGGGTTGGCGCGGTCACTGATGATGCCGGAGAAGAACTTGGAGCAGCCGTAGGTGATGTAGAACAGGGTCCACAGCATGCCGATATCGGACTTGTCCAGCATGCCGCTCGCCAGCATGTCCGGCATGGCGAAGTTGAAGCTCTTGCGAGTGAAGTAGAAGACCGCGTAGCCCAGATACATGGTCAGCAGCAGGTGCAGCCGCCAGTGGCGATAGGTGGTGTCGATCTCGGCCTGATCCCGGATAAGGGGCCGGGGCGGCGCACTTCTCATAAAACTCAGCACAGGCAGGCCCTCTGGTGGTGATTAGCCATGACTCTCCTCCCGTCTGCGACTGGGCAGGTTGACCGTCAGCTGGGTGCCGTGGATGCAGGAGAGTTGCAGACGGCCCCCGAGGGCCTGTACCCGCTCGCGAATACCGAGCAGGCCATAGCCCTGCTGCGGGCGGCTTTCCGGCAGACCGCGGCCATCATCTTCCAGCACCAGTTGCAACTGCTCGCCGCTGGCACGGGCGCGAATGGTTACCGAGTGGGCGTTGGCATGTTTGACCACGTTGTTGAGCCCCTCCTGACAGACCCGAAACAGGGTGACCCGCTGGGCATCGGAGAGATCCCCATCCGCCAGCTGCCACTCCAGACGGGTGACGATGCCGTGACGTTCCAGCTCCAGCTCCCTCAGCAGTGCCCATACCGCCTGTTCCAGAGTCATGTCGTCGAGCTGGCGCGGGCGAAGCCGCCCGAGCAGACCGCGCACCGCGTCATAGATCCCGAGCGACAGTGTGTCGATCAGGGCGCTGCTCTGGCCCACCCCGGCGTTGTCGGGGGCGAGGCGGCGCACGATCCCTGCCTGGGTTCGAATTGCTGTGATGGTCTGGCCGATGTCGTCGTGCAGCTCGCGCGCCACCTCCTTGCGGATACTCTCCTCGGTCTCGAGCAGCCGTTCGGTGAGCTGGCGATTGTGGGCGAGCTGGCGGGTCAGCGCCTGATTGAGTTCGCGCTGGCGCTGGATCCCGGCGCCGAGCAGCAGGCCGGTGAGGCTCTGGGCCAGCAGGGAGAGCAGCAGATCGAGGGGGTGATCATGCCAGGCCTGACTGGCCAGCAGGGCGATGGTGTTCATCAGGGTGGCGAGCAGTGCCCCCTGCCAGCCGTAGCGCCACGCCATGGCGATGATGGGGATGGCGAGACAAAATGGGGTGAAGCGCACCAGCGAGTTGGGCAATCCCAGTTGCAGCCAGAGGCTCAATACGAACAGCAGCAGATACCAGACCAGATGGCGAAAGCGCCACTCTACCGGCTGATCCACCAGCGCAGGGCCGAGCGGTACCCAGGTGGCGCGGGTGAGGTAGTGCCAGATCAGCATGCAGGTGGAGGTCAGCGTCAGCCCGCCGGTCAGGCTGAGCAGCAGGGCCGAGAGGCCATCTTCCCCCGCCAGATGCCAGAGCAGGGCTTGCAGCAGCGCCGCCGCCGTGACGGTTGCGAGCAGCAGCAACAGTTGCTGCCAGTCGTTGCGCACCTGCTGGCGACGGGCAATCAGCAGCGGTAGCAGGGTCAGCAGACTGCCCGCGACCAGCCAAGGCCAGTGGGGCAGCCCCACCTCCAGATTGAGCCAGTAGAGCAGCAGCCCTTCGCACAGCAACAGCGGCGGCCAGTAGTGGCCGGGACTTTGCAGCAGCAGGCCGAGGCGCAGGCCGAAGGGGAACAGCAGCACCGCCAGCGCCGGGCCGCCCGCCAGATGCAGGCTGATGCTCCAGAGGCAAAACCAGCCGGCGGCAAAGATGAAGCAGGCCGCCAGCGCGATGGCGACATAGCTGGCAAAACGGGAGATCACCAGCTATCCAGCATGCGGTGGGCCAGCTCGACGTTGTTGCTGACCTTGAGCTTGTCCATCAGGTTGGCGCGATGGACGTGGACCGTTTTGGGGGAGAGACCGAGCTGCTCGGCGATGGCCTTCACCTCCAGCCCTTGCGCCAGCAACTGGGCAATCTCCCGCTCCCGATTGGTGAGGGGATCTCGGCTGCTGCTGGCCAGTTTCTGGGCGATGTCCGGCGTCAGATAACACCCCCCCTGGGCGGCGGTGCGCACGGCGGCGATCAGCTCGTCCGGGCTGCAGCGCTTGGAGAGAAATCCCTTGGCGCCGGTTTGCAGTGCCTGCTCGATGAGGGCCGGGCTGTCGTGCACCGAGAGCATCACCACAGCAAGGCCGGAGGGGAGCTGCTTGAGCAGATCCAGCCCCGATTGGTCGGGCATCGAGATGTCGCAGACGCAGACTCGCGCCCCGCTGCCGGGCAGGCCGGCAAGGGCGTCGCTGGCGGAGCCGAATTCGGCGACCACCTGCAGGTCTGGCTCCAGATTGAGCAGTTGGGCAAAACCGGATCGGACGATCTGGTGATCGTCGATGAGGGCAATTTTTATCATGATGTCAGCCTGAAATTCGGTGCGTCATGACCATGACGCGGCCAACAAGATACCTGCCCCCCGAGTCAGGCTCAAGCAGCAGCAGGAAAAGGGGCTAAAAACCGGGGGGCAAGGTGCGCAAAGCTTGATCGGGATCAGCTGGCAAGGGCGAGCAAGCGGGCTGATCAACAGGGGGATGACCAGCCCGGGGGATTCAGCGGTGCAGCTCGCCGGCGCGCTCCGGCTGATAGACCACTTCCAGAATTTCGACCTCGATGGTGCGACCGGCCGGGCCCGGCCAGGCGATGCTGTCGCCCACTTTCAGACCGAGCAGGGCGCTGCCCACCGGCGCCAGTACCGAGATGTTGCTCTCGTCGCCCTTGGCATCGCGCGGGTAGACCAGGGTGAGGCAGAACTCGTTGCCGCTGCTCTGCATCTTGAAGCGTACCTTGCTGTTCATGGTGACCACGTCCGGCGGCATGTCGGCCGGTTCGCGGATCTCGGCGCGGTCCAGCTCCTCTTGCAGGGCCAGATGCTGCGGGTGGTTGCCAAGCAGTTGTTCGATACGGTCCAGATCAAGGCTGGAGATAACCAGATGAGGTTGTTTCATAAGATATTCCTTATCAATAGCGGATAGGCCCATACCGGCGGGTGCAGGTTGGCCATCACGCAAAGTGTTACAAAAATGGATTCAACAGGTTCAATCGATTGAAAATGCCATGCCCCCAAGCGACTCGCGGCCGAAGGAGCGAGGCGGGGGCTCAGCAGGGTGTGAGCAAATGCGAGGAAATAGCGAGTATTTTCATGGGGCTACCATAACCATTCTGGCCGGCCTTGGCAACCGCGATTGAGTGACTACTCAGGAGCCTGATAGTTGTACTGACGGATGATCCGCGCCAGTGTGCCATCATGGCGCATCTCGTCGATTACGGCTTGCCAGCGACGTCCCTCGGTGAAGGGGAACTCCTTGCTGGCGGCGACATAAAATTGGGTACGCATCAGAGTCTCCCCACGTACCAGCCGGTCGGTTGGCAAATCACCAAGGCGCTGGTTGTAGAGGATGGCGTTCCAGGCGGCCACCCAGGCATCGATACGGCCCCGATGCAATTTCTGGGCATTGAGCTTCTCGGTGGCCACGGTATCACTTTCAAGCTTAAGTCGTTGTCTGAGCAGATGCTGACCGAAGGAGTAGCGCAAGGTGCCGATCTGCAGCGGTGGGAGATCTGTCACTTTGAGGGGAGAAGGATGAAAGCGGCGATCGCTGACGATGACAAAATCGTCATCGAGTATCGGTGTTACCCAGTAGTAGAGGTGTTCCCGTTGAGTGCTGCGTACCGGCGGGATCAGCAGCACATCCTTGCGGTGGATAGCCTGAGTGAGGGCTCTGGCCAGTGGCATCAGCTCGATGGTGAGCGGTTCTTTGAGGCGTCGGGCGGCCTCTTCCATGATCTCGATGGCGACACCGCTTGGTTTGCCGTGAGAGGAGCGAATGACATAGGGGGGCAACTCGGCTGCCACCAGCACAATAGCCTGGGCACCGGTGTTCACCAGCAATAACAGCAGGGCAAAAAAGGGCAGGCAGAGAGCGCGCATCAAGGTCGTGAGCCAGAGTCGAATATGCAGAGTGTAACATTCCTGCCTGCGTTGTCGTTGTGCCCGCTGAGGGGTTGGGATCTCAGTCGAAGAAATCCCGCAGATCGCGCACTTCGTAATCAGCGAGTTGCTGCCAGGGGAGCTGAGCAGGCAGCTTGCGCAGGGTCACCTCCATCCGGTAGCTGCGATAGCCATCGAGGCTGGCCGACTCGACCACCAGCGGGATCTGCCACTGACTCGACCAGAGAATGCGGGTTCGTTGCTGCCCTTCGCGCTTTTCATACCAGCGGGCCTGCTCGGGGGCGGCCTCATCCAGCGGGGTCATCCCCTCGAGCAGCGCCGGGTTGACGAGATGGCGGATCCGCGGCCAGTCGGGCTTGAAGGCCACCTGGCCATACTCTTCCACCGGCACCTCAACCAGCTGGTTGTGCCAGCTGTCGGCATAACGCAGCTGCAGCTCACCCTCATCACTGCGACTGACCCAGCGGGCCGCCATCTGGTGGGTAAAGTGCTTGTGGCCGGGGGTGGCGTCGTGAGTGGCGTGATAGGCACGGGCAAGGGGGAGGGGAATGAGCCGCTGGCTCCACACCTGATTGCCCACGCGCAGCCACTTCTCTTGCCAGACACTCTCTCTGGCGATGCCATCGCTGCCGGTGTTCCGGTCGTGATAGCTGATCCGGGCGGCGAGATCCGGGGGCGTGTCGTCAGCATGCAGGGGGAAGGCGAGGGTGCTGCCAAGCAGCCATAACGAAAGCAAAAGTCGCATCATCATCTGTCGCTCGAAAGAGCCGGGGCCCGGGCCGCTGAGTCGATTGCTCAGATGCACCCGGGCCCCTGCTGCTTACAGGCCGAGCGCCTCCCGCAGTTTGCCAAACACCTTGGTGTTATCCAGCGTGCCTTTGAAGCGGTTGCTGCCGGCGCCATCGGCAAACAGCATCACATCGCCGCCGCCGTGGGTTTCCGATGTCAGTTTGACGCCGGTCTCCTGCAGATAGTCATTAGCCATCACCTGATCGCTGGTGAGGACGGAACGCACATCGGGGCGGTTGGGGCCGTTACCGAACACCAGGGTGGTGAAGGGCTTGCCATCCACATCGTTCTGGGTCGAGCCATCGCCATTTTTCACCAGATCCAGCACCGGATTGCCCTTGGCGGAGTAGCCGTTAATGGTCATGGTGTGGTCATGGTCGGCGGTGACCACGATCAGGGTATTGTTGAGATCCACTTTACCCAGCGCCGTCTTGACCGCCTCATCCAGTGCCACCGCGTCGGTGAGCGAGCGCTTGGCATTGGTGCCGTGCAGGGCGTGATCGATCCGGCCGCCTTCTACCATCAGGAAGTAACCCTGACTGTTCTTGCTCAGTAAATCGATCGCCTTGGCGGTCATTTCGGAGAGGGACGGCTGGGTATTGGCAGCCCCCTTGGCGACCCGATCCAGCTCGTAGTCGAGGTGGGATTTGCTGCTGAACAGACCGAGCACCTTGCCGCTGGTGACCTTGGCCAGTTCACTTTGGGTGGTGACATAGCTGTATCCCTGCGCCTTCATCTCGGCGGTCAGGTCGCGGTTGTCATTGCGACCGCCCTTGTTGCTGGCGCTGTAGGGGGTCCAGTGGTTGGCACCACCGCCCATCAGCACATCGACCCCATCCCCAAGCGCCTGGTTGAAACCAGTTCCTCCCGGAACAGCTTGTGCGGCGATGTCATAAGCGGCATCCCGATGGCAGATGTGGGCGTAGGTAGCCGCCGGGGTGGCGTGGGTCAGCTCGGTGGTGGTGACGGCTCCGACCGATTTGCCTGCCGCCTTGGCCAGCTCCAGGATGGTGGGCACCGGCTTGCCGTTATCGCTGCTGCAATTGTTGACGGTTTTGTTGCCATTGACGTCTTTGCCGGGGGCGACGGCTTTGGTGTCGCTGCTCATGGCGATCACCTCGTTGTTCATCTTGACCCCGGTGGTGTAGGCCGCCATGGAGGGGGCAGAGTCGGTGGTCTGGGCATCGTTGGAGAAGGTCTTGATGCGGGCACTGCGCGGCAGTTTCATCATCTCCAGATTGCCCTCTTCCCCCACCTTGAACAGGCGGGTGGCGGTGAGCACGGTAGGGCCCATGCCATCACCGATAAAGAGAATGACGTTTTTGGCATCACCGGCCTGTGCCTGGGAGGTTGCGCCCAGCGCACTGAACAGGGCGGCGCAGACCAGCGTGTGCTTGATGGATATGTTCATCTGTTTGCTCATGAAAGTGCTCCTTACAGCTTGGCCGCAGCCTTGATCTTGCCGAACACGGCGGTGTTATCGAGTGAGCCATGGAAGCTGTCAGCCCCCTTGCCGATGGCACCGAGGAATACATCTGTGCCGCCGTGGGTCTCGTTGCCGATCTCGCCCACCTTGACCACCACTTCCTGGTGGTAGTCATTGGCGGAGACGGTGGCATCGTCGAGCGGGGCGACGCTGCTGCGCGGGCCATCTACCCGGTTGTAGCCGTTGCCAAAACCTATGATGGTGTAGGGCATGCCCTCGCTATCCTTGCTTGGCTCGCCAGTCTCGTAGTTCTTCACCAGCCCGAGTACGCCGGGGTTGTTGGCGGTGGTCTTGCCGGTGCGCTTGGCATAGCCGTTGAGCACTAGCGTGTGGTCGTGGTCGGCGGTGACCACGATCAGGGTGTTTTTCAGCTCGGGGTCGCTCTTTTTCACCTCGTCGATAGCAGCCTTGATGGCGTTGTCGAAGGCGATGGTGTCCTGCAGCGCCCGCTTGGCGTTGGTGTCGTGCAGGGCGTGGTCGATGCGGCCCCCTTCCACCATCAGGAAGTAACCCTTCTCTTTGCCCTTGAGCTGCTTGATGGCGGCCAGGGTCATCTGGGCCAGTGACGGCTCGCTGGCGGGACGGTCCAGGTCATATTTCATGTGGCTGGAACCAAACAGACCCAGCAGAGGCTTGCCCGCATCGGCCTTGTTCAGCTCATCCAGATTGCTGGCAAACTGGTAGCCCTTGGCCTGCATTTCGCTGATGAGGTTGCGGCCATCCTCCCGCTTGCCCTTGTCGGCTTTGGGCAGGAAGAAACTGCTGCCGCCACCGAGCAGCACATCCAGTCCCTCCTTGAGGGCGCTGTTGTAGCCTTTGCCGCCCGGTACCAGCTGGACGGCGATATCTGCCTCCAGATCCCGGTTGCAGATATGGGCATAGGTAGCCGCCGGGGTGGCGTGGGTCACCCGGGTACTGGTTACCACGCCGGTACCGCGGCCATCGGCTTTGGCCAGCTCTAGCAGGGTAGTCACCGGCTTGCCGGCGCTCTTGCTGCAGTCGCTCTCATAGGTGGCGTCGCCGTCCATGCTGATGACGCCGTTGTTGCTCTTGACCCCGGTCATGTAGGCCGCCATGGAGGGGGCCGAGTCAGTGACCTGGGCATCGTGGGAGAAGGTCTTGATAAAGGCCGTCTCTGGCAGGGTATCGATGGTGAGATCACCCTCTTCGCCGACACCGTAGATGCGGGCTGCCGTCAGGGTGTTGAGGCCCATGCCGTCACCGAGGAAGAAGATGACGTTGGTGGGTTGGGCTGCGGGCTTGGTCGCCACCGTGTCATTGTCTGATTTGCAGCCGGCAGCCAGGGCGGCGCCGATCATCACTGCAAGTCCTGCCATTTTTCTCATTGGGGTTCGCTCCTTGTAAAACCTGAGCGCAGCCTAGAGGGGGCAGATGACACTTTTACTGACTATCGGTGACGGTTGTGTGAAAAGATGATAAAAATGTTACATTATATCAATGTGTTATCTGTCAATTGAGCGAGTTGGTCCGGTCGCTTCCGGCAAGGTTGCTCCGCCTCGGTGGTTTGCTGATTTGATGAGGTGATGGTTAGAATGACCTGTCAAAAGAGGCCCGCAGCAGGTAAAATGCGCCCCCTTCGTTCGATGCCCGCGGCAGAGCGCCTGTTGTTCCATGCGCGCGCCCGCAGCCCCCACAGAGAGTAACGGATATGTCCATCAACTGGTTCCCCGGTCACATGCACAAGGCCCGCAAAGAGATTGCCGAGGTCATGCCCCAGGTCGATGTGATCATCGAGATGCTCGATGCCCGCATCCCCTTCTCCAGCGAAAACCCGCTGGTGCCCGAGCTGCGTGGTGATACCCCGGTGATCAAGGTGCTGAACAAGGCGGACCTGGCCGATCCGGCGATCACCGATCTGTGGGTGGCGCACATGGAAAAAGAGAAGGGGATCAAGGCGCTGCCGCTGACGCAACAAGAGCCGGAGAAGATCAAGCAATTGCTGACTCTCTGTCACGAGATGCTGCCGGAGCGCAATTTTGAGCTGCGCGGCGTGCGGGCGATGATCATGGGGATCCCCAACGTGGGCAAGTCCACTCTGATCAATACCCTGGCGGGGCGCATCATCGCCCGTACCGGCAACGAGGCGGGGGTGACCAAGTCCCAGCAGCGGATCAAGCTGGATAACAACGTTATCCTGACCGATACCCCGGGTTTCCTCTGGCCCAAGCTCAATCCGCCCTCCTGTGGTTATCGTCTGGCCATCACAGCGGCTATTAAAGACACGGTGTTCGACTATGCCGATATCGCCATGTTCGCCGCTGACTACTTCATCAAGGCCTATCCGGAGCGGATCAAGGCGCGCTACCAGATTGATGAGTTGCCCGAGACCGAGATCGAGCTGCTGGAGATGATCGCCCGCCAGCGGGCGTTTATGCGCAAAGGGGGGCTGGCCGACCTGCACAAGGCGTCCGAGATCCTGATCAACGAGTTCCGCTCCGGTTTGCTTGGCCGCATCTCGCTGGAGACGCCGGAGATGGTGAGCGTCGAGATTGTCGAAGCCGCCGCAGAAGCCGAGCAAAAAGCCAAAGAGAAGGCCGAGCGGGAAGAGGAGCGTCAGGCCCGCGCCCGTCGCAAGTACGCCCGCAAGCGTCAGAAATAGTTATCCTCAGGCGTCCCGAGCTTGCCTGACAACGAGCGAGCTTGTGTGACCGAGATGACGAAACACGAAGAGGCGACCCCAGGGTCGCCTCTTCTGTTTTATCTGGTGAAGTGCCCGCCCGACTCTGATGGGGTGTCCGCGCTATAAAGCCATGCCATCAGCCAAAACGGTGGCGCGCTATTTCAAACAGCGACATATGAAGCGGGATCAGCTGTTGCCAGTCACGGCGATAGCCGCCACCGGGCACCGCCGCGACAGGCAACCCATGCTTGATTGCACAGTCAAATACCATGGCATCGCGCAGGCGAACCCCTTCATCGCTCAGGGAGAGATAACCAAGCTCGTCGGCATGATGCACATCGACGCCTGCCTGATAGAGGATGAGATCCGGCGAATAGAGCCGCAGTGCCAGTGATAGCGCCTGTTGCAGTGTGGTGAGATAGGCATCGTCCGTCATGCCGCTTGGCAGTGGAAAGTCGAGGTGAGAGGCGGCTTTGTGATGGGGAAAGTTGTGCTCCCCATGGAGGGAGAGGGTGATGATATCGCGCCGTCCGGCGCACAGGGCCGCACTGCCATCCCCCTGATGCACATCGAGATCGACGATCAGCACCTGTTCACAGTGCCCCTCGTCGAGGCAAGCCTGCGCCGCAATCACCAGATCGTTGAACAGGCAAAAACCGCTGCCGTGATCGCGATGGGCGTGGTGATAGCCGCCGGAGATCTGCAAGCCGCATCCCTGCTCAAGTGCATGGCGGCTGGCGGCAACGGTGGCACCCACCGAGCGCAAGGTGCGCTCTATCAGCATGGGTGACCAGGGAAAACCGATCTTGCGGATGGCGCGATCTTCCAGCTGGCCGCTCAGGGCCGTCGCGACATAATCGGCATCGTGAATGCGACAGATTTGCTCCCGGGTGGCCGACGGCGCTTCGCCAAGGGGGTAACCCTGCACCTGCAGGCGTTCAAACAGCCCTTGATACTTGGCCAGCGGGAAGCGATGGCGCTCGGGTAGCGTCAGGGAGGAGTAGAGGGGGTGATAGAAAATGCGCAACGACATGGTGCCATTCTCCCTGGCAAGGTGACGCTTTCTATATATGAAATCAGAGATGAATCCATGTATGCACTCCCTATATAAAGGGGAAGTGGCAGCGCATAAATCAAGACGCGTCGTGAGTGAGACCGCAGGATATGGAAAAGGGGAGCTTGGCTCCCCTTTCAGTCAATATCCCAGCTCGGTTTATTGCTGCTGGATAACCCAGATCTGGAAGGCTTTGCGGGTTTCCGCATCGGCCTTGTTGTACCAGTTTTGCAACTGGGTCAGCGCTTCCGGATTGCTTTGAGCCTTGCTGGGGGCAACCTGAACCGGTGCGCTGGCGGCAGCCATCACGGCAGCAGTAGAGACGGCAACGGTTTTGGGCTGGTTGAAGGCTTTGCCCATGTTGATCAGCTCTTGCTGATAGTCACGGGTCAGCTGGAAGCCCTCTACTTTCGGCATCACGAACTGTTCGCTGCTCACTTGCTGGCCACTGACTTTGTCTTTCAGCGCCACTTTCTGCTCTTTGACAAACTGCTTGGCTTCGGCTTCGTTGCGGGGCTTTTTGTAGTCCAGCACCAGCTGCTGATTATCGGCGGCGGTGAAGTTCAGCACCAGCGGCTCGGCGGTCACCAGCTTGATTTCGTTACGGCTGGAGTAGTTGCCTTCAAAGGCGACGACCAACTGGTGTTTGCCGGCAGAGAGGGGGAAGGTGCTGGTTTTGTCGAGCAGCTTGGGGTTGATGGATTGACCATCGATCAGCTGGACGACATAGGGGTTGGTCACTTCCAATTGGGCATCAGCAAGGGCGCTACCGGCCCACAACAGACCAGCCAGCGCCGGTACCAGAACAGTCAGTTTCATTTCATCTCCTTGAACAGTCAGGCGATTGCCCACTGAAAACAGGGGCTCATTTTTACAGGTTTGGCCTACTGCGGCAATGGCTCTTTCTGGTGGCCGATGTTCGCGCTGCTGTCAGTTTGTTTGTCAATAGCGACCGACTTATTTATTCGATCCGCCGTGTAAACGGGGGGAGGGCGTCGAGCAACCCCTTGCCATAACGCTTGGTCAGCAGACGGCGGTCGAGAATGGTGACCCGCCCCCGATCTGCCTCTTTGCGGATGAGGCGGCCACAGGCCTGGATAAGCTTGCGCGATGCTTCTGGCACCGTCAGTTGCAGAAAGGGGTTCCCCCCTCGCTGCTCCACCCATTCGGCGGTGGCCTCCTCGACCGGCGAGTTGGGCACGGCAAAGGGGAGTTTGGTGATCACCAGATTGGTGAGGTAGTGACCCGGCAGATCCAGCCCTTCCGAGAAGCTGCCGGTACCAAACAGAATGCTGGCCTGACCGCCATCGCACTTTTGTTTGTGCAGGGTGAGCAGGGCATTGCGGGAGGCTTCCCCCTGCACCAGCAGTGATAGTCCCTTGGCTCGCAAGCCAATAGCCACCTCATTCATCTGGCGGTAGGAGGAGAAGAGCACCAGACTCGCCTCTTTGCCGGCCAGAATACGTGGCAGTACGCTGATGAGCTCGTTGGTAAAGGCCGGCGAGTTGGGTTCGTGCTCCATCTTGGGCAGATAGAGCTCGGCTTTCTGATAGTCAAAGGGGGAGCGCAGGCGCAGATAGCGGGTACCGTCGTGCTCCTTGAGCCCCACCTGATGGCGAAAATAACTAAAGGAAGAGAGGGCGGTGAGGGTCGCCGAGACCAGCACGGCTCCCAGACATTTCGACCAGAGCCACTCCTCCAGCAGATACCCCACTTCAATCGGTGAAGCGTGCAGCCAGATATCGCCGTCATCGCTCTTGGCCATCCAGCGGGCGAGCGGGGTTTTACCGGTCGGGACATGGCGCACCAGCATCTCCCACAGGGCGCAGAAACTCTCCAGCCGTTGCAGATGAAAACCGCTCTCTGCCAGCAGAGGTTCGGCCTCCTTGCGGCGGATCTCGCCATCTTTCAGCGCTTCACCTATGGCCCCCTGCATCCGATCCAGCGCCCGCAGCGCCTTCTTGCTCGACTCCTTGAGATTCTCTGCCAGCATGGGCAGGGGATCCGGCAATACCCCTTCGGCGAAGCGGTAGTGGGGTTCCGTGCCAAACAGCCGATCGTTGGCGCTGAGCCACTGCTCGACCGCCTTCAGGTCGGGCTGGATGGAGGCCAGTGCATCCTGCAGTTTGAGTTGGGGGTCGAGCAGGCTTTCCTTATTAAAAGTCCGCGCCAGCTTGCCTGCACTTTGTACCAGCTTCTCCAGCCAGCGGCGCGAGCCTTTGACGCTGGCCGACGCCGCGCCGTGATCCCGGGCGATGGTGGGCAGGTGATGGGCCTCATCCAGCACATAGATGCACTCATCGGGGGGGGGCAGAATGATGCCGCCCCCCATGGTGAGATCGGAGAGCAGTAGCGCATGGTTGACGACCAGCACATCGGCGCTCTCCATGTCGTTGCGGGCGCGATGAAAGGGGCAGTGCTGGTGATGGCTCAGCGCCTTGTTGCAGGTGTGGCGGTCAGCGGCGATGCGATCCCAGCAAGTGTCGGGAATGGGCTCCGGCCAGTTGTCCCGATCCCCGTCCCATTTGCCATTAGTGTAGGCCTGCCACAGGGCCTGGTAGCGATCTTTGTCGCTGGCAGATGGCTTGGATTTGCTCAGACTGCCAAAGTCGAGCTCGAAGTTGGCCATCTCGGCACCACTGGCTGCCTGCTCCAGCAGATGCTCGCAGCAGTAGCGCTGACGCCCCTTGACCAGCATAAAGCGAAACGGTAGCTCGCTGTGGCGGTGGTAAAAAGGAAGGTCTTTGTGGATCAGCTGCTCTTGCAGGGCCACGGTGGCGGTAGAGATCACCAGCTTCTTCTGGGTGAGCCGCGCCACCGGGATGGCACCTTGCGCATAGGAGAGGGATTTGCCGATACCGGTGCCCGCCTCGGCCACCAGGATCCGGCGCTGCTTGTCGTACTCGCCGGTCAGGGTTTTGGCTATCTCTGCCACCAGAAAGTTCTGCTCTTTGCGCGGCACAAAACCGGGTAATCCATCCGAAATCTGGCGATAGGTTTGACGAATGGTGGCTTTAAGGCGAGTAGAGAGCATGAAGAGAAGGCCAGTTAGGGGTTAATCGAAGGACAAGGATACCCGCAACCCCTTGGTGAGGTCGAGGCAACTGCCATTATCACGGCTGTTTTACGCTGATCAGACCACTTTGGTTGTTTATCAGGTAGTTAGCGTTATTTGCATGCAAAATAGACTATTTGAGTCCAAATAATCAGCAGGATTCGTTGTAAACGTTTTCCTTTTGCCTTGCCGTTAGGTGAGACTTGGCTCACATTTTTGCCTCCATGACTATGGTTTCCGTAAAAAGTTCCAAGTTTTTTCATTGCGGTTCAAAAAATCCGGTGCTAGTCTCGGCGGCATAGTGATGCAAAGAACATCGCTAACACAGGGAATAACAACAACTTAGTGTTTAATTACAGTAGGCATTGGAAACTATGAAAAAGACAATTCTGGCTATTGCTATTCCGGCTCTGTTTGCATCCGCTGCTAACGCCGCAGTGATCTATGACAAAGACGGTACCACTTTCGACGTATACGGCCGTGTACAAGCTAACTACTACGGTGAGCACGATGATACCGATGGCGAGCTGATTGGCTCTTCCCGTCTGGGCTGGTCCGGTAAAGTTGCTCTGAACAACACCTGGTCCGGTATCGCCAAGACCGAGTGGCAAGTTGCTGCTGAAAACTCTGACAATAAGGACGGCGGCAAGTTTAAAGCTCGTCATATTTATGCAGGTTTTGATGGCACCCAATATGGTCAGGTTATCTTTGGTCAAACTGACACTGCCTTCTATGATGCCATCGCTGCAACCGATATCTTCAACGAATGGGGTAGCCGCGGTAACTTTTACGACGGCCGTCAAGAAGGTCAGGTCATTTACTCCAATAAATTTGGTGGTTTGACCGGTAAGCTTTCTTATCAGACCCATGATGACAAATTTGAAGTTTCCAGCGATGCCGGTGGTGATATCAAAACTGTTGTAATTGGTGATGTTGCTCGTGATTCTGCCTATGCTGCAAATCTTGGCTACGCTTTTGATTTCGGTTTGGGCTTGAATGCTGGTTATGCTTACTCTGATCTGGAAGGTCAAAAGACTCATGCTGGTCAAAAAGGCGAGAAGTCTGAGTGGGCTGTTAGTGCCAACTATGGCATCGCCGGTTTCTACTTCGCAGGTATGTATACCGATGGCGAAATCAAGAACAAAACTACTGGTAACAAGGTTGAAGGCAAAGGCTATGAGCTTGCCGCCTCTTACAACGTAGATGCTTGGACTTTCCTGGCTGGTTACAACTTCGCAGAATCTAAACATTCTGGCGTAGACAAAGATCTCGTAAAAGATACCCTGCTGGGCGTTCAATATGCTTTCACTTCCAAGCTGAAAGCTTATACCGAGTACAAAATCGAAGGTCTGGATAACAAAGACGACCAGTGGACTGTTGCTCTGCAGTACAACTTCTAATAAGTTGCACATGAGTAATATCCAGGCTTGAGTCTTTGATCAAGCTACGAATGGCCGAGATGATATCTCGGCCATTTTCTTTTTGGCTGCATTGCTATTGCGTAACGGAGTTCTGGTGAATCGCCGGATTGTAATTTCTAGTGATAGTTGGCAAATTGCCGGTCTCGGTTAATTTGTACAGATCTAGTTATCACCTGACACCGGCCTCAAACCGGTTTCTTGTTTACGCTACCTTAGAGCGTACTTCCTTCGGTATCAATTTCAGACCCTTCTTGAACATGCTGTAGGGGGTTTGACCCTCCATCATCCTGCTTTGATGTGGCCGCTGGGTGTTGTAGCGCTCCAGGTAGCTATCCAGGTCTGTCTGCATCTGCTCTACCGACTCATACCAGGTCGTTCTCCCCTTGATACGGAAGTGTTCATCCAGCAGTGTGCGATGCAGTCGCTCGATAAAGCCGTTGCTCTGCGGCCTGCGCACCTTGGTTGTCCGGTGCTCAATCCCCTCCAGTTGCAGGAACAGCTCGTAGGGATGATGGTCAGGGCGCCCGCAGAACTCGCGTCCGTTGTCCGACAGGATGGTCTAGACCCGTGCCTCGTGGGTTTCAAAGAATGTCAGCACCGTTTCGTTGAGCACATGAACCGAGGTCACCGGCAGCTTGCTGGTGTAGAGCCGCCCCCAGGCGTGGCGACTGTAGCAGTTCAGCACGGTTTGCAGATACACCTTGCCAAACCCCTTGAGCGCGCCGACGAAGAAGGTGTCGATCGCCACCAGTTCCCGGTGTAGTGAACTTCTATCTGGCGTTCGCGGAACTCGGGGCTGAAGCGCTCGAGCAGGCGAATTTGCTCGTCATTGAGCTCAATGGTCTGATCCCGGTGAGTTTTCTCAAGGCGCAACAAACGGTCGTGTTTGGAGAGCAAGTCGTGCCGTTGCCACACGCCACGCACCGCCCGCACTGACATTGATGCCTTGCAGAGCCAGCTCTTGCGCGACCCGCAGCGGGCCATGAGTTGGTCTGGTGAGGGAGTAATCGAAGATGGCCTGTTCAATCTCGGGCGCAACCCGATTGGGATGAGCCCCTTTACAGCCAGGCAATTTGTCGAGCAATCACTCGGCGCCATAGGTCTGGTAGTTACGGCGAATCTCATAGAACTGCTGACGGCTGTAGCCGATGAGTTTGCAGGCTTTGCTGACATTATTGAGCTCTTTGGCAAGCTCTATCAGGCTGAGTTTGCGACGTGCTACTTTCTCGTTGGTGATCATGCAGAGGCTGATAGTATTTTGCAGGTGCAAAAAAGCCCCTTGGCGGGGCTTGGTGTCTGGCAAGGCCTGTGTCGGGATTATCAATCGAACAGGATGCGGCCGCTGGTGCCGGCATCGCTGTCTTTCCAGCTGGCGCCGCTTTTGCGCAGGGTGTAAGTGATGGTCTCCTGCTTTAATTTCAGGTAGTCGCTGCCGCTGTGGCTTGGTCTGACCTGATTGCCATCGATATAGGTCTCCCCTGTGGTATCGACGTGAATTTCAGCCACAGTGCGGCCATTGTCAGTGACTGCTTTATAGTTGCCAGCCCACGGGCTCTCGTCGCCATACTGCACGGCCCCTTCCTGAGCGTGCGCTTGGGCATGGGTCTTGTGGCCGTGATGGGTTTTGGCCACGGCGCAGCCGGAGATACCGACCGCCAGCAGGCAACCGAGGGTGACATTGAGCAGAGTCTGTTTGGATTCCATCTTCATTTACCTGTATCAAATAATTGCAATGGATAAGGGGTGGAGCCCCCACGGTCGGTGTGGGCCCCGTTGAGCCATGGCTCGAAATCAGTCCTGATTGATCCCCGAAATATGGCCGCGGGAGTCGGTGAGGCAGTGCCAGAGCCGGTCATGGGGCCCCTTGATATCAATCATCATCCCCGCCTGGGAGTCGGCCACATAGTCGAGGGTCAGTTTGCTGCGGCTGACGCCCGCTTTTCTGGCGACGGCGTTCATGCAGGCGTTCTCGGCAACCTTGGTTTGCGCAGTGCTGCCGTTGTAGGCACTGCTGCTGGCGCTCTCATCATCGCCGTCGTCATCGTTCTCTTCGTCATTGAGCTGGCAGGCGCCGCTGTCGCCATTTTTGACAAAATAGGTGATGCCCCAGTCGCCATTTTTCACCATGGAGAGGGTGGTGTGCCCCTTGCTCGCCTCGTAGAAATTTGAATTCACTTTTTTAAGTGGAACTTGCTGGTTATTGATATAAGCCGTGCCATCTTCGACGCGAAGATTAATATGTCCAGGACAGCTGGCGGATAAATCAGGCACCCCTGCATATGCGGTTCCGGTCATGACCAATACAGAGAGAGCAAGCAGCGTTTTTTTCATCAGATAACCTCAAATCAACAAGGATCAGCAAGTGTGATGTCGTCAAAATAACGGTTGCTATGCCTGAACGTTATTTCTGTGCTCATTGCACACCTGTTATCGGTAGCCCGCAGTCAGTCGTTTCAGTGCGCCTCGTCCTGCCGGGATGGCGCCAAATTTAGCAGTCGGGTGATCTAAGTAAAATAAAACAGGATTAATTGGATTCATAAAATATGAAAAACTATAAATCATTTAAAACAATGAGTTAGGTGCTGTTCAAGTCACTGTGCAAAAGATGGGGGACCTCCGAGTTGGTTCCTTATGGGCATCGATAAGGTTGGCCATCGGTCAGTGATGTCGGGCGTTTGGTATTTTTTCTGTTGCAAGCGGGCGCAGGCTGGCGACATCACTGGGCCACTGAGCCATTGCGCACCGTAAATATACAGATAAAAACTCCAATATTCTGTGTGTGTGGGTGGAAAATTTGGCCTGCCAGCAGGAAGATATTTTTACCTGATATGACTGGGTGGTGAGGCATATGAAAGGGTCAGGATAAATAAACCCTCCGTCAATAGGGCGTGATTATATGGATTGTTAATGTGCTTTCCCTGAGGATTGCCCACTTGTGGCAGGAAAATATAACGACTTAGAAACTCATGGCCAACCCGATGGAATAACCGCTGGTGTTGTGGCTGAACATATAGCGGGCAACCAGCCGGGTACGGGTGACTATGATGTCGTACTTGCTGCTATCCAGCTCCAGACCGGCGCCGATGGAGTTGAGGGAGTCAAAGCCAAGCAACCCCCGCTGTTCCCCCAGATATGCGGTATGGGCTCCCTCCAGTACATAACGCACCGGTCTGTCGAGCAGGGTCCAGTGGAACAGCGGGGCCCGGCGGCGCAGATAGAGACCGAGGTTCTCCGCCTCGGCGTGACCACGGACGCTGGTCGAGGTACCGCCAAAGCTCTGCAGGTGCTGGTTGGAGTAGCGCACTTCGATATCGATATCCTGCACCTTTGAAAAGAGCTCGTAGTCGAGCATCAGCGAGCCTCCCAGTCCGTACATATTGAGCTGCCCACCATCGAGAAAATCCAGCGAGTAGCCCTTGGTACGCTCCAGCAGCCAGTTGCCGATCCGCAGATCGCTGGCCATGGTACCGAGCGAGACGTTGGCGATGGGGCGCAGCACCCAGTGGCCACCGCGCGGGTCTTCATGGAGGGCGATATCCCAGCCGATCCCGCCAGAGGCGGTCAGGCTGTTCCATTTGGTCGGGAGGGTGCGGCTCTCGGTGCCGTTGCTCACCACAAACTGGGGATCGTAGCGGCTAAAGCCGATCGCCCCTTCCAGATAGATGGGCAGGGCTTCGCTCATGGTGGCGCCGCCACCGATCTGGGTCATGTTGAGGGCGGCAGATTGATTGGTGCCGCTGCCGATATCGAGGTTGCTGGCGGTGATGTCGGGCACCACCGTGAAGGTCATCAGCGAGAGCACCGCATTGGCGCGCTCCTGTGCCCACTCCTGATCCTGTGTTGCAGCTTTGACGGTGCTGCCGGATAGCGCCAGCAGCATTGGCAACAACATCTGCAATAAAGAGGAGCAAGAGCGGTGCATGAGTGTGGTTCCCGATAAGCGGCGTCTGATTGCCCTGATTTTACTGTAGCGAGCTTCCTGCCGGTTGGCACGGAGCAAAGAGGGGGAGAGTGAGCGCCGCTTGTGGTCGGTTGCCGCTTGGGGGCAAGCCTTTGCCACACCAACGGCACGCCTTTGCAGTTTGTCGCTAAAGCTTGGCCTCTTGCCGCCGATATCTCTTGTGAGATCGTGTGGAGGGCAAGCAATTGAACGCTTGGGTGTTGGGGTTGGTCAGCATATCCGTGAGTATGCAGTTACAGGCTGGGGTCACCGAATTTGGTGCCGGTCTGGATCAATCCGTCTGGCGTTTGACCTCCGATACCCAGATTGAGTGTCGCCTCGAACACCCTATTCCCAATTGGGGAACGGGGGCCTTTGTCAGCCGCGCCGGGCGCAAGATCAACCTCGACTTCGAGCTCAAGGGCAAGCGGCCACAGGCCCAGACCCAGACGGTGAGTCTTGGCATCATGCCACCGGTATGGCGCCCGGGGATCGCCGGGCGAGAAGTGAGCCAGCTGCGCTTCTATCAGCAGTTCGATGGACTGGTGGAGGGGCAAACCGCCTGGACCATGCTCGACGAGCTGGAGGGGGGGCGGATGCCGACCTTCCAGTATCGGGACTGGTATCGCCAGAACCGCGCGGTGCGGGTGTCCCTCTCGTCGGTCAACTTTCGGGTGAAATATCAGGCTTTTATCGACTGTCTGAGCGGGCTCTTGCCCTACAGCTTCAATGACATCGCCTTTAGCGTGCTTACCTACGACAAGAACAGCGATCAGCTCTCCATCCCCTCCAAGCGGCGGCTGGCGATGATCAGCGAGTTTATCAAGGCGGACAAGAGCATCGATGTGGTGGTGATCGACGCCTACAGCGACAGCTATGGCGGCCGCTGGCCGAACCTGAAACTCTCCGAGAAGCGGGCCGATGCCATCAAGAAGGTGTTTGTCGATCTGGGGATCGATCCCGGCAAGATCTCGGTGGAGGGGCATGGCGAGAAGCAACACGTCGCCTCCAACGAAACCGAACAGGGTCGTGCCAAGAACCGGCGAGTGGTGATCAGCATGGGGCGCAATGGCGAGATCTAGCGCCGTCCCCGGTCAGAGAAGCATAAAAAAGAGCGCATTTGCGCTCTTTTTTGATCCTGCCATCCGGCAGCGGGATTAGGGCAGCTTAGAAGCTGTCACCCAGGCCGGTACCGGCATCTTTCTTGGCAATCAGTTCAATCTTGTAACCGTCCGGATCTTCGACGAAGGCGATGACGGTGGTACCGCCCTTGACCGGGCCCGGTTCGCGGGTGATCTTGGCACCGGCGGCGCGCAGGGCGTCGCAAGTGGCGTAGATGTCGTCCGCTTCCAGCGCGATGTGGCCATAGGCTGAGCCCAGTTCGTACTCGCTCACCCCCCAGTTGTAGGTCAGCTCGATCACCGCTTCATCCTTCTCGTCACCGTAGCCGACGAAGGCCAGGGTGTACTTGTACTCGCTGTTCTCGCTCTTGCGCAGCAGCTTCATGCCAAGGACGCGGGTGTAGAAGTCGATGGAGCGTTGCAGATCGCCGACACGCAGCATGGTATGCAGAATTCTCATTGCTCAGTTCTCCGGGTTGGTGATGTGTACTGCTTTCAATCTCGGTTGTGAGGCTATCAGCTCTCGGGATAGACCTTCTCTTTGTACTCGCACAAGTCCTCGATGATACAGGAACCACAACGGGGCTTGCGAGCCAGACAGGTGTAACGCCCGTGCAGGATTAGCCAGTGGTGGACATCCAACTTGAACTCGGCAGGCACCACCTTGAGCAGCTTCTCCTCCACCTGATCCACATTCTTGCCTACCGCAAAGCCGGTGCGGTTCGATACCCGGAATATATGGGTATCGACGGCGATGGTGGGCCAGCCAAAGGCGGTGTTGAGGACCACGTTGGCGGTCTTGCGGCCGACGCCGGGCAGGGCTTCCAGCGCTTCGCGATTCTCCGGCACCTCGCCACCGTGGCGCTCCAGCAAGATGGCGCAGGTCTTGATGACGTTCTCGGCCTTGGTGTTGAAGAGGCCAATGGTCTTGATGTACTCCTTGAGCCCGTCCACCCCGAGATCCAGCATCGCTTGCGGGGTGTTGGCCACCGGATAGAGCTTGTCGGTCGCCTTGTTGACGCTGACATCGGTCGCCTGCGCCGAGAGCAGCACGGCGATCAGCAGCTCGAATGGCGAATTGAAGTTGAGCTCTGTGGTGGGGTGGGGGTTGTTTTCCCGCAGCCGCTCCAGTATCTCTCTGCGTTTCTGGTTGTTCATCCCTTGCGTCCGATCATAGTTCGGTCGCCCGGACGCGGGCCGGGGCAACGTTGCAGTGGGCTACGGTAGCGGCCTGTTTGCGGTCCCGCCAGTCGTTGATGGCGTTCTTGGCGGCGATCAGCAGCCCCAGCCCGATAAAGCCGCCCGGCGGCAAAATCGCCAGCAGCAGGCTGGCATCGGCGTGGAACAGCTCGATACGCAGGGATTTGGCCCACTCGCCCAGCAGCAGCTCGGCACCATCAAACAGGGTGCCCATGCCGATGATCTCGCGCATGCCGCCCAGTACCAGCAGCACCAGGGTAAAGCCAAGGCCCATCATCAGGCCGTCGAGAGCCGCCAGCAGCGGCGGGTTCTTGGAGGCATAGGCCTCGGCGCGGCCGATGATGACGCAGTTGGTGACGATGAGGGCGATAAAGATGCCTAGCGCCTGATAGAGGCCATAGGTGTAGGCGTTCATCAGCAGTTGCACGCTGGTCACCAGCGAGGCGATGATCATCACATAGACCGGAATGCGAATATCCTTCGGCACCCAGTTGCGCACCAGCGAGACGGCAAGGTTGGAGCAGACCAGCACCGCCATGGTGGCAAGGCCCAGCCCCAGCGCATTGGTAAAGGTGGAGGAGACGGCGAGGGTCGGGCAGAGCCCCAGCACCTGCACCAGCGAGGGGTTGTTCTTCCACAGCCCCTGACTCATCAGCTCCTTGAGCTCGCCCTTGCGGCTTTCCAGCTCGGCAATCGGGGCAGCGCCCGTTTCAATCTGTTCCATCTGGTTCATGATGGCTCGACTCCGTTAGTTCGCCGCCGGACAAGCCGGGGCGTTGCTGAGCAGTTCGGGTTGCTCCTGCTGCAGTTTCAGCAGGTTCTTCACCGCCTTGACCACGGCACGGGGGGTGATGGTGGCGCCGGTAAAGGCATCGAACTCGCCGCCATCCTTCTTCACCGCCCATTGAGGCTCGTTGTCATGGGTCAGGAATTTTCCGGCAAAGCTGTTGATCCAGTCCGATTTCTTCAGCTCGATCTTGTCACCGAGGCCCGGGGTCTCGTTGTGAGCGAGCACGCGCACGGCGGTGATGGTGCCCTTGGCATCAAAGCCCGCCACGATGCGGATCGCCCCGCTGTAGCCATCCGGCGCAATCGCCTCCAATGCATAGCCGGTCACCACGCCATTCTTGCTGGCGGTATAGAGGGCCTGCGGCTGATCGCTGCCGAGATACTTCCTGCTGGTCACCTGCTTGCAGCTGGCCACCAAATCGTTGTCATAGCTCCCCTCTGGCAGCAATACCGAGAGGGTCTGCTGCTTCTCCAGCTGCTGCTGGTGGGCGATTTTATCCTTGGTCAGTTCGTTGGTCAGTACCACCAGCGCGGTACAGCCGAGCGCGAACATCGCCAGAATAAGGCCGTTCTTGCGCATGCTCTTTAACATGTCCGGGCTCCGTCAGCTGTGATGGGGGAAAAGGGCAGAAACATCATTGGCGACGAGCTCCATACACTTTCGGGCGAGTCAGCGTGTCGATAAAAATGGGCAACGCAGAGGTTGGCCAGCAGCACTCGATACGTTTCGGCGTTATCGTCTTGGTCATTGGCGACGGGCTCCGTATACCTTCGGACGAGTCAGGCTGTCGATAAACGGCACACAAAGGTTGGCCAGCAGCACGGCGAAGGCGAACGCATCCGGATAGCCGCCAAAGCGGCGAATGATGTAGACCAGCATTCCGATTAGTACGCCATAGACCAGTCGGCCGCGCGGCGTGGTGCAGGCACTGACTGGATCGGTGGCGATAAAGAAGGCCCCCAGCATAGTCGCGCCGCTAAAGAGATGGAACATGGGCGTGGCGGTCGCATCCGGGCTCACCAGATAGCCGATGGTGGAGGCCGCCAGCAGGGCACCGAGAATCGCGGTGGGAATGCGCCAGTTGATCACCTTCTGCTGCAGCAGGAACAGGCCGCCCAGCAGATAGCCGAGGTTGACCCAGCTCCAGCCGATGCCGCCCCAACCCTCGAATAGCGGGCCGCTCAGGATCTCGCCGGTGGTGAGCCCCTGAGTCAGGCCGGTTTTCAGGGTATCGAGGGGGGTTGCCATGGTGAGACCATCCACCCCCTGCTTGAGCTGCGCCATGCTGTAGCCGTCGAGGCTAAAGCCGGTGAAGATCACCGATGCGGCATCGCCAAAGCCGAGGCTGTAGGCGCGCACGCTCTCCGGCGGCAGCCAGCTGGTCATCTGCACCGGGAAGGAGACCAGCAGCAGCACATAGGCGACCATGGCCGGGTTGAACAGGTTCTGACCCAGTCCGCCGTAAAGGTGTTTGGCGACAATGATGGCAAAGGCCGTGCCCACCACCAGCATCCACCACGGCAGCAGCGGCGGCAGGGAGAGACCGATCAGCACGGCGGTGAGCGCCGCACTGCCATCCATCAGGGCAGGCTTGATGGTTCGGCCACGGAGCTTGAGCACCAGCGCCTCGCACAGTAGCGCAGTGACCATCGCCAGCAGGATTTGGATAAAGGAGCCCCAGCCGAAGAACCAGGTCTGGGCCAGCAAGCCCGGCACGCAGGCCAGGATCACCAGCAGCATCAGGGTTCGGGTCTGTTTGCGGTTATGGGCAAACGGCGCAGTCGCAATATTGAACATGAGTCTGTCGATTACCTTGTGGTTGTTCGGTCGGCTGACGGTGCATCTTCAGCGGCGGTCTCTGCGGCTCTGGCCGCCTCGGCCGCCAGCTTCTTCGCCTTGGCACGGGCCACGGTGGCTGCAATGGCCGCTTTTTTCGGATCAACCGGGGCGTCAACCGCTGGAGCGCTCGCTTCAGGCGCGGCAGTGACGGCAAGTGGTTGCTCACTGCTGGTTGCATCGCTTTGCATCGGCTCGGCCGGTGCGCGCTCACCCTCAGCTCCGGCACTCTCTACCTGAGTACCGGCACTCTCTACCTCAGCACTGGTACTTGAGCTCTGCAGGGCCAGCTTTTTGGCCTTGGCACGGGCGATGGCAGCGGCGATAGCGGCTTTCTTGGGATCGACCGCTTCGCTTGCAGCCGTATCGCTGTGGCTGGTGGTTACTTCGCTCTTGGCTAGCGCCACGTCGTGGGTCTGTGCGCTGGCAGCTGGCTCACTCTGCGCACCTTCAGCACCGGCGATGTCGCCCTGCTGGGCCAGCTTTTTGGCCTTGGCGCGGGCAATGGCAGCAGCGATAGCGGCTTTCTTGGGATCAACCGCTTCGCTGGCCGCAGATGGCGCATCGCTTTGGGTTGCAGCGGATTCGCTGGTGCCTGCGGTTGCAGTCAGATCGCCCTCAGCGCTGTCACCCTGCTGGGCCGCCTTTTTGGCCTTGGCGCGGGCGATGGCAGCAGCGATAGCCGCTTTCTTGGGATCAATTGCTTCGCTGGCAGCAGATGGTGCATCGCCTTGCGTGCCTGCGTCGGTTACCGCGCTGTTATCTGCACTTACCGACTCGCCACTGGCTTCGGCCTTTTTGGCCTTGGCCCGGGCAATGGCGGCGGCAATCGCCGCTTTTTTCGGATCAACAGCTGCCTTTTGCTGATCAGCATCTACCGCAGGCGCAGCAGTGGTTTCGGCAGTCGCAGGCTCGGCGCTATCGCTAGCCTGAGCCGCTTTCTTGGGATCGCTGGCGGGGTCAACCGCCTCAGCGGGTTGCGCCGCAGCGGCTGTTTCGCTGTTTGCGCTCTCTGCCAGCTTGGCGGCGCGGCGCGCTTCCGCTTCCCGTTTACGGGCTTCGCGGGCGGCAATCACCGCGCTGTTGTCAGGCAAGCCCTCGGCGGTGGCGGCAATGGCAGTGATGGGGGCATCCTGCTTGGCCTTGATACGGGCCAGTGCCGCTGCCACCGGATCTTCCCCGCCTGCGGCCGTCATGGTCTGACGGCGCTGGGCGGCGGCTTCGGCATGGCGCGCTTCGCGGGCCGCTTTTTCCCGCTCGAAACGGGCCTGCTTCGCCTCAAAGCGCTGCTTGGCGCGTTCGGCTTTTTCGGCCTCGGCACGGGCTTCGCGAATGTCGTCTTTGGCAATCTTGTAGTACTGCACCAGCGGGATCTCGCTGGGGCAGACCCAGGCACAGGCGCCGCACTCGATGCAGTCCATCAGGTTGAGCTTCTCGGCCTTGTCATACTCCTTGGCCCGGCTGTACCAGTAGAGCTCTTGCGGCAGCAGTGTGGCCGGGCAGGCATCGGCGCAGGCGCTGCAACGGATGCAAGGCTGCTCCGGGCCGGGGGCGGGCAGTTCGGCCTGCGTCGGCGCCAGCAGGCAGTTGGTGGCCTTGACCACAGGCACCATGGCGTGGGGCAGGGTAAAGCCCATCATGGGGCCACCCATGATCACCCGCTGCTCCGCTTCCGGTTGCAGTTCGAAACGCTGCAACAGCCAGCGCACCGGCGTACCGAGGCGCACCCAGGCGTTGCCGGGCTGCTTGAAGCTGTCGCCGGTGAGGGTGACGATCCGCTCGATCAGCGGCTCGCCGTCGATGATGGCGCGCTTGATGGCAAACACGGTGGCGACGTTGAGCACCATGATGCCGATATCGACCGCGCGGCCCCCCTTGGGCACCTGACGGCCGGTGAGCAGCTCGATGGTCTGCTTGGCACCGCCCGAGGGGTACTTGGTCGGCACCGTCTTGACCAGCACGTCCTCGTCGGTGGCGTGGCGGGTCAGCTGCTCGATCGCCTCGGGCTTGTTGTCTTCCACCCCGATCAGGGTGAGTTTCGGTTTGAGCAGGTGCTTGAGCACCCGGATGCCATCCATGATCTCGTCGGCGTACTGCTGCATCAACCGATCATCGGTGGTGATATAGGGTTCGCACTCCAGCCCGTTGACGATCAGGATCTCGGTGAGCTGGCCGCGGCCATCGAGCTTGCTGTGGGTCGGGAACACGGCGCCGCCAAGGCCCGCCACCCCCGCCTGCTGGATGCGCTCGAGCAGCTCGCCCCGCTCCAGATTCCAGTAATCGGCTTTGCCGTTGCGCTCGCCCCACTCATCCTCCCCATCCGGGGTGAGAATGACGCAGAGATCGCCGAGTCCGGAGGGGTGGGCAACCGTGTGGTTGCCAATCTCGGTGATGGTGCCGGAGGTGGAGGCATGGACAGGGACGACCCGCCCCTTGGCATAACGGGTCAGCGGCTGCCCTTTTTTGACCTTGTCGCCCACCTGCACCAGCAGATCGCCGGCGGGGCCTGCGTGCTGGCGCAGCGGAATAATGAGGCGCGGCGGCAGACCGGCGTCTACCACCGGGCTCTGGCTTGATTGCAGCTTGTTGTCGGCGGGGTGAATGCCACCGTGAAAGTCCCAGAGCGTGCCGGCTTTGATACGTTCGAGTAAGGAATGCATGATTGCTCCGCTGTTTATTCCACTATCTTGACCGGAATCTTGCCCGGAACATGCACGTTATTGAGATCCCACTTCCAGTTATCGACCGTGGTAGGCACCGGGATCATCTCGATGCAGTCGGTCGGGCAGGGATCGACACAGAGATCGCAACCGGTGCACTCGTTGGCAATCACGGTATGCATCGCCTTGGTGGCGCCGACGATGGCATCCACCGGGCAGGCCTGAATGCACTTGGTGCAGCCGATGCACTGATCTTCGTGGATAAAGGCGACCTTTTTGACCGGCACTGCGGCCTCATCACTGCCCCCCAGCGGCTGGGGCTCGACCCCCATCAGATCGGCAATCTTGCGCATGGTAGCCTCGCCACCGGGCACGCACTTGTTGATCTGATCGCCGTTGGCGAGCGCCTCGGCGTAGGGTTTGCAGCCGGGATAGCCGCACTGGCCACACTGGGTCTGGGGCAGTAGGGCATCGAGCTGGTCGACGATGGGGTCTGCTTCCACATGAAACTTGACGGCGGCAAAGCCCAGGATAATCCCGAACGCCAGCGCCAGCAGGGTGAGCACCAGAATGGCAAAGAGAATATGGATCATGGTTATATCTTGATAAGGCCGGTAAAGCCCATAAAGGCCAGCGACATCAGACCGGCGGTGATCATGGCAATCGACACCCCGCGAAACGGGGCGGGTACATCGGCGGCGACCAGACGCTCGCGCATGGCGGCAAACAGG
Source organism: Aeromonas sp. R2-3 (assembly GCF_040908375.1). Lineage (NCBI taxonomy): Bacteria > Pseudomonadati > Pseudomonadota > Gammaproteobacteria > Aeromonadales > Aeromonadaceae > Aeromonas > Aeromonas sp. R2-3. The sequence goes on along the minus strand of NZ_JBFODP010000027.1, from coordinate 137,665 downwards.
ATCAACACCAGCGAGAAGCCGGTGGCAGCGCCAAAGCCGTAGATCACGCTCTGGATAAAGTCATGTCGCTCATTGATGCTCAGCAGCGCCACCCCGAGCACCGCGCAGTTGGTGGTGATGAGCGGCAGGAAGATCCCCAGCAGGCGATAGAGGGTCGGGCTGCTCTTGCGCACCACCATCTCGGTAAACTGCACCACCACTGCGATCACCAGAATAAAGGCGAGGGTGCGCAGATAGGCGATATCCAGCGGCAGCAGGATATAGTGCTCCACCAGATAGGAGCTGGCACTGGCGAGGGTCATCACGAAGGTGGTCGCCAGCCCCATGCCGATGGCGGTTTCCAGCTTGCCGGAGACCCCCATAAAGGGGCAGAGGCCGAGGAATTTCACCAGCACGAAGTTGTTAACCAGCACGGTGCCGATCAATAAAAGCAGGTACTCAGTCATCAATTACCGTCACTGAAAGTCGGGTTATCGGGGGTTGAAGGCGGGCGGTATTATCTGACGTTAGGGCCAGTTAAACAACCGCAAGGCCGCATGGTTATTATGCAACTGGATAATTTAGCCGGGGTTTTGGGCGAGAATCCGGTGGGTTTTGCGTCAGTAAGCAACACTGCGTGAACAATCTACCTCTGAGTAGGTGATTATTCGCGAACGAGACGTTTAATCCGTTGATAAAGAGCCTCGACAATCTCCGTTTTATTACAGCCGTAGTGCATCTCTCGGTGGCAATTAGGGCAAAGGGCTACCGTGTTGCTAACCGTATCTGAGCCACCCTCTGCTAGCCCTTTCAGGTGATGTACTTCCAAGAAGGGTTCCCCTGCGGCGGTTATAAAGGGAGCAGGTGCGTTACATGATTCACATTGTTGGGCTGCATTTTGCAGTACCCACTCCCTGACTTGCAGGTCTCGTTCATGACTGTTGGTGATGACATAACGTGATTGGGGCGTTTCGACCCCTTGTGGAAGCGGCTGTTCCAGCGCGTTTTTGTAAGAGCGAAGGTTAAGTTCCTGTTGGCGGATCAGGCGTTCGATATGCGTAAAAGCGGTTGCACCCACATTTTTGGCGGGTTTTAACCCGGGAAGCCACTCTCGTCCCATTTCGGCACAGACATATGAGATGTTCTGCATCCGATATTCGAAGGATTTCTCCGTACGCCCGAATTGGCTCGCCAATTCCCGGTAATAGTGCTTTTTCACGAAGGGCTCACCAAGAGATGCTTTGGTTTGCATATCCAAATATGCAATAACCGCAGCCCTTAGCTCTTCTTCTGTCCAGTTATCGCTCAAAACCAGATCCTAAGTAGAGGAGATAATGCTGTTGGGATTGGCCGGTATCACAGTGATAGACGGCGTCATCCGAGTGTGCTTTTATCGCCTGGCATATTAATCCAAACGACACCGCATTTCAGCTGTCATTTTGCGATAGCGTGCGCCCAGTCCATAAATTTATCTAAATAAATCAGTAAGCTAGTTTTCATTTTCATGTTTTAGGCACGCTATTGGATAGGCTACGCAACTATGTTGCGTTGCACGTAACACAACCACAGGGAGGTGGTGATGGATCCGGTTTCCTATCTTTTTTCGGCTTATCTCAATCTGGTACAGCAGCAGGTTGCGGATATCTATGGCACCGAGGCCAAGACGCTGGTGGTGCAGTATGAGGGGGAGTCGGTCCCGTTCTCTTTTCAGCTGTGGCAGATCCGGCAGCCGAGCGTTTGTCGTCCATACGTGCAGGATGTGCGGCGCTTTAGCCAGTGCACGGTCAAGGCGTCCGCCCTGTTTCACAAGCTGTGTGATGACTTGACCCGGCAGGATGACAGCAGTTGGCAACTGCCCAAATTTCGCACCATGTACTGCTCGGCTGCCGTCAGTTATCGGCCGATGATTGCAGAGATTGGGGATGCCAAGCAGAGTCCTGCCAAGCTGGCGGAGCGCGCCTGCAATCAGGCGATTCTGGCGGCAATGAACAGTGACGATGAAGCCCTGCTGGCCCAGCGTGACAAAGCGTGCGCAGCGGTGCAGTAACGCGAATTTATTTGACTAGATCATTTGCGCTCTCTTTGCGCGCCACGGCACACATGGGCTTCCCCTTGCCGGGTATGATGGGGTTGCCCGCCGTGGGGGCAATAATCGGATGTTTGCGGGCATATGTCGGTCACATCAGCCAGATCACCACCAGGAGGTAACCATGATCAGCCATATCGACCATCTGGTATTGACGGTCAGTGATATCGAACGGGCCGTGGCGTTTTACAGTTCGGTGCTCAATATGGAGGCCATCACCTTCGGTGCGGGGCGCCGGGCGGTAGGGTTTGGCAACCAGAAGATCAATCTGCAACTGCTGGGACAGGAGCCGCGCAACCGGGCGCAGGTGGGGTCGGGAGATGTCTGCCTTATCACCCGCTGGCCGCTGGAGCAGGTGATGGCCCAGCTTGCCTGCCACGGGGTGGATATTGTCGAGGGGCCGGTGACCAAAAGTGGCGCCTGCGGGCCGATAGAATCTGTCTATTTCCTCGACCCTGACCAGAACCTGATTGAGGTCAGCATCTACCCCTGACAGGGTTGGCGCGGCGCCTGACGGTGCAACACCTATCAGAATCACTCTACTTCCTCGACCCGGATCAGAACCTGATAGAAGTGAGCCGTTATCCCTGAGCCCACTAAACCATCACCCCCATCGCCATCAGCAACAGAAAGGGGCCGTCAATTGACGGCCCCTTTCTTGTATCGCCATCGACCCTGCGCCAGTAGCTCTTTGCCGATACTCCAGAAACGCCCTAGAAAGGCGCGTTGCTCTCGTCGCTCTCCTGTAAAAACTGCTCCACTTCTGCCTGATAGGCCGCATCAGGTTGACCGCTGCTGGCAGGGGTTACGGCTGCAGACCGGGCCACGGGAGGGGCGGTGAGGGTCTCGATTACCCGCTGCTGCAGATAGGGGTAGAAGGGGTTGGAGGAGGTGCGGGTGAGGGCGCCGGGGTTGACGATCAGCACGCCGCGCTCACCACGCAGGGCCAGACCGCCGAGATTGATGCCGTATTGCTCCCGCTGCTCCGGGCGCGCTGCCATGCCATAGAGGGGGTCGTCCATCGGGAAGGGGAGCGCCACGTGGGAGAGGGAGTAGATCTCTTTGGGATAATCGATACCCAGCAGGCGAACCTGCTCAGGCTGGTCTGCGCTGGCCAGCGTTCTGGCCTGCGTCGCGTGGGAGGCGGGTTCCACATTGCCCACCACGGTGAGGCGATAGTGCCCGGGGGCGTTTGGCAGCAAGCGCTGCAGCGCCAGCTCGGAGGCCGAGCTCATCAGCGGGCCAAACAGGGTGCTGCGGTTGATATCAAACAGCACCAGTTCGCTGCCGTTGGCCGGCAGGTAGTGGTAGAGATCGGCAATGATGGAGCGGGTGCTGACGGTGTAGTCCATCACCGACTGGAAGGTGAGGGCGGGGGGAAACGCCGCCAGCTCGCCACTGGCGGCCAGCTGGCGCACCTGCTGCTGGATGGCGTGGGTCAGGCGATAGGACTGGCGAGCCCCGTTGACCGGAAACGAGTTGTACTTGAACGGGTTGAACTCCGGCATGGTGTCGAGCCAGGCGGCGTTGGCAAAGGCGGGCAGCAGGGCTGGCACGGCCTTGATCCCGGCGAAGCGGGCAAAGCGGGTCACCCCGATCATCGGGGAGATCAGGACAAGCCGATCCGGTTTTGCCAGCGTGCCGCTCGGGTCGGCCAGCGCATCGAACGCATATTTCACCGCCAGCGCGCCGCCGTTGGAAAAGCCCACCAGATGCAGCGGCCGCTTGCCCGGTGCCAGCAATCTGGCCTCCCGCACCGCCAGTCGGGTGGCGGCCAGCCAAGTCTCCCAATCCACATCCACGAGGCCAGCGGGCACGGTGCCGTGGCCGGGGATCCGCAGCCCCAGCGCGATAAAGCCCTGCTCCTGATAGCGTCTGGCCAGATGGCGCAGGCTGTAGGGGGAGTCGGTCAGGCCGTGCAGCAGCACCGCTACCCCTTTGACTTCCCCCTCGGGGCGCAGCAGATAGGAGCGGTTCCAGTTCTGCTGAAAGCGGGCGGGATTGATGGGCGCGTCCTGATAGTAGCGATTGCTGGCCAGTTGCTGCTCCGGCGGTGTTTTGGCGACTACCTCGGTGGCCACCAGTTCGAACAGCTCTGCTTCGCGGGCCAGATAGGCTTGCCAGTCGCTGCTGTCGAGCTCATCGGCACTGAGTTCGGGGGGTACAACTGTGTGCCACAGCTGCAGCGGCGTTGCCTGCCAGGCGAAGTAGGCGATCACCGCCCAAGCGGTCAGCAACAGCAGCAACAGGGTCAGCAGAGCACGGCGAACAAGGCGGCGAGTGTGAGCCAGCATGGTGCAATCCTTGGCGATAGAGGTAGAGCCGCCTTTGGGCGGGCGAGTTTGGCGCAGCACATTTGGCGCGGCCAACCGGCTTAAAGCCTAATGGAAACAAGGTGATATGTATAGTTGATGGCGTTCGGCCGCGCTGGCTGTGGGCGCCTGATCCCGCCGCTTACATCAGGCTGGCCGTTCGAAGGCTGCATCGCGGGCCATCTGGCGGCGTGAACTTGTTCGCGGATGCCCGCTTGGGCGCTGCGGCCCTGCAACTATCTGCCCCTGAGAGGGGGCAATTATGCTACTGTAGCGGCGTTTTTTGATGGATAAGCTGGCATTGGCCTTTTTTGAAGATGGAATGGTATGCAGAACTTTGACGTAGTGAATTGGCTGATGCAGCAAACAGCCTCCCCGGCGCAGCCGGAACAGGCGATGGCACAACCGGGCGCGGCCCAGAACCTGTGGCAGGTGATCCATGCTGGCTAACGAATCCATGCGCCTGAACAAATACATCAGCGAGAGCGGCATCTGCTCGCGCCGCGAGGCCGACCGCTTTATCGAGCAGGGCCACGTCTTTATCAACGGCAAGCGGGCCGGGATTGGCGATCAGGTGCAGGTTGGTGATCTGGTCAAGGTCAACGGTCAGGTGATCGAGCCGCGCGAGGCGGACAGTCTGGTGCTGATCGCCCTCAACAAGCCGGTGGGCATCGTCAGTACCACAGAGGCGGGCGAGAAGGACAACATCGTCGATTTCGTCAACCACAGCACTCGGGTCTTCCCCATCGGGCGGCTCGACAAGGATTCGCAGGGGCTGATTTTCCTCACCAACCACGGCGATCTGGTCAACAAGATCCTGCGGGCGGGCAACGATCACGAGAAAGAGTATCTGGTGACCGTCGACAAGCCGGTGACCGACGAGTTTGTGCGCGGCATGGCGGCCGGGGTGCCGATCCTCGGTACTGTGACCAAGAAGTGCAAGGTGAAGAAAGAGGCGCCGTTCGTCTTTCGCATCACGCTAGTGCAGGGGCTTAACCGCCAGATCCGCCGCATGTGCGAGTACTTCGGTTTTGAAGTGACCAAGCTGGAGCGCATCCGCATCATGAATGTCAGCCTCAAGGGGCTGCCGGTGGGCGAGTGGCGCGATCTCACCGACGACGAGCTGATCGATCTGTTCAAGCTGATTGAGGACTCCTCTTCCGAGGTGAAACCGGCCAAAGGCGACAAGCCGAAGGCGGCCAAGGCCCCTGCGGCGCAAACCGCCAAACCGGGGCAGGGCAAGAAACCGCGCCGCGATGACGATCACGAGATTGGCGGGCGTCCCAATGTGCCGGGCCCGGAAGCCTTCGAGAAGAAGCTGCCGGTGGGCAAGGGTGGCGCGGGCAAAGGTGCTGCCAACAAGGGCGGCGCTGGCAAAGGGGCACCCAAGGGTGGCAAACCGGCCGCTGGCAAGCCGCGCACTGCTAACAGCGGACGGCAGAAGAAGGGGCGCTGAGTTGCTCCCCTGAGTGGCATCAGCCTACCTTGTCATCCCCAACACTGTTATCTCCAACACACCGGCCTCAGGCCGGTGTGTTGCTTTGGGCCGCAGCGCTGGCCGGGAGGGGCGCTGAAAGGGTTGGTTCGCTGGCGGTCGGTAACCCCATGACGCGAGGGTAGTGGCGCGGGTCGAGGCGCACTACCAGCAGGCTCATCAGCAGCAAGCCCCCCAGTTGCCACTGCCAGGCGGCTGTGAAGTCGCCCACATAGTGATAGAGCCGCGCCGCCACCCAGGGGCCGGTGGCCGCCAGCATAAAGCCGAAGCCCTGCATCAGGGCGCTCAGGGTGCCGGCGCGGCGCGGGTCGGGCAGGTGATCGAGCGCAATCACCATGATCAGCGAAAAACTGCCGCCAAGACCGGCGCCGCACAGCATGCACCAGAGAATCGGGGCACTGGCTGGTGCCAGCCAGAGGCCGCCAAACCCCGCCAGCTGCATGGCAATCGCCAGCCCCATCCATGGCCGCCGATCTAGACTGCGCGCCGCCAGCAGCGGCAGACCGAGGCCGCTGGCAGTCTGCGCCAGTGCCAGCCAGGCGACCAGCTCGCCAGCCTGTGCGGCGTTCCACCCATTCGCCATATAGGCGGGGGCCAGCCAGGCCACGACGATGCCGTAACCGCTGTTGATGATGCCAAAGCAGACGATCAGCAACCAACTGCGGGGCAGGGTGATTAGCCGTTGCTCGCCATCGGGAATGGCGACCGCGGCGGCCCGTGGCAGACGTACTTGCCACACCAGCCAGACGAGGGCCAGCAGCAGCGGCAGGCTCCAGAGCGCCAGTGCCCGCGACCAGTCGAGGCTCGCCGCCAGCCTTGGGGTGAGGCTGGCCCCCAGTGCTCCGCCCCCCATCATGCAGGCGGAGAAGATCCCCATCACCAGCGGTACCTTGCGGGTGAAGGCCTGCTTGATTAGCGCGGGCAACACTCCCTGCACCAGCGCCGAACCAAGGCCGCAGAGCGCCGCACTGGCGATCAGCAGGGCGCCGCTTTTGGCATCGAGGCGCATGGCGCTGCCAATGCCGAGCAGCAACAGGGCCAGCCCCAGCAGTTGGCCCGCACTGGCGCGCCGACGCAGGCTGGGAGTGAGCAGCACGCCAATCCCGATGAGCCACAGCGGCAGCAGGGTGAGCCAGGCCAGGGTATCCATCCCGAGCGACAGGGCGCGGCCAATCTCGCCGCTCAGCGGGCCGATGGCGGTAAGAAAGGGGCGCAGATTCAGGCCAATCAGGATCACCAGCACCAGCAGGGCCGTCTGGCCTGCGGGTTGATCCGTATTTCGTTGATTCATCGGGTGCAGTTTCCGGTTCTGGGAGAAGTGGGATGCATTCGGGATGCGGAGTCATCGGGGCTGAACATGGCGGATCACCGTCAAAGGAGGCAAAAATGCCAGCCTAGCGGGCTCGAAAATCATTTGGAAATTAAATGATAGAATGGGTTTCAGTGGTTTTATAAATGGAGCGCCCCATGCTGGATCCCCTGTTACTGCGCAGTTTTGTCGCCATTATCGACACCGGCAGCTTTACCCGCGCCGGTGAACGGGTCCATCTGACCCAATCCACCATCAGCCAGCAGATCCGCCGCCTTGAGCAGCAGCTTGGCTGCCCGCTGCTCGATCGTGCTGGCCGTCAGGTGGTGGCGACGGCGGAGGGGGAAAAATTGCTGGGGCTGGCCCGCCGCATTCTGGCGCTGCTGGCGCAGGCCGAGGAGCAGGTGAGCGAGGGGAGCATGGCGCTCAGCCTCGGGGTGCCGGAGGATTTCGCCGCCGGTGCCATTACCCCGGTGCTGGCCGCCTTTGCCCGCGACTACCCCGAGGTGCGGTTGGAGGTGCAAAGCGGCCTGAGCCACGAGATCTGGCAGCGCTTCGAGGCGGGAGAGCTGGATCTGGCGTTGGTCAAGCAGGCGCGGGGGCAGGGTTCGCCCCTTGCCAGCTGGCGCGAGCCGCTTGTGTGGGTCGACAGTCGCGACTGGCCCGCACGGGAACGGGATCCGCTGCCGCTGGTGGTGTTCCCGAGCGAAGGTCTCTATCGGCGCCAGATGACCGAGGCGCTCGATGGCCTTGGCCAGCGTTGGCGCATTGCCTATGTCAGCGCTAGTCTCGCCAGTTTGCAGGGGGCGGTGAGCGCGGGGATCGGGGTGAGCTTGCTGCCCAAACGGTTGATGCCCGTCGATCAGCTGGCCCTGACTCAGTGGCCCAAGGTGGCGCCGGTGGAGCTAGCGCTCCATGCCGGGGGAAGCGGGAGCGAGCCGCTCACCCGCTTGAGTTCGGCCCTGATCGCCCTCTGTGACGAGGTGATGGGGCCGCAGTGAGTTGCTATGTGGGGGAAAACTTCAGTGGGAAAAACTGACGTCGGCAAGATAAGGCGGAAAAAATGCGGGGAGGGATCAGTGATCCTTCCCCTCCGCCAGCTTGCGCTCGTAATCCTGTTTCACGATGGCCAGCGCCGCCAGCACCAGCTCGGGAGCCAGCTGGTTGGTCTCCAGCAGTTCAATCAGATCCACCGCGAGTTTCACCTCGGGCGGGGCAGTTTCCAGTGACATTCGGTATGGCCTCGGTTGGTTCGGGTTGCGGGAATAAGGGGGGAGTATACAGGGGCGCCGCCGCTGGCCGAAAGCGCCCCGCTGTTTTGGGGAGGGGTAAAGGGTCAGAGGTGCTGGCGCATCTCCTTGTCGATCTCCTCACGCAGGGCAATCAGCTTTTTGGCGTACTGCTGCAACTGCAGATCGCTCTCGCTCACCGGCTGCCACTGGGGCACCGGGGTCGGTTTGCCCTGCTCATCCATCGCCACAAAGATGATGATGCAGTGGGTGGTCTTGTGACGCTCGGTGTCGGTGGGGTGGCGGCTGTAGACATCCACCGCCAGATGCATGCTGGTGGTGCCGGTGTGGATCACCTGGGCGTGCACCTCCACCAGCTGGCCAATCTGGATGGGGCGCAAAAAGCGGATCCCCCCCACATAGACGGTCACCGCATAGCCGCCACACCAGCCAGCAGCGCAGGCATAGCCCGCCTGATCGATCCACTTCATCACCATGCCGCCGTGTACCTTGCCGCCGAAATTGACGTCAGAGGGCTCGGCCAGAAATTGCAGGGTCAGTTCGCGATTTGGCACAGTTACATCCTTATTGCCTGAAGGGTTTCCCTGAGCTTTGCCCCATCGGCCTGCCCGGTCAAGGGTTCATCCCCGATTCAGGGGGGCGGGGTCACTATCTGTCTTTATTCATCCCGATTTCACTTTTTTGACCCGCAGGAGTGACACCATGAAACAGATGCTGGAACAGTTGCTGGGGGCTGGCAAAGGCTGGCTCAACGAAGGCGGAGACAAGCGCAAGGGGCAGATGCAGGGAGCGCTGGCCGGCGGCGCGCTCGGTCTGCTGCTGGGTAACAAGAAGATGCGCAAATATGGCGGCAAGGCCGCTGCCGTGGGGGGCGCCGCAGCCCTTGGCGGGCTGGCCTACAAGCTCTATCAGGATTGGCAGGCCCAGCAGGCGGCGCCCGCCCAGCCGACCCATCCCGTCAGTGGGCTGGAAGGCAATGCGCTGGATGCCCGCGCGGCGCTTTTGGTGCGCGCCATGGTGGCTGCGGCCCGGGCCGATGGCCATATCGACGGCGCCGAGCGCCAGAAAATTCAGGAGTACCTGACCGAACAGGGTCAGAGCGATGTCGCCCGCTGGATTGACGCCGAGCTGGCCCGTCCCCTCGATCCCCACGCGCTGGCGCGGGAAGTGACCGATATGGAGCTGGCCACCGAGGTCTATCTCGCCTCCCTGCTCGCCATCGAGGTGGATCACTTTATGGAGCGCGGTTATCTCGATGAGCTGGCGCGCGCCCTCAAACTCGATGAGAACCTCAAAGAGAGCATCGAGCGGCAGGTGGCCCAACTTAACGCCCCCGCCTGATATCCCTCATCGCCATGGATTGCCGATAACGCCCCGCTCAAGGGGCGTTGTTGTTTCTGCTGCTCGTAAAAAGATACGAATGAGCCTATTTGGATTGCGGGACACAGCCTCTAAGATGGCGCAGGACCATCACTTTTTTGCAAGGAGCAACCGTTGGAGATACGCAAGGCAAGCGAACTGGATATCGACGCCATTGTCGAGCTGAACCGGCAGATAGGAGAGATCCACCATCAACACTATCCCGAGGTGTTCTGCCCCCCTTCGCCAGAGGAGCGGGCATTTTTGCTCGACGCCATCGGTGCAGAAGGCGTCTGTTCTGCGTTGCCGAGCAGGATGGCAGGGTGGTGGGCTTTTTGACGGCGCGGATAAACATCAATGAGAGCGTGCCTTTTCTCACCCGTGCGCCGATTTGCCGTATCGGCTCGGTGGTGGTGGATGAGCAGCACCGCTCTCTCGGGATTGGCAGGGCGCTGATCGCCCATTGCGATGAGTGGGCCAATGCCCGTGATGCTCAGCAAATCCGGCTGGAGGTGATGGCCTTCAACGAGCGCGCCAAAGCCCTCTACGAGGCGCTGGGGTTCAAGGTGCAGTCGCAAATCATGGTCAGATAACCAGTTTCTGATGGCGAGCCAAGGTGCGTCACTCCCCAACTACACAGGCCCGTTACTGGCCTTTGTTCGTTTCGTCAGCGGCTCTTTGCCTCGTTACTTTTCACCGAGTTGTGCGGCAATCAGCGCGGCCAGTCGGGTGAGGGCCTGCTCCAGCTGTTCGCTCCAGGGATGGGAGCTGTTGAGGCGCAGGCAGTGGTTGTGTTGCCCCTGACTGGAAAAGAGGGCGCCGGGGGCTACTGAAAAACCGCTGCCCAGAGCCTTGGCGTGCAGGGCTCGGCTGTCGAAATGGGCAGGCAGCGCCAGCCAGAGGAAGTAGCCGCCATCGGGGGAGGAGATCCGCACCTCGTCCGGCAACAGCCGTTGCAGGGCCGCCCGCATCTGCTGCTGGCGCTGGGCCAGGGTGTGGCGCAGGCGGCGAAAGTGGGCATCGACCCCGCCCTGGCGCAGCATCTCGGCCAGCGCCAGCTGGCTCGGCACATTGGTGGAGAGGGTGGACATCAGTTGCAGCCGCTGCACCCGCTCGGCATGGGGCCCCGCCACCACCCAGCCGACCCGAAAGCCCGGCGCCAGGCACTTGGAAAAGGAGCTGCAGAGCAGGCTGTCGCCACGCTGATCCCAGTGGCGGATCGGCTTGGGGCGCTCGCGGCCGAAGTAGACCTCGGCATAGACGTCATCCTCCACTAGCGGCACCTTGTGGGCGTTGAGCAGTGCCATCAGCCCCTGTTTGTGCGCATCGGGCATGGTGTGGCCCAGCGGGTGCTGCACATTGCCCATCAGCCAGCACGCCTTGACCGGCATCTGGTTGAGGGCATCTTCCAATAGCGCCAGATCGATGCCCACCCCCGGGATGACCGGGATCTCCACCGCCTTGAGTTTCAGCCGTTCGATGGCCTGCAGGGCGCCATAGAAGGTGGGGGACTCCACCACCACCCAGTCACCGGGCTCGGTCAGCACCTGCAGGCTGAGGGAGAGTGCCTCCATGGCGCCTGTGGTGATGATGATCTCCTGCGGATTGACCGCCACCCCGTCGCTGGCGTAGCGCTGGGCGATGGCGCGGCGCAGCGCTTCGTTGCCGGGGGGCAGGTCGGCCACCGTGCTGAAGGGATCGAGCTTGCGCATGCAGCTGGCCAGGGCCCGCCCGAGCTGGGGATGGGGGAACAGGGTCGGGTCTGCTACCGACATGCCAAGGGGCACCAGATCCCGCGATTTGCTCGCCTGCAACACCTCGAACACCAGATCGTTGATATCCACCGAGCCGCTGTAGTGGGTCTGGCTCGGGGTGTGCTGCACGACCTGCGGCGAAGCGGCTTTGACGTAGTAGCCGGACTGGGGGCGGGCGAGGATCCGCCCCTGACTTTCCAGCAGTTGATAGGCCTGCAACACTGTCATGGGGCTGAGCCCGTGGGTCTTGCAGCTCTGGCGAATGGAGGGGATGCGCTCCCCCGGTTGCCAGATGCCATCGTCGATCTGGCTTTGCAGGCGGTCGGCCAACTGCTGGTAAAGGGACATGATCTGGATCAACTGTTATAGGTGTAATTCAATATAACTGCATCTGTTATAGGTGTCATGCTCCGTGATGTACTTGTCACGCACGAAACGTGCAAGGCAAATACAACAAAAGAGAGTGACGCATGATCAATCCGGATGACGTGGTCAGCCTGTCTCGCCTGCAATTTGGCGCCACGGCCCTGTTCCACTTCCTGTTTGTGCCCCTCACGCTGGGGCTGTCCTGGATCCTGGTGATCGCCGAGTCGGCTTATGTGATGACCGGCAAGGTGATCTATCAGGACATCACCCGCTTCTGGGGCAAACTGTTTGGCATCAACTTCGTCATGGGGGTCACCACGGGGATCACCATGGAGTTTCAGTTCGGCACCAACTGGGCTTACTACTCCCACTATGTGGGGGACATCTTCGGTACTCCGCTGGCCATCGAGGGGCTGATGGCCTTCTTCCTCGAATCGACCCTGGTGGGGCTCTTCTTCTTCGGCTGGGACAAGCTCTCCCGCGGCAAGCACCTGCTGGTGACCATGCTGGTGGCGCTCGGCTCCAATCTCTCCGCGCTCTGGATCCTGATCGGCAACGGCTGGATGCAAAACCCGGTGGGGGCCGAGTTCAACCTGCTGACCCAGCGGATGGAGCTGGTGGATATCGCCGCCGTGCTGTTCAATCCGGTGGCACAGGTGAAGTTCGTTCACACCGTTGCGGCAGGCTATGTGGCCGCCTCCATGTTCGTGATGGGGGTGAGCAGTTGGTATCTGCTGCGCAAGACGGAAGTGCAGTTTGCCCTGCGCTCATTCGCTATTGCCTCCGGCTTTGGGCTGGCAGCCATTCTCTCGGTCATTGTGCTCGGAGATGAGTCGGGCTATCGCACCGGCGAGGTGCAGAAGGTGAAGCTCGCCGCCATCGAGGCGGAGTGGGAGACCGAGCCAGCGCCAGCCTCCTTTACCCTGTTCGGCTTCCCGGATCAGACTGCCGAGACCACCCACGCAGCCATCAAGATCCCGTATCTGATGGGGATCATCGCTACCCGCTCTATCGACGAGGCGGTGACCGGCCTCAAGGATATCAAGGTGCAGAACGAGGCGCGCATTCGCAGCGGCATGGTGGCGGCCGAGGCCCTCGACCAGATCCGGCAGGGCGCTGATACACCTGCCAACCGCGCCCGCTTCGAGCAGCACGGCAAGGATCTCGGCTACGGCATGCTGCTCACCCCCTATGCCAGCAATATCGCCAAGGCCGGTGAGGTTGAGATTGCCAAAGCGGTCGATGACTCCATCCCGCCAGTGGCGCCGCTGTTCTGGGGCTTTCGGGTGATGGTGGGGCTCGGTGTCGCCATGCTGGGGCTGATGGTGGTGAGCTTTGTTCAGCTCTGCCGCAACCGGCTGCAAGACTCGCCACGGCTGCTCAAGACCCTACTCTGGAGCATTCCGCTGCCCTGGATTGCCATCGAGGCGGGCTGGCTGGTGGCCGAACTCGGCCGTCAACCCTGGACCATCAGCGATGTGCTGCCGGTCTCGGCCTCGGTCTCTTTGCTTCAGCCGGGCCAACTCTGGTTCAGCCTCATCGCTATCTGTTCCATCTACACCCTGTTGCTGGTGGTGGAGCTGTTCCTGTTGCGTCATGTGATCCGCAAGGGGCCCGCCATTCTCCATACCGGCCGCTACAGCGGTGAACAACCCGAACTTGCGAGGATCGCCTGATGGATTACGCAACCCTGAAACTCATCTGGTGGGCGCTGGTGCTCTTCATGATGGTCGGTTTTATCGTGATGGATGGCTTCGATCTCGGCATCGCCATGCTGCTGCCAGTGGTGTCGAAAGATGACGACGACCGCCGTCTGGTGATCAACAGCGTGGGGCCGGTGTGGGAGGGCAATCAGGTGTGGCTGATTGCCGGTGCCGGCGCCCTGTTCGCCGCCTGGCCGCTGGTTTATGCCGCCGCCTTCTCGGGGCTCTACATCCCCATGGTGGTGCTGCTGCTTGGGCTATTTTTGCGTCCGGTCGGCTTTGACTATCGCAGCAAGCTGGCCGATCCGCTGTGGCGCCGCTGGTGGGATCGAGCGCTGGTGGCCGGTGGCTTGATACCGGCGCTCATCCTCGGTGCGGCTATCGGTCTGGTGATGGAGGGGCTGCCGTTTCGCTTCGACACGGCGCTGCGTCTGCACTATGGCGCGTTCGACTTCCACTGGGGCTGGCTGATCTCGGTGCTGGCCACAGCCATCAGCCTGTTGCTGCTGCACGGCGCCGGTTTTCTGCAAGCCAAGGTGACCGGCACCCCTGCGCTGCGCGCACGGGGGATCGCCATCCTGCTGGCCCCGCTGGTGAGCCTCTGCTACCTGCTGGCCGGCTGGCATCTGGTGGATCTGCAAGGGTTTCAGCTGACCGGTGTGGGCACACAACCCTTTGACCCGAATGCCGCCATCAGCCCGCTGATGAAGGGGGTGATCCCCCACGCCGGAGGCTGGCTGCGCAACTACTTTGACTATCCGCTGCTGTGGCTGGTGCCGATCATCGGGGCGCTGGCGCCGCTGGTGAGCGGGATTGCCTCCTGGCTGGAGCGGGGCCGGATTTCGCTGCTGGCCAGCGCCATTGCCTGCGCCGCCATGCTCTGCTCGGTGGCCATCGCCCTGTTCCCCTTCGTGCTGCCCTCATCCCTCGATGTGGTCAGCAGCCTGACCCTGTGGGACAGCACCTCCAGCTACAAGACCCTGGCCATCATGTTCGGCCTCGTGCTGGTGCTGATGCCGGTCAACCTGGGCTACACCGGCTGGGTCTATCGGGTGGTGCGCGGCAAGCTCGACCGTGCCCGCATCAAGCGCGACAGCCATCAACTCTACTGACCTCAAGGGATCTGCTATGTGGTACTTCACCTGGATTTTGGGCCTCGGATTCGCCCTGCTGCTGGGCCTGTGCAACCTGCTCTGGCTGGAAGCGCGCTGGCAGGCGGACGAACGGGACGGTAACTGACGGCGGGGCTCGCGCCCCGCCACGGCCGGTGGTGGGCGTTCACACTTCGCCATCGGCCCCTCTCTCCCCCTCTTTAAACGACACACTTTCAACCGACAACCAACCGACAGGTAATTGTGATGAAACAGAGATTGAAAGCGGTGGCGCTGGCCATCGGGTGCGCGCTCACCGTCGCCCCGGCCTGTGCCGAACCGGTACAACTGACGCCACTGGATAAAACCTTCACCCTGCAGGTGCTCGGCAGTGGCGGCCCCATCTCCGACGACCTTCGCGCCTCCTCCAGCGAGGTGATCTGGTGGAAGGGGAAATCCCGCATCCTGATCGATGCCGGTGGCGGCGTCTACCTGCGCTTCGGCCAGGCGGGGGCCAAGCTCGAAGAGGTCGATTTTATCGGCATCACCCACTTTCACACCGACCATGTGACCGACCTGCCCGCCCTGCTCAAGGGGGCCTACTTCTTCGAGCGCAGCGATCCGCTGGATCTGGCGGGGCCAGAGGCCGGCTCGGCCTTCCCCAGCATGAGCGGCTACTTCGATGCCCTCTTCAACAAGGACAAGGGCGCTTATGCCTACCTGAGCGGTTTCAAGGATGGCACCGATGGCCTCTTCCCCATCACCTTGCACGATGTGTCCTACCAGAGCCCGCGGCCCCACACCGTCTATCAGCAGGATGGGCTGACCATCACCGCGCTCGGCATTCCTCACGGTGACGTGCCCTGTCTGGCCTATCGCATCGAGAGCGCCGAGGGGACCATCGTTATCTCGGCGGATCAGAACGGCAGCAACCCGGCCTTTGTGCCGTTTGCCAAGGGGGCCGACATTCTGGTGATGCCGCTCGCCATCCACGAAGGGGCCGACCCTGTCTCCGCCTCGCTCCATGCCAAGCCATCTGTGGTGGCAAAAATTGCCGCCGAGGTGAACCCCAAGCTGCTGGTGCTCAACCACTGGATGGGGGTTGGCCTCAATCACAAGAAAGAGGCGATGGCCATCGTCAAACAGCAGTTCCACGGCCAGATCGTGGCCGCCCGCGATCTCTCCAGCTACCCCGTTTCATCCGTCAAGGAGTCCGCTCATGAGTAACTCAAGCAGCAACAAAACCACCGGCAAACTGACCCTCTCCATCGCCATGACAAGCCTGATTGCCCTGACCCCGGGGCTGGCGCTGGCGGCCACCCCGAGTGATGCGCCGGTGAAAGCCGCCCCCAGCGAACAGCACGGCGGCAAGTGTGCGGCGGGGAAGTGCGGCACCGAGAAGCGCTTCGAGAAGCAAGCCCTCGACAGCGATCCACAGGGTCTACTGGTGCGCGCCCGTGACGGCAAGTGTGGCGTGGCGGGAGAGGGGATTGATGGCGACAGATCCGGTTCCAACAACGGCAGCAAGATGACGGAGGGGATATGCGGCCAATAAGCTCCCGCAGTCGGGGGATCGGGCTGCGGCAGGAGCATCTGGATGCGCTCTGCTCCGGCCCCGTCCGCCCCGGCATCGATTTTCTCGAGCTGGCGCCGGAGAACTGGATGGCCATCGGCGGCGCCAGGCGCGAGCAGTTGCATCAGCTGGCCGAGCGTTACCCGCTGGTGGCCCACGGCCTCAGCCTCTCCCTCGGCGATTGTCAGCCCCTCAATCGCACCCTGCTCAGCCAGATCCGCACCTTTCTGGATGAGTTCGGTATCGGGATCTACAGCGAGCACCTGAGCTTTTCCCGCGACCAACAGGGTTATCTCTACGAACTGCTGCCGGTGCCGCGTCAGTGGGAGAACATCCCCTATCTGGCCGAGCGGATCGCGCAGGTGCAGGAGGCGCTGGCCCGCCCGCTGGTGCTGGAAAATATCTCCTACTACCACGGCTATGACCACGAGATGCCGGAGGAGGATTTTCTCGCCGAGCTGGTGGCGCGCAGCGGCTGCGAGCTGCTGCTCGATATCAACAACGTCTTTGTGAACAGCCGCAACCACGGTTACTGCCCCAAACGGATGATCGCCGGGCTGCCGAGCAATGCGATCCGCTATTTCCATATCGCCGGTCATCTGGAAGAGGCGGATGGCACCTTGCTGGATACCCATGGCAAACCGGTGTGCGAGGAGGTGGTGGCGCTGGCCCGTTATACGGTGCAGACCCACGGTTTGCGTCCCCTGTTGCTGGAGCGGGATCACCATCTGCCACCGCTGGCAGAGCTGGAGGCCGAGCTGGCGCGGGTGCACGGCGCCTGTTGCGAGGCGATCGACAGTCAGGTGCGGGAGGTGCGCTATGGATAGACAGTTATCACTGATCACTGCGCCCAAAACGGCGCCGCAGCGGATGCAGCAGCAGACCGCCTGGCTGGCGAGCCGGGTACGGCTGCCGCAGGATGGCATCGCCAGCCACTATGCCCGCAGCGTGCGCGCCAATGTGGAGTCGGTGCTGGAGAGTGCCTTTCCGCTCACCCACGCTCACTGGGCGCCGGTGGACAGGTGGCAGCTGGTGGAGGGCTTTGTCATCGCGCACGGCGCCGAGGCTCCCGAGTTTCACCATATCGCCACCGAGTTTGTCCGCTATGTGCAGCATCGCCACAGTGAAGGCTCTCTCAACTGGCCCAGGCAGCGGCTGGCGCTGCTGGAGTTCGAGTGGGCCTGCCTCTGTGTCGAGATTGATGAAGGGGTGGTGCCGCAAGTGTTGCCGGGGGAGGAGGTAACGGCGGAGAGTTCGTTTACGCTCAATCCCACCCTGCAACTGCTTGAGCTCCCCTTTGCCATTCGTCGCAGCGGCGTGGTGCCGACCCGGCAGGGCAACCACTTCTATGGCCTGTTTCGCAGCCCGGAACATCAGGTGGTGACCCAGCGCTTGCGCGAATGGGATGTGGCGCTGATCCAGTTGCTGCAACAGCAACCGGGGATCACCCAAGCCGCGTTCCTGCAACAGGTACAACAGGTTCGCAGCGACTTTGATCTGAGCGAGTGGGCACGCCATTTTCACCGGCTGGGTCTGCTTACCCTGCCCGTCGGTGAGCGCCAGACTGGCACTCCCTTGCCCCCATTTAGCAAACACCAAGGAGAATTCCCATGAACAACACCCTGATCCAGTGGTACGAGCGGGCGGTGGCCCAGTGCAAGCGGCTCGATTTTCTGGCCCTGCTGGCCATTCGTCTCTATCTCATTCCGGTCATCTATGTGGGGGCCCACTCCAAGGTGATGGGCTTTGCCGGCACCGTCGCTTGGTTTGGTGCCCCGGTCTCGGAAGGGGGGCTCAACTTGCCGTTCCCGACCCTGCTCGCCTTTCTGGCGGCGGGCACCGAGGTACTGGGCTGCATCTGCATCGCCCTTGGCCTCTTTACCCGTATCATGGCCATTCCCACCATCTTCCTGATGAGCGTGGCGAGCGCCATGGTGCACTGGAAGCACGGCTGGGACGCCATCGCCACCGGCAGCATGGAGGCCACTGTGCGCCTCAACGGATTTATCGAGTGGCTGGCCGCCAACTTCCCCGGTCGCTACAACTACATCACCGAGCTCGGGGATCCCGTGATGCTCAACAACGGGATGGAGTTTGCCGCCACCTACTTCGTGATGCTGCTGGTGCTGCTGGTTTACGGCGGTGGCCGCTACGTCAGCCTCGACTACTGGCTCAAGCGGGCGGTGACCGGCAAAGCAGGCGTGCAACAGGCGGCATAAGGCTTGCCCACGGATAACAAAAACCATAACGACAGAGCGTGAAAAACAGCGAGCGGCCGGGGGCCGCTCGCTGTTTTTGTGCTGTGTGGGGGGAGTGTCAGCCGCGTCAGCCGCTACTGGTAGCGGCCGACTGCGATGGGGGGCTCCTGCTCAATCTGGCCAAGGCGCTCGGCCCACTGGGCGAGCCAGGTTTCCCGCTCTTCTTGCGAGACCCGCACCGGGGCATAACAGATATGGGGGCGCAGCACGTCGAAGCCGACAAATTGCAGGATCCCGCGCTGGATGGGGCGCAGCACCCCGTCGATATCGCCGTTGAAGCCGTCGGGCAGATAGGTCTCGGCGGGGCCGCCGGTGGTGAGGCTCAGCAGCGCCAGCTTGCCGCGAAACTTGCCGCTCTCGTAGATATGACCCTGACCGTAGATCCGCCCCATGGCAAAGACCCGATCCACCCACCCCTTGAGAATGGCGGGCAGGCCAAACCACCAGAGCGGGAACTGGAAGATCAGCAGATCGGCCGCCTCCAGCTTTTGCATTTCCTGCTCCAGCTGCGGGGCAAAGCTGCCCTGCTCGGTGGCAGCCAGCTCTTCAAGCTGCAGCTTGAGAAAATCGGGATCGCTGGCGGCAGTGAAGTTGCGCCGATCCGAGACGGGATCAAAGCCCATAGCATAGAGATCGCTGGTCATCACTGTGTGGCCCGCCTGCTCCAGCGCCCTGATGGCGTGGCAGAAGAGGGCACCGTTGAAGCTTTTGGGTTCGGGATGGGCATAGACGATAAGCACCTTCATAACAGACTCCGTGGCAAATGATGCGAGGGTGACAGGCTTGGTTGCTGAAAAAGTTGCTGAAACAGTTGCCGGGTTGGCGC
Source organism: Aeromonas sp. R2-3 (assembly GCF_040908375.1). Taxonomy (NCBI): domain Bacteria; kingdom Pseudomonadati; phylum Pseudomonadota; class Gammaproteobacteria; order Aeromonadales; family Aeromonadaceae; genus Aeromonas; species Aeromonas sp. R2-3. Next base: position 118,304 of record NZ_JBFODP010000027.1, on the reverse strand, counting down.
TGTGTCACAGCATAGAAGCCTGCCGCGCCGATTGCAGCAGGCGCCACGCCCTTGCGTGACGCCTGCTGGCGCAGCTTATGCCTGACAGGCAGCGAGCCGGAGGGCTTCGCGGCGCTCACTGACATGGGTTAGCCCGTAGGCCAGCAGCACGATAAGGGCGCCGATCCAGGGGGTGTGCATCAGGCCGAGGTGCTCAACCACCAAGCCACCGACCACAGATCCCAGCGCGATGCCGACGTTGAAGGCGGCAATATTGAGGCCCGATGCCACATCCACTGCCTTGGGGGTGTGCAGTTCGGCCTGCTTCACCACCAGAACCTGCAGACCCGGCACGTTGCCGAAGGCAAAGGCGCCCCACACCAGCACGGTGAGCACGGCCAGCACCGGATGGGGGGCGGTGAAGGTGAGGGCCAGCAGCACCAGCGCCAGACCGGCAAACAGCAGCTTCAGCGCCGGCAATGGACCCATCTTGTCGGCCAGCTTGCCGCCCCAGATATTGCCGACGGCAACCGATACCCCGTAGACCAGCAGGATCAGGCTCACCGCACCGGCGCTAAAGCCACTCACCTGCTGCAGGATGGGGGCGAGGAAGGTAAACGCCGTGAAGGCGCCGCCATAACCGAGGGCGGTCTTGGCGTAGACCAGCAGCAGCGGCTTTTTGGTCAGTACCGAGAGTTGCTCGCGGATGGTCGAGGCTGCCCCCTTGGGCAGGTTGCTCGGGATCAGCAGCAGGCTACCCACTATGGCGACCAGACCCAGCAGGCTCACCACCAGAAAGGTTTCACGCCAGCCAAAGACCTGACCAATCCAGGTGCCGAGCGGTACGCCGGTTACCAGCGCCACGGTAAGGCCGCTGAACATGATGGCGATGGCGCTCGCCGCCTTCTCTTTGGCCACAAGACCCGTGGCGATGGTGCTACCCACCGAGAAGAAGACCCCGTGCGCCAATCCGGTCAGGATGCGGGCCACGATCAGGCTCTCGTAACCCGGGGCCTGCCAGGCCAGCAGGTTGCCGGCGGTAAAGAGTGCCATCAGCCCCACCAGCAACCACTTGCGCGGCACCTTGCCAGTCAGCGCCGTGAGCACAGGGGCACCGATGGCTACGCCAAGGGCATAGAGGCTGACCAACAGGCCCGCCGAGGGGAGCGAGACATTGAGCTGCTCGGCGATGGTGGGGATAAGCCCCACGATCACAAATTCGGTGGTGCCGATCGCAAAGGCACTCAGGGTAAGGGCAAATAACGCCAGTGGCATAACAACTCCTTGGTTAGGGACTCCCGACGGGAGAATGGCGCCAGTATGCCGATGGGTTTTGTTGGCAAAAATGACGGTGACATCAAATTACTTTTGCCAAATAAGCAGCAATAACGCTGAGTGGGAGGGGATTGTGGTGCCCGCGGCGTGAGCGCAACGCAGTGATCTGCCTCGCAGAACGGGATGAACGCTGTTCCTTTTCTGAGCTTGCTTAAGCTCCAGTACAAGCTGGCCGCCATAGGATTTTCCCTGTGAAACCCGAGTGTGTTGAACCCATGCGCGCCGGTGTTGTGATGGCCGTGCGCTTTCATCTACAGGCAATAGACAGGCAATATCCAGCTGACAGGTAACATGATGACATTGAATCGACTCTCCTCTCTTTTGTTGCTGTGCGGCGCCTTTGCGGTACAGGCTGGCCAGAGCGATCCCCTCTCTGCCTGGAATGACACGGCAGCCAAGCAGGCGATCACCCGATGGGTAACCAATGCCACCGATCAGCAGCAGCCCACTTATATTCCGCCAGAGAAGCGCCATGTGGTGTTTGATAATGACGGCACCCTCTGGCCTGAAGCGCCCATGACCTATCAGCTGCAGTTTGCGATGGACGAGATCAAGCGCCTGGCACCGAAACACCCGGAGTGGAAGGCCGACCCCATCGTCGCGGCAGTGCTGAACAACGACCTCAAGGCCTTGGCCAAATCGGGGGAGAAGGGGCTCGCCAAGCTGGTGGGACTGACCCACAGCGGCATGACCACCACCGAGTTTGCCGAGCGGGTCACTCGCTGGGTCAACAGCAGCAAGGATCCCCGTTTTGGCTGCCACTACGATCAGCTCGGTTATCTGCCGATGAAGCAGCTGCTGGGGTATCTGCGGGACAATGGCTTTCAGACCTGGATTGTCTCCGGCGGTGGCATCGATTTTATGCGGGTGATGTCCGAGCAGATGTATGGCATCCCGCCCCAGCAGGTGATTGGCTCCTTTACCCTCGGCGAGTTTGCCCTGACCGGGGAGGGCAGCGAGATCCGCAAGACCATGAGCGGCGCCTATTTCGATGACAGCAAGGCGAAACCGGCCGCCATTCACCTCTTTATGGGGCAGCGTCCGGTCGGCGCCTTTGGTAACAGCGATGGCGACGTGCCCATGCTGCAATACACCTCGACCAACCCGGATTTCCACACTTTTGGTTTGTTGGTGCACCACACCGATGCCAAGCGCGAATACGCCTACGACAGCCATCCGCCAGCCAGCGGCAAGCTGATCGACGGGCTGGCACAGGCAAAAGCGCGGGGCTGGGTGGTGGTCGATATGAAATCAGACTGGAAGCAAGTGTTCGATCCCGCCCTTTGCCAGAACGCGCCCTGATTGCGGGGCTGCATCTGGCATCAATATGGCGGCTGGACGTTCAGCAAGCGCTGCAAAGCGTGAGGCAAGAAAAGAGACAGGGAGAGCATGATGCTCTCCCTGTTTTATCTGGCTGGTCGGCAGAACCTGCCCTTTTTTCGCGTTAGTCCCATGCGGGGGCAAAATCGGGATTGGCGCAGCGCTCGCCCCGATCCAGCGTGGCGATGGCGGCCATCTCCTCGCTGCTCAAGGTGATATCGAGAGCGGCCAGATTGGCGGCCTGATTCTCCCGCTTGGTGGAGCTCGGAATCACTGTCATGTCCTGCGCCAGCAGCCAGGCCAGCGACACCTGTGCCGCTGATACTCCGTGGCGCTGGCCAATCTCCATCAGCAGCGGCTCGCTCAGCACCTTGCCATAGGCGAGCGGCATATAGGCGGTGACGGCGATACCCTGGGCTTTGCAGAACTCGACCACCTTGCGGTTTTGCAGCAGCGGATGAACCTCGATCTGCTGGTGAGCGATGGCCCCCGGCCCCAAAATTTCGATAGCCTGTTTGAGTTGGGCCACGGTGAAGTTGGAGACCCCGATCTCCCGGGTCAGGCCCCGGGCCTTGGCCTCTGCCAGCTGCTCCAGATAGACTGCCATCGGCACCTCATCCTTGGGGGAGGGCCAGTGGATCAGCGCCAGATCCAGATAGTCAGTGCCCAGTTTTTCCAGGCTCACCTCAAGGCTCGGGATCAGCTTGCCCGGGCCAAACTCGCTGGTCCACACCTTGGTGGTCAGGTAGATCTCGTGACGGGCAACAGTGCTGCGGGTCAGCACGGCGCCGACCTCGGCTTCATTGTCATAGATCTGGGCGGTATCGATATGGCGATAGCCCAGCTCCAGACCGTTGGTCAGGGTGGCAAGCAGCGGCTCGCCCTTCAGGCGGAAAGTGCCCAGACCCATGGGTGGCATATTGATCATCTTGTTCCTCAATGGGGTGGTGGTTGGCCCTTGATGGGCTAAGTGGAAAGTGGCACAGGGGCCAGTCAGGCGCCCAGCGGCTGATAGCGGCGAATGGTGCTGCTGGCAAACCAGGGCTCGGCCTTGGCGACAAATTCCGTAAAGTGGGGCTGACCCTGATGGGCGGTGAGGGCCGCTTCGCTCTCCCACACCTCGTAGAGCATCCAGCTGTTTGGATTGTCCAAGTCTTGGTGCAGCTGATAGCGCAGGCAACCCGCCTCTTGCAGCGTGGCCGCAATCAGCGGCTCAAGGGCGGCGCGAAACTGGGGGGCGAATTCGGGTTTGGCTTCAAGCTGGGCAATCACAATCACGGGTGATGACATCTGAACCTCCTTGGCAAAAACGAAGGGGCAGTATGCCTGCCGTGACTGGCTGGAAACAGGGTTAATGGCGCAGCAGTGAATTGAGACATAAGCAATAATCAGTAATTGACATTTTAATAACTAGGTTTTGTTTTGGGGGAATGGAATTGCTATTATTCCATGAGAGCATTACTTATAAACGCCTCAAAATCCTTAAGTTCATATATCAAACAGTGATCTATTTTATTGAAACAGTAACTGAGTGTGCGCACATATTCATTGTGATGTTTGTTATGTACTCCATTTCTCAATATGGACAACATAAGAACTTTATTTAAATTATTTAGCAATGGTTCATGTTTTGTATCTGCAAGGTATCGACAAACAATCTCAAGAATATATATTTTAAACTTTTCTGTGATATTGGATGAGTTTATAACCATGTACACGATACTACCAAGAGCTAGTGCCGTGCTCTTCATAATGGAGCCATTATCATGAGATAAACTCTGGTTCTTTATATATAGCTGTGATTTATCTGCGAGATATTCTGACTCCTCTAACCATCGAAGCATAATGGTAATTATATTATAAATCGTATAATGGTATGGTGTTGGCCATTCGGCCTCAAGGTCTACATTTGCCGATGGATTTAGTTTGCTTAAAATTAGTTTTGTGAATGATACAAAATAAAATAACCACATATGCCAGCGGACATTATTATGTATAGATTCCATTATCATAATGTCAAAAAAATGCATAGAGCTATAGATAGGGCATTTGAATCTTTGGTGATCTACATATGTACCTAAAGAGCGATTAAATCTAGAGGATATTTCTGTGTCATTCTCAATATAGAAACATACTTTATCTCCAATTGGTTTGTAAATGGAAAATTTCTTGGCAATATTTATATCCCCAAGGAAAAAATAAAGAAACTTATTGTTGTCAGAAATATAATATCTATGGCCATGAGTTAAATTTTGAGTGTTTTCTAATTCATAGTAGTAAATACTATTAGGGTTTTCTATTAGGCATGATATAAATCCACTGATAAAATCTCTTGTAAATGAATTTTCATATTTTATTATATCTATTCCTAAGTATGGTTGTGCAATTGAAATGTAATTTACGAAGCCATAATTGCTTACCAACCTGCGAAGTATATTGGCGGCCACCTCTGGTTTTTTATCATCGTGGACTAATTTTTCATAAATATTAACCATTAGTTTGTTTGATAATGATGGCTCATCACAGGTTTTTCCCTCTAAAAGTAAAGTATGAAAATTAGAACGTGGTTTTATTTTTCCTGCAATGGAGTTTCTTAAGCTTCTGCTGCCACTAATCTCGATAATACTTCGTATATGTTTTTTAACTAACAGAGTTAATTCACTATATTTATTTTCTAGTAAAAGCGTTTCAAATAGTTCATATGCGGTATCTATATTTGAACGCGTAACCTTTGCTGACTTTATTCTAATGAAAATATAGACGCTAAGGGATAAGAACATAAGGTATATGGTGTTTGATTCATTGAAACCATATTTCCAAGGGCCTAGGTAAATATAAAGCCCCAAGGATTCAAGTACAGGGAGGTATATGATGTAATGAACTGCCAATAAAGTTAGCGTAATAATAACTCTATCAAAAATTGAAAATCTAAGAACTAAATCCAATCTTTTCTCTACAGGAAATGTTGCATACACAGCAACAGCAAGACCTATAATAGTGATTATCCCATAAGGGTCCAATTTATAACCTCTCAATATAGAAATAGTGTTAAATAAAGTTAAAAAATATTCTTGCCATATCAATACGAACACTATGATAAATCATTTTCTCTCCCATTTGGCTATTGCAAGATCACAAAACAGGTGTTCTGTCAGGAATATTTTGGTTGCATAAAGAGATACTGGTTTACTCCGAGTGTGGCTAGAGGGGCGGATATTTTGATATTCCCCCTCCTGCCGTCAGATGCTGGCCGGCTCCGACCAGACCGCAAATTCATTGCCGCTGGGCTCGACAAAGTGAAAGCGGCGGCCACCGGGGAAGTCAAACAGGGGGCGGTTGATGGTGCCACCGTTCTGGCTCACCTTGGCTTGGGTCGCTTCAATATCAGCGCTGTAGAATACCAGCAGGGCGCCGCCCAGAGCTATCTGATTGCACTGCTCTGCCCGATAGAATCCGCCATCCAGCCCCTCATCGGCAAAGGCGCTGTAGTCGGGGCCGTAATCGACAAACTGCCAGCCAAATACAGCCTGAAAGAATGCCTTGGTTGCGGCGAGATCCCTGGCTGCAAACTCCACATAGTTCAATTTCTCATGGGCTTTCATTCAGTTCATCTCCCTCATCATCAGCATCTCTGGGCTCAGCAAGTTGTTCCCACGGTGTCAGTTTAAGTTGCTTGTGCCGTAACCTGAGGACACTGGCCATAATGAGGCCGATTAATCCCGCAAAAAAAGCGGTTTGACGTAGAGCAAATAGCAGATCCATTCCCATGGGTTGCCAGCTGAAAAACCACAACAGTATGCTCCAGATCAGTCCAAGGCCGATGCCAAATACCAGAAAGTTGGTAAGCCAGCTCTCGTAATGTGGCGGTTTGACAGACCAACCCAGTTGGCGCAACAACCAGAACAAGGGGGGATTGTAGTTGGACTGCCATACCCCTTTGTTAGCCAGCTCCTGATGGGCGGCGGCCAGCCGTTCTTCAAATGTCATGGTATTCATCCTTGTGAAATAAGTGGTGTCATACGGTGCTTTTCAGGCTGCATTGTACTGACAAATCGCGAGCATGATGTGGGCTCGCGGTCACGTTCTTTCTCTGTAGAAAAAAAGAACTGGCCTCACCGCACGCTTGCCAATCCACAGCAGCTGCGCCTATAAAGGCCCATTACTCTTGTCCGGATAACAGCAATGAAGACCCATTCTGATGAACTGACCCTGTTTGTGGCGGTGGTGGAGGCGGGCAGTTTTCGCCAGGCGGCGGAGAACCTCGGTATGGATAACTCGGTGGTGAGTCGCGGTATCAAGCGGCTGGAGGAGAAGCTCTCAACCGTTTTGCTCAATCGCACCACCCGCCGGGTCAGCCTGACCGTGGAGGGGAGCTGGTTCTATCAGCGGGCGGTGAAGATCCTGACCGAGATGAGCGAGGCGGAGGGGCATCTGCTGATGCGCCGGGAACAACCCGAAGGGGTGTTGAGAGTCGATGCGGCCACCCCCTTTATCCTGCACCGGCTGGTGCCGATCATCGGCGAGTTTCGCCGCCGCTACCCTGCCATTGAGTTGCAACTGCACAGCTCGGAGGGCTTTATCAATCTGATGGAGCGGCGGGTGGACATGGCCATCCGCATCGGTGAGCTGACCGACTCCTCCCTGCGCGCGCTGCCGCTGGGTCGTTCGCGGTTGCGGCTGCTGGCCTCTCCTGCTTACTTGAGCGAGCGCGGCACCCCGCGCCAACCGACGGATCTGCTGAGCGGTCATGAGCTGCTCGGCTTTTTGCATCCCGATCACCTCAACCACTGGCCGCTGCTCAGTGCCGAGCAGGGGGATCGCTTTGCCATCACCCCCAGTCTGCGTGCCAGCAGCGGCGAAACCTTGCGTCAGCTGGCGCTGGCGGGGCAGGGGATCGTCTGTCTGTCAGATTTCATGACCGGGCCGGATCGGGAGAGCGGCGCGCTGGTGGAGGTGCTGGCGCGCAGCAACAGTGGCGCCTCGCGCCCCATCAATGCAGTCTTCTACTCCGATGCCCAGCGGGATATCCGACTGCGGGTCTGGCTCGATTTTCTCAAAGAGCAGCTGGGCAGCCATACCCTGTAGCACAGGTTGGTTTGTGCGGTTTGTTTGAACGGTGAGTCGCTGCGGTTTGCTTAACGAAAACAAGCCGCGGCTTCGTTGCGGCCAATCAGCATGAGCCAGCCGGCAGATAAACAGACGGCCGACTTGAGGGTCGGCCGCCGGTTCGGGAAGGTGTGTGAGCTGAAGCGCAGTTACCGTGGCAGTTTGCCCCATACTCGGTTGAGCAGGGCGCCGCCGATCACCGGCGGAATGGCCAGCAGCAGGGTCCACTGCCAGGAGAGGCCGCCGACGGTGGCGGCCAGTACGATGCAGGTGAGCACCACCAGCTGGGCCACCATCATCAGGAAGGTGCCTTCGCGGGGGGTCAGTGTCTCTTTTTGAGTGGCGACGTGAGCTACGGGCGCTTGATTGGTGGTCGGTTTCATGGCGATATCCCTCTGTTGAGTCTGATATCACTAAGCAATGGCCGTTCCACATTTTTTTATGTTATTTATCAGTGATTTGTACTGTTTTTCGTCATTCCCATTTCGAGAGCGCAGGCAAAATGATTTGCAAAATGAAAACGCCACCCTGTGGTGGCGTCTTGGTTATTGAGAGGGAGAGAGGGAAGCTGCGGGTCTAGCCAATCCGGTATTGGCGGATCTGCTCGTCGATGGCTTTGGCCAGTTCGAACAGTTCGCGGCTGGCAGCATTGCTCTCCTGCGCGTGTTCCCGCTGGTGTTCGGCCACCATGGCCAGCTCGTCGAGCGCGGTTCTGGCTTGCCCCATCTGTTGATTCTGCGCCTGCGCCAGCGCGCTGATCTCGTTGATCTCGAGGGCGGTCTGGTTGATCTGGCTGGTGGCATCAACCAGCACCTCTCTGGCCTGATTCATCCGGTTGTATCCCTCTTCGCTCAGGTTGCGGGAGTCTGCCATCGAGCTGCTGGCCTGCCGCGTTCCCTCCTGCAGGCGCAAGATAAGATCCTGCACATCCTTGGTGGCGGTCTGGGTACGCACCGCCAGTTGGCGTACCTCGTCGGCCACCACCGCAAAGCCCCGTCCCATATCCCCTGCCCGGGCCGCTTCGATGGCCGCATTGAGGGCCAGCAGGTTGGTCTGGTTCGAGACATCGCGGATGAGGTTCATGATCTGGGTGATGTTGTTACTGTCTTTCACTACTTCATCGAGCAGGGCAGAGGAGCTGCCGATGCTGCTGCGCAAGGTGTCGAGTTGCGCGGCGCTCTGGGTCACATCCTGCTCGATGCTGAGCATATGGTTGGCGATGCGTTGGGTCACGTCGTTGACCCCTTCAGAGCGGCTGGCGATCTGCTCGGCATTGTCGCCGATGGTGGTGACCACAGTGGTCAGCTCCTGAATGCTCTGGGCCTGCTGGCATGCTTCTCCTGCCAGTGCCTGGGCCTGCTGCATGGATTGGGACGACTGGGCGGAGAGGGCGCTGCCTGACTGCTGGAAGCGGGAGAAGCTCTGGTTCAGGCTCTGGATCAGCCGATTGAAGCTTTGGGCCATCAGCCCCAGCTCCGACTCGTCAGAGAAGTCGAGACGGGTTGCCAGATCCCGATCGGCAGTGATGTGGTGCATGCCATCGGCAGCCTGACGAATGGGGCGACTGATGGAGTGAGCCAGCCAGGCGGAGGCCAGCATGGCGATCCCGCCGATGGCGAGCGACACCATGATAATGAGCTGGCGGGATTCCTGCAGTCCCTCTTCCAGCTCGGCGCTGTTGATCTCGCCAATCAGCAGTCGGTTGAGGGTGGGGATGTAACGTACCGCGATGAGGTAGGTTTGCCCCTCCAGTGTTAGCGCCTCTACGGCCACCTGTTCCCGGGCATTGGGAATAAGCCGCTTGACGGTATCGAGGAAGGATTGCTGGTGGTGGGCTGCCCCCTCCACCTCCTGCTCGGGGTGGATCTCGATATTGCCCTCCATGTCGGCCAGATAGACCTGACCGCTCTTGCCGATCCGGTAGCCGCTGATGAGTTTGCTCAGGGCGCTCATGTCGATGGAGGTGCCTGCCACTGCCAGGGTCTTGCCCTCGTGGGTGACGGCGGTGTTGATATAGAGGGAGGCGCGCTTGTCAAAATCCGAGATGTCGAGGTTCAGCTCATAGGGTTTGCTGCGTTTGAGAAAGCCGAAAAACCACCCATCTTTCGGGTCTGATTCGCTCAGCGATTTCTGGGCGGTGGGGCCGCCGCTGAAGTTGATCAGGGTGTTGCTCTGGCGGGGGGCGATAAAGACGTTGCCGCCGATCCGCCGTTGCAGATCCTGAAAGTAACGCTCCATGGCGGACCACTCTTGCTCTGGCATGCCAGCGGTCAGCCAGTCGATGACAAAACGGTTGCTGGCCAGCGCCTGTGCTTCGGTCAGGTGCTGGATAAGCTGGGCGGTCAGCTGGTTGGCAATGCGATCCACGCTGCTTGGCAGCTCGTAGCGTTCGACCCGCTGCTGGGCCTGACTGTGGGATATCTGCTCGAGGATCAAGGTGATGCAGCTGATGGCGATGGCCATCAGTATCGCTACGCCAGCGAGGATCCGGGTGCGGATCCCGAGCCCTGACCAGAGTGAGTGCAGTGTAAAACGGTGTATCGCCCTCTCCATATCGCTCTCCTCATAAATAAGGTCGCATATGCGACCCAGATGATGATTATAGATAGAGAACTCAATTGCGTTGTGGTGGATGATGACAACAGAGGGCGGCAGAAAAACAGGAGGGAGCAATGAGCGGGAAGGGGGCAGAAACCGGCAAGGGAAAGCATAAAAAAAGAGGCCGACATTGCGGTCGGCCTCTCTGGTGTTTATCTCAACGGAATGTCGGGTGCCCGATCAATCCTCTTCAGCCCAGCGGCGTGAACGCTCAACCGCTTTTTGCCAGCCGCTGTAACGTTTGGCGCGATCGTCTCTGTCCATCTGCGGGATGAACTCGCGGTCCACGCTGAACTTGTCTTCCAGCTCGTCCGAGCTCTTCCAGAAGCCGACGGCCAGACCCGCCAGGAAGGCGGCGCCCATGGCGGTAGTCTCGATGCGGGTCGGACGCACTACCGGGGTGTGCATCATGTCAGCCTGGAACTGCATCAGGAAGTCGTTGGCTACGGCGCCGCCGTCTACTTTCAGCGCTGCCAGCTTGATGCCGGAGTCCTGCTGCATCGCATCCAGCACATCGCGGCTCTGATAGGCGATGGATTCCAGCGCCGCACGGATGATGTGGTTGCGGTTGGCGCCACGGGTCAGACCGACCATGGTGCCGCGAGCATACGGATCCCAGTAGGGCGCACCCAGACCGACGAAGGCCGGTACCAGATAGACGCCGTTGGTATCGCCCACCTTGGAGGCGAAGTAGTCGGTGTCGCGGGCATCGTGGATGATCTTCAGCTCGTCACGCAGCCACTGGATGGTGGCGCCGCCCATAAACACTGCACCTTCCAGCGCGTAGTTCACTTCCCCTTTCGGGCCGATGGCAACGGTAGTCAGCAGGCCGTTGCTGGAGCGAACCGGCTCGGTGCCGGTGTTCATCAGCATGAAGCAGCCGGTGCCGTAGGTGTTCTTGGCCATCCCTTTTTCAAAGCAGAGCTGGCCGAACAGGGCAGACTGCTGGTCACCGGCGATACCGGCGATGGGGATGCGGGAACCGCCGCCACGGGTGGTGTAGCCGTACACTTCGGAAGAGGGTTTCACTTCCGGCAGCATGGACATGGGGATGCCCAGCTCGTCCAGCATCTTCTCGTCCCACTTCAGCTCACGGATGTTGTAGAGCATGGTACGGGAGGCGTTGGTCGGGTCGGTGACATGCACTTCGCCATTGGTCATCTTCCAGACCAGCCAGGTATCGATGGTGCCGAACAGCAGCTCGCCGTTCATCGCCTTCTCGCGGGCACCTTCCACGTTGTCGAGGATCCACTTCACCTTGGTACCGGAGAAGTAGGCATCCAGCACCAGACCTGTGTTCTCGCGAACGTACTCTTCCAGACCACGCGCTTTCAGCTCTTCACAGATGGCGGCGGTGCGGCGGCACTGCCAGACGATGGCGTTGTAGATGGGCTTGCCGGTGGCCTTTTCCCAGACAACGGTGGTTTCACGCTGGTTGGTGATACCGATGGCGGCGATCTCTTCGCTGCGCAGCCCGGTCTTGGCCAGCACTTCGGTAAAGACGGAGGATTGGGTTGCCCAGATCTCCATCGGGTCGTGCTCTACCCAGCCCGCTTTCGGGTAGTGCTGGGTGAATTCGCGCTGGGAGGTGCCAACGATATTGGCATCCTGATCAAACACGATGGCGCGGGAAGAGGTGGTTCCCTGGTCCAGAGCGACGACATATTTCTTTTCAGCAGACATGATGTTCTCCACGTTTCTATTTTCCACGTTTTTATACGTTGGAGGGGCCGCTCTTATGCGGCAGCCTCTTCTTTGGCGGTTTGGGTCGCTTGCTCGGTGGTGACGACACGGTTGCCCGGGACGCAGGGAGCCAGCACTTTGACATACAGAGCAGTACCAATCTGGGCGCCAACGATGGGGCCAAGGATCGGAACCCAGAAGTAGGGGTTGTCACGACCACCGGTCAGGGCAACATCACCCCAGCCAGCAAAGAACGCGAACAGTTTCGGACCAAAGTCACGGGCCGGGTTCATGGCAAAACCGGTTAACGGGCCAAGGGAGGCACCGATCACCGCGATCAGGATACCGATCAGCAGAGCGGCTGCGAAACCTTTGGGAGCGCCGTTGTTGTTGTCACCCAGCGCCATGATGCCCAGCATCAGGACGGCAGTGATCACCAGCTCGACGGCAAAAGCTTGCATGTTGGTCAGCAGGGCATTGGGATAGGTGGAGAAGATCCCGGCGGTGCCGAGGCTCTCGACGCTGCCGCGCACCACGTTATGGGTCACTTCCCACTGGGTGAAAAGGTTACCATAAAGGAAGTAGACAAGGGCGGCGAAGCAGAAGGCACCGGCCATCTGGGCGATGATGTAGGGGACCACCTTGCGCTTGTCGAACCCGCAGAAGGTCATCAGCGCCAGGGTTACAGCAGGGTTCAGGTGAGCACCTGAAATGCCGCCGGTCACATAGATGGCGATGGCCACACCCAGACCCCAGGTAATGGAGATTTCCCACTGCCCGAAGTTGGCGCCTGCCAGCACCAGTGCAGCCACACATCCGACGCCGAAAAATATTAGCAGGCCGGTTCCGATAAACTCGGCGATGCACTCACCAAGCAGGGTATTGGGTCTTTGTATGCTCATACTTTTGTTCCTTATATCCACCCGTAGAGGTTTGATGTTCCGTTTTATCTTTTTGTGTCTATCCGTTGCCGCCGAAAACGTTTCCTTGTTGTTTTTGCGTCTTGCGCAAACGTTATGCTCGTTTGCGCTCGTTATCGGTCGTGACAGAAAATAACCCTTCCCAATAATTTCACCATCCCCCCTCCATAGGAAATGTGGACAAGATCCCACTCATTGCTAAGAAAATGTGACGTAAAGCATCTTGATAACCGCCAGTTACCACTTAGGGGGTAGCTTGCGGCCCTTGCCACACAAGGGCTGGCGCTTGCTGAGTGATTTCTCATTTGGAGCTTTTATTTGTAATAAAACTGCAATATTTGAGCATGCATCACAGATTAAATGAGCGCATATGAGCACAATAGGCTCGCTTACGAATCAGCGGACTCACATGATTCGTTGGAATGGTCAGGGCATCCTCAACCGCCCATAACAACAATAAGGAAGCAGAACATGCTTAGTCTCTTCAGGCCTGCGGCGCACATCGACAGGCTCCCGGCTGACAAGGTCGACCCCTTCTACAAACGCATGCGTTGGCAGGTGTTTTTCGGGATCTTCTTCGGTTACGCCGGCTACTATCTGGTACGGAAAAACTTCAGTCTGGCGATGCCCTATCTGATCGAGCAGGGCTTCTCCCGTGGTGATCTCGGTTTCGCGCTCTCCGGGGTCTCCATCGCTTACGGTTTGTCCAAGTTCCTGATGGGGAACGTCTCTGACCGTTCCAACGCCCGTTACTTCCTCTCCGCCGGTCTGCTGCTCTCGGCTGCCATCATGTTCATGATGGGTACCATGCACTGGGCCACCTCCAGCATTGCCATCATGTTTGTGCTGTTGTTCCTCAACGGCTGGGCACAGGGCATGGGCTGGCCGCCCTGCGGTCGCACCATGGTGCACTGGTGGTCACAGAAAGAGCGCGGCGAAGTGGTTGCGGTCTGGAACGTGGCGCACAACGTGGGCGGCGGCATGATTGGCCCGCTGTTTATCCTCGGGATGGGCTGGTTCAACGACTGGCGCAGCGCCTTTTATGTGCCTGCGGCAGCGGCGGCCGCCATCGCGGTGATCGCCTTCTTCGTGATGCGTGATACCCCGCAATCAGTCGGTCTGCCTCCCATCGAGGAGTACAAGAACGACTATCCGAAGGATTACAACGAGAGCCACGAGCAGGAGTTCTCCGCCAAGGAGATCTTCGTCAAGTACGTGCTGCACAACAAACTGCTGTGGTACATCGCGATCGCCAACGCCTTCGTTTACCTCATTCGTTACGGTGTGCTGGACTGGGCTCCAACCTACCTGAAAGAGGCCAAGCACTTCACCGTCGACAACTCCTCCTGGGCTTACTTCCTCTACGAGTGGGCCGGTATTCCGGGCACCCTGCTGTGTGGCTGGATCTCTGACAAGATGTTCCAGGGCCGCCGTGCCCCGGCCGGTATCCTGTTCATGGTGCTGGTGACCCTGGCTGTGCTGGTTTACTGGTTCAACCCGGCCGGCAACCCGACCATCGACATGATGGCGCTGGTGGCTATCGGCTTCCTGATCTACGGTCCTGTCATGCTGATCGGCCTCTATGCTCTTGAGCTGGCACCGAAGAAAGCAGCCGGTACTGCGGCAGGTTTCACCGGTCTGTTCGGTTATCTGGGCGGCGCCGTGGCAGCCAACGCCATGCTGGGTTATACCGTTGACCACTTCGGTTGGGATGGCGGCTTCATGGTGCTGACCGTCTCCTGCGTGCTCTCCATCATCCTGCTGGCGATGACCCTCAAGCATGAGAACATTGCCGTTGCGGCCAAGAAAGCGGCTGCCCATAAGGCATAAAACGTGATCCTCAGCTTATTGATCCCAAAGGGGATCAGGTAAACTGCCAAAAGGCCCCGCATCTGCCGGGGCCTTTTTTTGTCTCATCATCGGAGTGCAAGCGTGAAGCAAACCCAACGACATCTGGAGATCCTGGACGTCCTGACGCGGCAGGGATTTGTCTCGACCGACGATCTGGTGACCCACTTTGACGTCAGCCCCCAGACCATTCGCCGGGATCTGAACGATCTCGCCGAACAGAACAAGATCCGGCGCCATCATGGCGGTGCCTCCCTGCATTCGAGTACCGTCAATACCGCCTACAGCGCCCGTAAAGTGATGCAACTCAAGGAGAAAGAGCGCATCGCCCGCGAGGTCGCGGCCAATATTCCCGACGGCTCATCGCTCTTTATCGACATAGGTACCACCACCGAAGCCATTGCCCGCGCCCTGCTCGATCACCGCGAGCTGCGCATCGTCACCAACAACCTCAACGTGGCCAGCATTCTGACGGCCAAGGATGACTTCACCGTCATCATTGCCGGCGGCGAGATCCGCAACCGCGATGGCGGCATCGTGGGGGAGGCGACCCGCGACTTTATTGGTCAGTTTCGCATGGACTATGGCGTCATCGGGATTTCGGGGATCGACAACGACGGCTCCCTGCTCGATTTCGACTATCACGAGGTGAAGATTGCCCAGGCCATCATCGCCCACTCCCGTCAGGTCTTTCTGGCCGCTGACCACACCAAGTTTGGTCGCAATGCCATGGTCAATCTGGGCAATCTCAGCCAGATCCACGCCCTCTTTACCGATCAGGAGCCACCGGAAAAGCTGACGCGATTGATGGCGCAACACCAGATCGCCTGCCACATCTGCTGACGGCGAAACACGCCAAGGCTGTGCCGGTCGCCCGTCAGGGCGGCCTCCTTTCTCTCCCCCATCCCTGCACCCATATCCCCCCTTTATAGGTATTGCCAAAACCACTATTCAATCTGGTTTTTTTGGCTATTAACTCGCCGATGTTGGCCCGACGCCATTTGCTCAGCTGACCTGTCCCCTTTGCCACCTCTGGCGGGCTGTGGCGATCACACTTTCATCATAAAATGTTCGTTTGTTGTATTTTCATGTTCTAAAATGAGCGAAATCAAACATTGCTGTTATAGCAATCATAAAAATGAAAGTAGGTGAACATGAGCGAACATTATGATCTGGTCGTCGTCGGTGGCGGCATCAACGGGGTCGGCATCGCAGCCGATGCGGCAGGACGGGGTCTGAAGGTTGCCCTGTTTGAGGCGCAAGATCTCGCCTCTGCCACCTCGTCCAACTCCAGCAAGCTGATCCACGGCGGTTTGCGCTATCTCGAACATTACGAATTCCGGCTGGTGAAAGAGGCGTTGGCGGAGCGTGAGGTGCTGCTCGGTATGGCGCCTCACATCGCTCGTCCCATGCGTTTTCGCCTGCCGCACCGTCCACACCTGCGTCCGGCCTGGATGATCCGCGCCGGTCTGTTCCTCTATGACAATCTTGCCAAGCGCGACAAGCTCAAGGGGAGCTGTGGTGTGCGCTTCCTGCCGCAAGATGGCTTGACCGCAGGGATCAATAAGGGGTTTGAATACTCGGATGCCTGGGTCGACGATGCCCGGCTGGTTGTGCTTAACGCCATGATGGCCCGTGACAAGGGGGCCGATGTGCAGACCCGCACCCGCTGTATCAAGGCGGTGCGCGGATCCAAACACTGGACGCTCACTTTGGAGCGGGAAGGGGGCGAGCAGTTCACCGTCACCTGCCGTGGTCTGGTCAATGCGGCGGGTCCCTGGGTCAAGACCTTCTACGACGAGAGCCTGAACGAGAAATCCCCCCGCGGCATTCGCCTTATTAAAGGCAGCCACATGATAGTGCCGCGCATCCATAAGCGCGAAGAGGCCTATATCCTGCAAAACGAGGACAACCGTATCGTCTTCGTCATCCCGTATCAGCAGGACTACTCCCTCATCGGCACCACCGATGTGGAGCACCACGGCAGCCCGCGGGAAGCGAAGATCAGCGAGGCCGAAATTACCTACCTGTGCAAGGTGGTCAACGCCCACTTCACTCGCCAAATTGCGCCGAAAGATGTGATCTGGACTTACGCCGGGGTGCGCCCGCTCTGTGATGACGAGTCAGACTCGCCGCAGGCGGTGACCCGCGACTACACCCTCGAACTCTCTGGCGAGTCTGACGGTGCGCCGCTCTTGTCGGTGTTTGGCGGCAAGCTCACCACCTATCGCAAGCTGGCGCAGGCCGCCTGCAACAAGCTCAAGCCCTGGTTCAGCCAGATGGGGGATGACTGGACGGCGACCAGCCGTCTGCCCGGCGGCGAGTTTGACTGCTCGGTGCGCGAGCTGGCCCGCGCCTTTGCGCTGGAGTTTGACTGGCTCGATGATCGCAGTGCCCTGCGCATTGCCGAGGCCTATGGCGCCCATGCCCGTCTCTGGCTGAAAGAGGATCGCGGCATTCACTTCGGTGGCGGCCTGTACGAGTCGGAAGTGCGCTATCTCATCGAGCGGGAGTGGGCCTGTTCACTGGACGATATCCTCTGGCGCCGCAGCAAGCTGGGGCTGCGCCTGAACGACTCAGAGCAACAGATGCTGCAGATTTGGCTCGACCAATACCATCAGGCTCTGCGCAAGGCGAGCTGATGAGTGACGGTGGGCAGTGCGCTGCTGCCCACCGCTTTCCACCGTAAATATGCAACAAACCTCTGATAGAACAATTACCTACACACAATAATAAAGAGCATCACATATGAAAAAACTCGCCGTTTCCCTCATCGCCTTGAGCCTTGGGGCATCCCTCTCATTACCCGTGTTGGCTGCCGATGAAGGCAAGGTGGTGATCGCCCACCGTGGCGCTTCCGGCTACCTGCCCGAGCATACCCTGGAGTCCAAGGCGCTGGCCTATGGCATGGGGGCTGACTATCTGGAGCAGGATCTGGTGATGACCAAGGATGACCAGTTGGTGGTGATGCACGATCACTTCCTCGATGGCATCACCGATGTGGCGGCGCGTTTCCCCGGCCGTGCCCGTCCGGACGGCCGTTACTATGTGGTGGATTTCACCCTGGATGAGGTGCGTTCCCTGCGTATGACCGAACCGTTCCAGCTGGTGGATGGCAAGCAGGTGCCGGTCTATCCGGCCCGCTTCCCGCTCTGGAAGTCAGACTTCAAGATCCACACCTTCCAGGAGGAGATCGAGATGATCCAGGGGCTCAACAAGAGCACCGGCAAGAACATCGGGATCTATCCGGAGATCAAGGCGCCCTGGCTGTTCCGTCACGAAGGCAAGGATATCTCCAAGGCGGTGCTGAAGGTGCTCAAGGAGTACGGCTACACCGGGAAGGATGACAAGGTCTATCTGCAGTGCTTCGATGCCGATGAACTCAAGCGCATCAACAGCGAACTGATGCCCGCCATGGGTATGGATCTGAAACTGGTGCAGCTGATGGCCGAGACCGACTGGAACGAGACCATGGTCTACGACGCCAAGGGCAAGGCGACCCCCTACAACTATGACTGGATGTTCAAGCCGGGGGCGATGAAAACCATCGCCAGCTATGCCGAAGGGATTGGCCCGTGGAAGCCGATGATCGTCACCGAGCCGGGCACTTTGGGCAAACCGGTCTTCACCGGCATGGTAAAAGAAGCCCATGCGGCGGGCCTGAAAGTTCACCCCTATACCTTCCGTCAGGATGAGGGGCAGATCCCGGCCTATGCCAAGGACTTCACCGATCTGCTCAACATCTTCCTCTATCAAGCCGATGTGGACGGGGTGTTCAGTGACTTCCCTGACAAGGCGGTGGCCGTCATCAAGGCCCATCAAGAGGCGGCCAAATAGCACTCTGGCGCCATTTGAATGCAAAGCGAGGCCAATTGGCCTCGCTTTTTGTTTCAGGTTCCCGCAACGGGAGTGTGCGCCCTGTCAGAAAATAGCCAGATCACGTCATGGTGTGCCGGATCTGCATCATTTTACGCAGTTTTTACGTAGCAGATCGCTGGCATGAAATCGGCAGAGCGGTTAGTCTAGCGGCGTTGAACCAACCCCATGAGGTACAGATGAAAACCGTATTGCGTTTTAGCCTGCTGGGCGCCTTGTTGCTGGGTGGCCATGCCTTCGCCGCCGAGCCGAAAAAATTTGATATCAGCATGTTCCCAGCCGCTGACGTGAATCAGGAACGTGTGGTGATCCGCCTGCCTGAAGTCGAGAAAGAAGCCGACATGATGGTCGAGCTGCAGGTCGGCAAAAAGATGATGGTTGATTGCAACGTACCGCGTTTTGCAGGCAACCTGGAACAGCACAGCGTCAAAGGCTGGGGCTACAACTACCTGAAACTGGGCAAAGTCTCCGACCCCATCAGCACCCTGATGATGTGCCCGGATAACCAGCAGAAAGAGACCTTCGTCCAGATCTACGGTCAGGGCTTCTTCGTGAACTACAACTCAAAACTGCCGTTCGTGATTTACGTGCCGCAGGAGTATGAAGTGCGCTACCGTCTGTGGCGTGCCGACAACCTGGCCCAACCGGCCATGATTGAGTAAGCATGTTTGAACCAAAGGTTCAGCTGGTTCACCTGATGTGATAAATAAAGCGCCGTATGGCGCTTTATTTTTGCCTGCACAGTCCAAAAAGTGACGTGTAAATTGGCTGCGCGTTTACATAAGTTTATTATTTATCAACGTTTTTTGTGTGTTATGCCACAAAATCGGCGTCAACGATGGGGCAAAGTGACTTCGATAAAAGATATTTATTAACATAGTGAGAAAATTGATTTTGCACTCGGCGATGGCCTGATGATACTTGCCCGCAAAGGTCAAACTAACCAGAAAAAAGAGCACTATGAGCTTCGAATCAGACAAGCGTTTCAACGACTTCAAACATTTTCCCCGTGGCCTGCGTCGCAGTGGCGAATTCACTGTGGCCGAAGCGGACAGTCTGGAAAAGTATGGTACCGCCATGCTGGCACTCTACCAGGGCAACCTTGCACCCCGTGACGATGTCGAGTCCGCCTTTGTCGAGCAGGTCAAATCCGGCGAAGCCGGTGCCAACCCCCATGCCAAGGTGTGGTTCAAGTACCTCAAGGTGATCGGTCCCAAGCGCGTTCATCGCCTCTGCACCGTCGTTGGCGGCGCCAGCGAAGAGAGCAGCGGTGGCGGCAGCTTTGATGTCGGTGGTGGCAGCGGTGGTGGCAGTGACGAGTCCATCGATTAATGGATACCGAGCTGCTTCGGACCTTTATCGAGGTGAGCAAGACCCGGCACTTTGGCCGGGCTGCTGAAAATCTCTACCTGACCCAGTCGGCGGTGAGTTTCCGGATCCGCCAGCTAGAGCAGCAACTGGGTGTCAGTCTGTTTGCCCGTCATCGCAACAACATCCGCCTGACCGCCTCCGGTGAGCGTCTGCTGCCCTACGCAGACGCCATCTTGCACACCCTTGGTCGTGCCAAGCAGGATGTGGCACTCTCGCCAGGATTCAGCCAGCAGTTGGCTATCGGCGCGCCCGCTGTGTTCTGGGAGCTCGATTTCAACGACTGGCTCAATCATATCTATGCGCTGGCGCCCGGTTTGGCGGTGCGGCTGGAAACGGCTTCCCGCGAGCACCTCTGCCGTCAGTTGCTGGAGCGTTCCCTCGATCTGGCCCTGCTCTCCGAACCCACCAAGATCGACGAGATTGCCCTGCATCCCATCGGTGAGCTGGTGTTCGAGCTGGTGAGCCGGGATCCGGCCGCCAATGCCGACAACCTGATGCAGATGCCGCACATCCACCTCGACTGGGGCACCAGCTTCGAGCCGCAACCCAGCCGGTTGCAGAGCCTGCAAAAGACCCCGGTGCTGCACTCCAGCTCCGCCAGCATGGCGTTGCAGTTCGTGCTGGCCAACGGTGGTGCTGCCTACCTGCCACGGCGGATGGTCAGCCCCTTCCTCGAGAAGGGGGCGCTCCATCTGGTGGAGGGGGGCCAGCCGCTGAGCCGCCCGCTCTATCTCGCCTATCTGGAGAAATCCGATCGCCGGGAGCTGATCGATCAGCTGCTGACCCTGCCACTGGGTTGGCACGACGCCGAGCTGTGCCTCAACGTCGAATAAGCGTCGAGTGTTATCCAAGGAAGAGCCCACCCCACGGTGGGCTCTTCTGTTTGGGGAAAATTGCAGGGAGCGAGGTCACGTAATTGGCGCGGGAGGCTTGGCGTCATCGGCCTGTAACGGTACCTTTTCAGGCTGTTTATCCGATTGAGCACTGACAGGGATGGATTGTAATTGATCGACTTTAGTCACCCCGAATGGCGGGCGCTGGCGCAGCAGTTGCTGAGCCACTCACCTGTGGTGATCCGTGGCCGCCAGTGGCAACCGCTGGTGGGGCTGCTCAAGGATAACCAGCTGCTGCTTGCCCATGGCAGCCACAGCTATGAGCTCACCCTGGCCGGACGGCGCTATCTCACCCGCGAGCTGATGCTGGCCGAGATCGCCACCGCTCCCCCCGAGCCTGAGGAGTGGTTGCATGCTCAGGGCTGGCAATTGGGGGAGCAGGTCAACGAGCGGGTGCTGGCGGCGCTCTATCGCAAGAGCGAGGTGAACTTCACCCCCAACGAGCAGATCGATTTCGAGGACAAGGGGATCCGGCTTTGCGCCGATCAGCTGTTGCGCTTGCGCGCAGCCCAGCCGTTCAGCCTCTTTTTCAGCGGTGGCACCCTGATCGACGCAGCCCCCTGGTTGCAGGCGCTGGGGGAGGTGGCGCTACCCGAGCGCACCCTGGCGGGTCTTGGCAAGATCCTGTGGGGGGAGGGGAGTATCGAGCGGGTGATCACCACAGACAGCGTCGGCGCCTTTGCCGAGCTGCCTCTTGAACCCGGCACCTTGCTGGTGTGGGCCCCTCCATCGGCTCCTCTAGCCTTGCAGCAGGTGGTGGCCGCCTTGCCCCCCAATGTGTTGTGGAGTCATCTCACCGCTCTCGACCCTGCCGGGGTGGATCGGCTGCAGGCGCTGGCCCAGCGGCTGGGTCGTCCGGCCAGCTGGTGGTTGCCCCGTGATCTGGCCCCCATTCTCAGTGCGTATGCCCAACCTTTGATTGAGGCTAGGCCGTGGGAACCGAGCCGGATCCCCAAGCCATTGTTAGCAGTTTGTAGCGGTTTGGTTGAGTCCAATGGTGGCTTGTCGGCCGAGGTGTGCGCACTGGCGCCAGCGTGGCATGCCGTTGGTTGAAATTGGCCTGAAAGCGAGCCAAAAAGCGGTTTTCCCCCATTGAACGCGGTGATATAAAGAGTTGACGAAGCGCTCGCCAGATGAGCGCTTTTGTTTATCAAGCCGCTTTGCCACCCAACGAACTCAACGGAATACAGGGAATACCATGTTTGAAAAGGTTGTTGCCGCCCCAGCGGATCCGATCCTGGGCCTGACCGAAGCCTTCCGCGCTGACTCTCGCAGCCACAAGATCAATCTGGGCGTAGGGATCTACAAGGACGAGTCCGGTGCCACCCCAATTCTTCACTGCGTCAAGAAAGCCGAGCAGAAGCTGCTGACCGACGAGAAGACCAAGAACTACCTCGGTATTGAAGGCAATATCGAATATGGCCGCATCGTGCAGCAACTGCTGTTCGGGCAGCACTCTGCGCTGGTTGCCAGCGGTCGTGCCAAGACCGCGCAAGCGCCGGGCGGTACCGGTGCCCTGCGTATCGCGGCCGAATTCGTGGTGCGCAACGGTCTGGCCAAGACCATCTGGATCTCCGATCCCACCTGGGCCAACCACGTCAGCGTATTCCAGGCCGCGGGCCTGACCGTCAAGTGGTACAAGTACTACGACGCCGCCACCAAGGGACTCGACTTTGCCGCCATGCAGGCCTCGCTGGCCGAAGTGCAGCCGGGTGAGCTGGTGCTGCTGCACGGTTGCTGCCACAACCCGACCGGTATCGATCCCACTAGCGAGCAGTGGCGCGCGCTGGCCAAGCAGAGTGCGGCCGCCGGCTGGTTGCCGCTGTTTGACTTCGCCTATCAGGGTTTTGCCCGTGGTATCGAAGAGGATGCCGAAGGCCTGCGTATCTTCGCCGAGTGCCATGACGAGCTGCTGGTGGCGAGCTCTTTCTCCAAGAACTTCGGCCTCTATAACGAGCGGGTCGGCGCCTTCACGCTGGTGAGCGCGACCAAGGAGATCGCCGATGTGGCCTTCACTCAGGTCAAGACCGTGATCCGTGCCAACTACTCCAACCCGCCGTCACACGGCGCCGCTGTGGTCACCGCCGTGGTGAGCGATCCGGCGCTCTATGCCGAGTGGGTCGAAGAAGTGGCTGCCATGCGGGTGCGCATTCGCGAGATGCGCGAATTGCTGGTCGAGAAGCTGGCTGCCCTCGGCGTAAGCCAGGATTTCAGCTTTATCCGCGAGCAGAACGGCATGTTCTCCTTCTCCGGTCTCACCAAGGAGCAGGTGGAGCGCCTCAAGAGCGAATTTGCCATCTACATCGTCGGCTCAGGCCGGATCAGCGTAGCCGGGATTACCCGCGCCAATATCGATCCCCTGTGCGAGGCCATTGCCAAGGTGCTGTAATCGCATCGCCTTTTGCTCTGGCACTATGCCATGAAAAAGCCCGTCACCTTGGTGACGGGCTTTTTTGATCGCCAACGGCTGATCGTCAAACAGTCAAACAATGGGAAGGGGGACTCACTGGTGGCGGGCACCTTGCCACAGTTTGCGTAGTTGCAGCAGCAGCGCGGTCAGGGCGCCGCCGCTCAGGGCGGTGAGTACCGCCAGCAGCAGGCTGCCGAGCAGGAAGGGAGGCACCAGAGTGGCCGCCTCCTGCTCCAGCCAGTGCAGGGTCCAGCTGAGGTGGAAAGGCTCCGGCGTCTGGTGCAGTACCAGACAACCGGTGCGATAGGCGTAGAGATACATGAACGGCAAGGTCAGCGGATTGTTGAACCAGACCGCCAGCAGTGCCAGCGGCAGGTTGAGGCTGAATGCCAGCGCCAGACCGACTGCGATGAGCGAGTGCATCGGGATGGGGAACCAGCAGGCGAAGATCCCGGCCGCCACCGCGCCGCTCAGGGCGCGGGTGCCCCCTTGCCAGAGGGCAGGGGCAAGCAGTCGCTCACCAAACAGGGCAAACCACTTCTGCTGGCGCAGGGTATCGGGATCTAGCTTGAAGCGGGCAAACCAGCGACTCAGCATGGGCGTGCCATCTTGCGTTTTTGCCACTGGCGCACCGTGCTGATCCGCCAGAAGGTGCGGATCAGGGTGTAGCCGATAAGGGAACTGAGCAGGGCCAGGATCAGCGAGCCCAGCAACAGCGGCGGTGCCACTGTGCCCAGTACCGAGACCAGCCAATCCCAAGTGAACTCAATCTCTATCTGCTGCGCTGAATGTCCCAGCAACTGGCAACCTACCAGATAGGCGCCATAGAGCAGGGGTGGCATGGTAAAGGGGTTGGAGAGCCAGACCAGCGCCACCGAGAGCGGCAGATTGACCCGGCACAGGATGGCGCCACCGGCAGCCAGCAGCATCTGGCAGGGGAGCGGCACCCAGGCCATGAAGAGGCCCACCGCAAATGCCCCGGCAGCCGAGCGGCGGTTGAGGTGCCAGAGGTTGGCATCGAGCAGCAGTTTGCCGAACAGCCGCAGGTGCTTGTGTTCTTTCAGGGTTTGCTGATCGGGCATCCAGCGTTTAATGAGTCGTTTGGGCATATTGAAACCTTGCTAAATACTTGCTCCATGGATCTGCGTCTGTTGTCGTTTGCCTTGGGGGCAAGCTCCTCACTGCTCTGGCCATGGTTACCTTCACTCGCATGGGGGGGCCTGTTGCTGTCCCTGCTGATCCCCCTTGCATATTGCCGTGCCTGGCGGTGGCTGTTTCTCCTGCTCGGCATCCTCTGGATGCAGGCCAATCTTGCCTATCGGCTGGCCTGGCTGGAGCGGTTGGGCGATCAGACGAGCCACATGATAACCGCACAGCTGCAAAGTGCAGAGCCCGAGGGGGATAAATTTGTCCGGCTGCTACTGCGGGTGAGCACCCTCGACGAGCAACCGGTGACACCTGAGCCCCTGATCCGGGTCAATGCCTATCAGGCATTACCCGCCATGACAGTAGGCAGCCGGATCACCCTGGTGACCTCGTTGAAACCGGCTCACGGTCTGGCCAACGAGGCGGGGCTGGATGGGCGGCGTCTGCTGCTGGGCAAGGGGATCACTGCCACCGGCAATCTGCGTCGGGTGATAGATATTCAACAGGCACCTGCGGGGTGGCGCGAACGCTGGTTGGGCGCGGCGACCGAGAGTTGGCGTCCGCTTGATCATGCCCCCTTGCTGGCGGCACTCACTTTTGGCGAGCAGAGTGGCATTACGGATGCCCAGTGGGAGCTGTTTCGCGGCAGCGGCCTGACCCATATCATCGCCATCTCAGGGCAACACATCGCGCTGGTGGCGGTGCTCGGGTGGTGGCTGGGCAGGCTGTTTGGTCTGCGTGGCGCCATCATCACCTCCCTGCTGTTTGCCGCCGTCTACAGCGCGTTGGCGGGGTTTGCTGTGGCGACCGAGCGGGCCCTGATCATGGTGCTGGTGTGGAGCGTGTTGCGCTGGAGCCGGCGGGAGTGGCCGGCCTGGCGCATCTGGCTATGGGCCTTTGTGGTATTGACCCTCTGGGATCCCTTCGCCCTCTATTCGGCCGGCTTCTGGCTCTCGTTTCTGGCGGTGGCCATCTTGCTGCTGGTGGGATATGTCCACGACAAGCCGGGACTGTGGCAGATCCAGCTCTGGCTGCTGCTCGGTCTGCTGCCGCTGCAACTGGCATTGTTCGAGGGGATAGCGCCCCTTGCCATGGTGATCAACCTGTTGGCGGTGCCGCTCTTTTGTATCGCCATCATACCGCTGGCGTTGATTGGGGTGCTGTTGGCGCCGCTCTCCAGCTCGCTTGCCTATGGCCTGTTCTGGCTGGCGGATCTGGGGCTCGGGTGGGTGTTGACGATCCTGAACTGGCTGGCCGATCAACTGCAACTGTGGTGGCCACTGCCCGGCTGGTGGCTGCCACTCTGCACCCTGCTGTTGCTGCTCTGGTTCGCCGCGCAGTGGCGCCCGGCACGCTGGCTGTTGCTACCGGGTCTGTGTGCGCTGTTATTGGCGCTCTGGCCAACGCCTGTCCGCTGGCAACTGCGGGTGCTGGATGTGGGGCAGGGGCTGGCGGTGCTGATCAGCAAGGGGGAGCGTGCCATCCTTTATGACACCGGTGATCGCTATCCCGGAGGCTACAACATGGCGGATGCGGTGATCCTGCCCCAGCTGAGCCATCTGGGGATCCGGGTCATCGATCGCCTCATCATCAGCCACAAGGATCGGGATCATGCCGGCAATCGCAAGCGACTGCTCAGCGCCATGCCGGTGCGTAACGAGCTATCCTCTTATCCCTTCAGTGAGGGAACGACGCTCTGCCAGCGTGGGCAACAGTGGCGCTGGCAGGGGCTCTCGTTTGCAGTGCTCTGGCCAGAACGCCCCGGTGGCGGGCGCAATAACGATGGCTGCGTGGTGCGTATCAGCGATGGGCAGCGCAGCATATTGCTGAGTGCCGATATCGAACGGCAGGCAGAGCTGAGACTGGTGGCACTGGAGGGAGAGGGATTGGCCAGCACCTTGCTGGTGAGCCCCCATCATGGCAGTCGCACCTCCTCCACGCCCCCGTTTGTCGCGGCGGTGGCGGCAAAGGATGTGATCCACAGCGCCGGTTTTATGAATCAGTGGGGCTTTCCCCGTCCCGATGTGGTGGCCCGCTATCGGGATGCCCGCCAGTGGATCACCGGTCAGCAAGGGGCGATGCTGGTCGAGCACACCGCAGCGGGCTTGAGCGTCACCGCCGAGCGAGATCTGGGGCCCTGGTACCGGCGCAGTGGTGAGTGGTGGCGACCGAGAGTGTGGTTTGAGCAATAATCCGCCATTTCTGCCGTGTAGGAATGCGATATAGGTGGCGGCGCTTGGTGTAAGCCTGTGCTTTGGCTAGAATAGCCCGTCATTTCCATTACTAACGGCTATTCATGCAACAAGAAACCTCACAAGAGAGCTGGCCAGTATTCAAACGCCTGCTCGGTTATGTCCGTGATCGCAAGCTGGGCCTGGTCGGTGGCATCATAGGGATGCTGGGCTACGCCGCCGTGGATACCACCTTTGTCTACTCCATCAAGCCGCTGATCGATCAGGGCATCAATGGCAACGACAGCACCGTTTTGAAATGGATGCCCTTCTTCGTCCTCGGCATCGTGGCCCTGCGCGGTGTCGCCAACTTTCTCTCCAACTACTGCATGGCCTGGGTCGGCAACCACGTTGTGATGCGTCTGCAACAGCAGGTGTTCAATCACATGGTGGCAATGCCGATGAGCTTCTTCGACCGTCAGAACACCGGTCATCTGCTCTCCAAGGTGACCTATGACGCCAGTCAGGTCTCCTCGGCGGCGAGCACCACCCTGGTGACCCTGGTGCGGGAAGGGGCGACCGTGGTCGGTCTGCTCGGCCTGATGTTCTGGCACTCCTGGCAGCTGTCGGTGATCTTTTTGGTGGTTGGCCCGCTGGTGGGGGTCATCATCGGCCTTATCAGCCGCCGTTTCCGCCAGATCAGCCGTCACATCCAGCAGGCGGTAGGGGATATCACCACCTCCACTGAGCAGATGCTCAAAGGGCACAAAGAGGTGCTGATGTTTGGTGGCCAGAAGGTGGAAGAGAAACGCTTCTTCCAGGTCAGCAACAACATGCGCCAGCAGACCATGAAGATGGTCGCCGCCGATGCCATCGGCAGTCCTGTGGTGCAGATGGTGGCCTCCATCGCGCTGGCTGCCTTCCTCTACGTCGCGACCATTGACAGTGTCAAATCAACTCTGACTGCCGGTACGTTTACCGTCATGATCACCTCCATGATGATGCTGCTCAAGCCGCTGAAAAGCCTGACCGACGTCAACAACCAGTTCCAGCGTGCCATCACCGCCTGCCACAGCCTGTTTGGCCTGCTCGACACCGAGCCGGAGCAGGATACCGGCACCCGCACTCTGGAGCGTGCTCGCGGCGAGATCGAGTTTCGCAACGTCACCTTCACCTACCCGACCAAGGACACCCCGGCGCTGCACAACGTCAGCTTCAAGGTGGAGGCGGGTAAGTCGGTGGCGCTGGTGGGCCGTTCCGGCTCAGGCAAGAGTACCATTGCCAGCCTGTTGACCCGCTTCTACGACATAGATCAGGGCGAGATCCTGCTGGACGGCATCAACATCCGTGAATACAAGTTGAGCGAGCTGCGCAAGCAGTACGCGTTGGTCTCCCAGCATGTTCACCTGTTCAACGACTCGGTAGCCAACAACATCGCCTACGCGGCGGAAGACAAGTACAGCCGCGATCAGATCGTTCAGGCCGCTCGTATTGCTCACGCCGACGAGTTCGTCAGCAAGATGAGCAACGGGTATGACACTGTGGTTGGCGAGAACGGTGCATCCCTCTCCGGTGGTCAGCGCCAGCGTGTTGCCATTGCGCGGGCTCTGCTGCGCGATGCCCCGGTTCTGCTGCTGGATGAGGCCACCTCGGCCCTCGATACCGAATCCGAGCGCCATATTCAGGCTGCTATCGACGAGCTTTGCAAAGCGCGTACCTCGCTGGTGATCGCCCACCGTCTCTCCACCATCGAGAAGGCGGACGAGATCCTGGTGATCG
Organism: Aeromonas sp. R2-3; assembly: GCF_040908375.1. Taxonomy (NCBI): domain Bacteria; kingdom Pseudomonadati; phylum Pseudomonadota; class Gammaproteobacteria; order Aeromonadales; family Aeromonadaceae; genus Aeromonas; species Aeromonas sp. R2-3. Next base: position 89,869 of record NZ_JBFODP010000027.1, on the reverse strand, counting down.
ACGAAGGTCATATCGTCGAGCGCGGTAACCACGAAGCATTGATGGAGCAGCGCGGCACCTATGCCCAGCTGCGCGCCATTCAGTTTGGCAACGCGGGAAGCAAGGCCTGATGCTGGAACGGCTCTGGTATCGCAAAAGTGGCTGGCGCTGGTTGCTGGCCCCCTTTGCCCTGCTGTTTGCCATCATCAGCGGCACCCGCCGCTACGCCTATCGTCACGGCTGGCGCAGGGGGTATCGCGCCTCCTTGCCGGTGATAGTGGTGGGCAATATTTCGGTGGGGGGCAACGGCAAGACGCCGGTGGTGGTCTGGCTGGTGGAGCAGTTGCAAGCCCGCGGCTATCGCCCCGGGGTGGTGAGCCGTGGTTATGGTGGCAAGGCGCCCCATTACCCCTATCGGCTGGATGAAACCAGCACCACGGCGCAGGCCGGAGATGAGCCGGTGCTGATTGCCCGGCGCTGCGGCTGCCCGGTGGTGGTTGCCCCGAAACGGGCCGACGCGGTACGACTGCTGGAGCAGAGCGGTGAGGTGGATATCATCATCACCGACGATGGTCTGCAGCACTATGCGCTGGCCCGCGACATCGAGCTGGTGGTGGTGGATGGAGCGCGCCGTTTCGGCAACGCCTGCCTGCTGCCTATGGGGCCGCTGCGCGAGCCGGTCACTCGTCTCAAACGGGTGGACGCCATCATCTGCAACGGCGGCGAGCCGGGCAAGGGGGAGTACCCCATGCAACTGGTCGCCGACACCCCGCGCCGGGTGCGCGACGATGCCCCGCTGGCGGCCCCCTTGTCGAGGCCGGTTGATGCGCTGGCGGGGATCGGTCATCCGCCCCGCTTCTTTGCCACCCTGGAAGGGCTCGGCTACCAGCTGGATCAGCAGGCCGCCTACGGCGATCATCACCCCTTCGATCGGGATGAGCTGGTGGGCCGCTTTGCCTGCAAGCCGCTGCTGATGACCGAGAAGGATGCGGTCAAGTGTCGTCCGTTTGCCCTCGATAACTGGTGGTATCTGCCGGTCAGTGCCGAGTTGCCCGCCTCCCTGCTCGATGCCCTGCTGCACAAGCTGGGGGTGAAGGCAAAGGGCGCGACCAGGGCGCAAGATTAATCTCTCTTGCCTGAGCGGGGGAGAAGTGGACCAATAGCGGTCCCGTATGGAATATCTGGTTGCTCGACATCCATCGCTGGCGTGATGAAGCCGCCAGCGCGACATCGTTGAAGGAGTATCGTTTTGGCTTTGGACATCAAGTTGCTCGACATCATCGCCTGCCCGGTCTGCAAGGGTAAGCTGCACTACAACAAAGCAGTTCATGAGCTGGTCTGCCGCTTCGACAAGCTGGCCTATCCGCTGGAAGAGGGGATCCCGGTACTACTGGAGAACCGTGCCCGTCCGCTCAACAGCGATGAGCTGCCGTCATGAGTTTCGTCGTCGTCATTCCTGCCCGCTATGCGTCAACTCGTCTGCCGGGCAAGCCGCTGGCGGATATCCATGGTAAACCCATGGTGCAGCATGTGGTGGAAAAAGCGCTGCAATCGGGTGCCGATCGGGTGATCGTTGCCACCGATGACGAGCGGGTACAGCAGGCACTGCAGAGCACCGGCGTCGAGGTGTGCATGACCTCACCGGATCATCAGTCCGGCACCGAGCGTCTGGCCGAGGTGTGCCGTCACTACGGCTTTGCCGCCGATACCATCATCGTCAATGTGCAGGGGGATGAGCCGCTCATTCCGCCCACCATCATTCGTCAGGTAGCGGATAATCTGGCCGCCGCCACGGCGCCGATGGCGACCTTGTCGGTGCCGATCAAGGATGCCGAAGAGGCGTTCAATCCGAACGCAGTGAAAGTGGTGACTGACAAGGATGGCTACGCCCTCTACTTCAGTCGCGCCAGCATTCCCTGGGATCGGGATCGCTTTGCCAAGAGCCATGAGCAGATTGGTGACCACTACCAGCGTCATATCGGTATCTATGCCTATCGCGCCGGCTTTATCCAGCGTTACGTAAACTGGGCACCGAGCGTGCTGGAGCAGGTCGAGGCGCTGGAGCAGCTGCGGGTGCTCTGGTACGGGGAGAAGATCCACGTCGCCCAGGCCCTTGAAGCGCCGCCGGTCGGGGTGGATACCCAGGCCGATCTTGAGAAGGTGCGGGCCTTTTTGGCCAAGTGATGGCCACAGCACTAAAGTCATGAAAAACGGTGTCGCAAGGCACCGTTTTTTGTTTTGAAAATTTATATAATTATTTGATTTTAAACGCTAAACATGGGTTTTCTCAAACTTTTGGCGTGCATGGTTTGCCAAAGCGACGAGTTTGGTTATGATGCAAGACGCCCTGTTAACCCTAACCGGGCGGCTAAAACGAGATAAAACGGGGTGTTTGGGTGATAAATGTATTCCTGGTCGATGATCATGAGCTGGTGCGTACAGGGATAAGACGCATTCTTGAAGATGTGCGCGGGATCAAGGTGGTGGGCGAAGCACAGAGCGGCGAGACAGCAGTCACTTTCTGTCGCCAACACCATCCGGACGTGATCCTGATGGACATGAACATGCCGGGTATTGGTGGTCTGGAAGCGACCCGCAAAATTCTGCGGATCCGCCCCGATGTGCGCATCATAGTGCTGACCATTCATTCAGAAAATCCGTTCCCCACCAAGGTGATGCAGGCCGGCGCCGCCGGTTACCTGACCAAGGGGGCAGCTCCTGACGAGATGATCCAGGCGATCCGGTTGGTGCACTCCGGTCAGCGCTACATCTCCCCGGAGATTGCCCAGCAGATGGCCCTCAGCCAATTTGCCTCCGCTGACGAGAATCCCTTCAAGTCCCTCTCCGAGCGCGAGCTGCAGATCATGATGATGATCACCAAGGGGCAGAAGGTGACCGATATCTCCGAGCAGCTCAACCTGAGCCCGAAGACGGTCAACAGCTACCGCTATCGTCTGTTCAGCAAGCTGGGGATCAACGGTGACGTGGAACTGACCCATCTGGCCATTCGCTATGGCATGCTGGATGCCGATACCCTCTAATCGGGTGGCGTGTGGTCACAAAGGCGGCGAGTGCCGCCTTTTTGCTTTTCTGCCCCTTTGCTTTTCGGGCTGCGAGGGCAGTATGCTCTGCCCGTCAATTTTTGCCTTTGTGTGAGCCGAGTAGCTGATGACCCTCTTTCCCGAACCTCTCTTTGACAGCAAGGCGTTTCTGAGTGCCGTCACCCATCAAAGTGGCGTCTACCGCATGTATGACAGCGGTGGAATCGTGATCTACGTGGGCAAGGCCAAGGATCTGAAAAAGCGGCTCGCCTCCTACTTTCGCACCAACGTCGACAGCATCAAGACCCGCACCCTGGTGCGCCAGATCGCCGATATCCAGGTCACCGTCACCCACACCGAGACCGAGGCGCTGATCCTCGAGCACAACCTGATCAAGCAGTACCAGCCTCGTTACAACGTGCTGCTGCGGGACGACAAATCCTACCCGTGGATCATCATCACCGCGCATCAGCATCCGCGCATCGGCGTGCATCGCGGTGCCCGCAAGATCAAAGGAGAGTACTTCGGCCCATACCCCTCTGGCGGCGCGGTGCGCGAGAGTTTGCATCTGATGCAGAAGATTTTTCCGGTACGCCAGTGCGAGGATGCGGTCTATGCCAACCGCGCCCGTCCCTGCCTGCTCTATCAGCTCAAGCGTTGCGCTGGCCCTTGCGTACCTGGGTTGGTGAGCGAAGCCGAATATGCCCAGCAGGTGGAGCTGGCCAAGCTGTTTCTGGCGGGCAAGAACCAGCAGGTAATAGGCGAGTTGGTGGGCAAGATGGAGTCCGCCAGCGGCGATCTGCGCTTTGAAGAGGCAGCCCGCTATCGGGATCAGATCCTGGCGCTGCGCCGGGTCACCGAGCAGCAGTCGGTGAGCGGCAACGTGCTGGACGAGCTGGATGTGGTGGGGGTCGCCTTCCAGCAAGGCGCTGCCTGCATCCACGTGCTCTTTATCCGTCAGGGCAAGGTGCTCGGCTCGCGCAGCTACTTCCCGAAAGTGCCGGCTGACACCCCGCTCGACGAGGTGGTGCAATCCTTCCTGCTGCAGTTCTATCTGTCGGGGCAGGGGGGGCGGCATATCCCGAGTGAGGTGCTGCTCGATGTGGCGTTGGAGGATGAGAGCGTCATCGCCGAGACTCTGAGCCAGACCGCAGGCTACAAGGTGCGGGTGGTGAGCCGTACCCGCGCCGAGCGGGCCCGCTTTATCAAGCTCGCCTCCATCAATGCCGAGACGGCGCTGCGCTCGCGGCTTGCTCACAAGAGCACCATCACCGCCCGCTACGACCAGCTGGAAGAGCTGCTGGAGCTGGAGCGCCCCATCGCTCGCATGGAGTGTTTCGATATCTCCCACACCATGGGGGAGCGCACGGTGGCCTCTTGTGTGGTGTTCAACCGGGAGGGGCCGCTCTCATCGGAATATCGTCGTTTCAATATCGACGGTATCACTGGTGGTGATGACTACGCGGCGATGGAGCAGGCGCTGGAGCGCCGCTTTGGCAAGCAGCAGGAGCCGGACAAGGTGCCGGACGTGCTGTTTATTGACGGTGGCCTCGGCCAGTTGCGCCGCGCCGAAGAGATCCTGGCCCGTCAGCTGGAGTTTCTCGGCGGTAAATATCCGCTGCTGGTGGGGATTGCCAAGGGGGTCACCCGCAAGGCGGGGTTGGAAACGCTCATCATGGGGGAGAGTCACGAAGAGTTGCATTTGCCGGCAGATATGCCCGCTTTGCACCTTATTCAGCATATTCGCGATGAATCCCACCGTTTTGCCATTACCGGCCACCGGGCCAGACGGGCCAAAGCCCGCACCAGCAGTAGTCTGGAGGATATTCCGGGGGTGGGGCCAAAGCGGCGGCAGGCACTGCTCAAATATCTGGGCGGCCTGCAGGAGGTCAAAAAGGCGAGCGTGGATGAACTGGCCAAGGTACCCGGCATCAGTCAGGAGCTGGCCCAGACCATCCACGATGGCTTGCACAGCGCCTGAGCAGGGTTAGCGGCATGGCAAAATCGCTAACTCCTTGATGCACAAGAGCCGTGACGCGGGGGGGCCGTAAATGCCATAATGGCCCTCGCATTTTGAGAAGATTGATGGATTAAAAAGACCAAGACGGGCGCCAGTGCGGTTGCATCGCAAATCGGCTTTGGCGCACTATGTAGCGACGTACAAGAAGTGGCTGAAAATAATGACAAACATACCTAACCTGTTGACGTTTTTCCGGATTTTGCTCATTCCCGTCTTCGTCATCCTGTTCTATCTGCCTTATCAATGGTCCTATCTGGCTGCCGCCATCATCTTTATTCTGGCCGCTGCCACCGACTGGTTTGATGGCTATCTGGCTCGCAAGCTCAATCAGTCCACCGCCTTTGGCGCCTTCCTTGACCCCGTTGCCGACAAGATCATGGTCGCCGCCGCGCTGGTGGTCATCGTCGAACACTACAACACCATCTGGGTGACTATCCCCGCCATGACCATGATTGGCCGCGAGATCATCATCTCCGCCCTGCGTGAGTGGATGGCCGAGCTCGGCAAACGCTCCTCGGTGGCGGTCAGCTGGATTGGCAAGTGGAAGACCATGATCCAGATGGTGTCACTCACCGGTCTGATTTGGCAATACAACGTCTGGATGGTGTGGCTCGCCTATGTGATGCTCTATGTCGCTACCGTGCTCACCTTCTGGTCGATGTTCCAGTACATGAAGGCCGCCTGGGGCGATTTGACCCACCACGCCAACCTGTGAGTCACTTGCGCCGCAAGGTGAGGTTTCCACTGATTTGAGGCAGGAAACGGCCAAAGGCGCTAAAACTGTTCAAAAAGGGCAAAAAATGCCCTAACGATCAGGTAATTAAATATTTCTGGTTGACTGGGCGAGGAACATCGCTAGAATGCGTCCTCGTAGTCAGGCAGTCAGCCAGACCAATGCGGGAATAGCTCAGTTGGTAGAGCACGACCTTGCCAAGGTCGGGGTCGCGAGTTCGAGTCTCGTTTCCCGCTCCAAATTCAGACAATAGAGAGCCAACTCTCTTTTGCATGGCGCGTTAGCAAAGCGGTTATGCAGCGGATTGCAAATCCGTTTAGTCCGGTTCGACTCCGGAACGTGCCTCCATATTGACAAGCCCGCCACGCGAGCTTGATACCGATTGCGGTGCCCGAGTGGTGAAATCGGTAGACACAAGGGATTTAAAATCCCTCGACGTTCGCGTCGTGCCGGTTCGATTCCGGCCTCGGGCACCATTAAAATCAAAGAGTTACGAAAGGCCACTAGAAATAGTGGCCTTTTTCTTTTGCCTAAATGGCGACAAAGTGGCGACAGCGCTTTTTTAAGCGGTTCACCCTTCCTGTAATGTTGAGCAACAGGATCTTCTTGTATGATGCCGCTCAGCCTGACGGCGCACTTCATGCGGCGCCTTTCCCTGGCCATGTTTCGGTGTGCTGTCAGACAGAAATGAGAATGGCCCCACATTGTGGGGCCATTCTCGGATCCAGTTATCACTCCTGCGTTTCTTCTAGCTGCACGTCGATATTCTTCTTCTGGGTGGCATCGCCGTTGGTGAACGATGTTATCGTCTGGTCGTTTTGGACCATGCACACCTGTATTCCGTTGCGTAGCCTACAGACCAAGGCATAAGCCTGTAATCAGAACCGGTACTCGATATGGAGGGTATGGCTGTCCAGCCCCGGGTTCTTGTCATACATATAGGCGTTGGACATGTGCTCATACTGATAACCGATCAGCCAATTCTTGGTGATGGCGTAACCGAAGCCGATACCCAGGGCGAACTGGAAGGGGCCGCCGTAATCCTTATAGCCGTGGCCGCGAGTGCCAAATTGGTACTGATCGAGCCAGACCATTTCGCCGGGGAGCCAGGTCACCCAGTTACCCCATTGGCATTCGATACGGGCGCCGCCCCCCAGTCTGGCGGTCTCTTCATCTTCTACCTTGAGCGTACCGCCACGTACCCCCAGTCCAAATTGGCAGCCGGAGTCTCCCCAACGCCAAAACATATGGTGGAACTTGGCGTCGGCGATGTTGATGTCGAGCTTTTCATTGCTGAAGGCCTTGCCAAGCTGCAGTACCACGATATTGTCATTGGCCATCGTAGCCGGACTGACGAGCAGTGCTGTCAGCAGGCCAATCCTTGATAGAGTGTTAGCGTCCATGCCCCCTCCCGATCCTTGTTGTCATCGTGGTGATCCTGTTGATCACCCTTCAGGCATAGTCAATCGACGCGCTTCCTGTCAATGCATGGTCACTCGGTAAAAAAATTAAATATTTATGAAAAATCAACTATCTGCGATGGTCTGATGTGATTTGGCGTGCGTGACCGCGGGGAGATGAAAAAGCCCTTCACCATGGTGAAGGGCTTTTTGCTATCTGACGTTATCCGCTCGGTTTGGCGTGTAGGCTCAGTAGCCCTGCTGGTGCACGTCCATTACGGCGCGGCCGGACGGGTCGGCCATCTCCTTGAACTTGGCATCCCACTCCAGCGCGGTGGGGGTGGAGCAGGCGACCGACTTGCCGTAGGGCACGGTGCGGGCGGCGGCTTCCAGCGGGAAGTGCTCGTCGAAGATGGCGCGGTAGAAGTAGGCCTCCTTGGTGAGCGGGGTGTTGATGGGGAAGCGGAATGCGGCCGCTTCGAACATCTGATCCGTCACTTCGGTCTCGACCATGGCTTTCAGGCTGTCGATCCACGAATAGCCCACGCCATCGGAGAACTGCTCCTTCTGGCGCCATGCCACTTCGTGGGGCAGCAGATCCTCGAACGCTTCGCGCAGGATGTGCTTCTCGATCTTGCCCTTGCCGCACATCTTGTCGGCAGGTTGCAGGCGCATCGCCACGTCCATGAACTCCTTGTCGAGGAAGGGCACGCGACCTTCCACACCCCAGGCGGCCATCGATTTGTTGGCGCGCAGACAGTCATAGAGGTGCAAAGAGGCGAGCTTGCGCACGTTCTCTTCGTGGAACTCGCGAGCGTTGGGCGCCTTGTGGAAGTAGAGGTAACCACCGAACAGTTCGTCAGAGCCTTCACCGGAGAGCACCATCTTGATCCCCATCGCCTTGATGTAACGAGCCATCAGATACATGGGCGTGGAGGCGCGGATGGTGGTGACGTCATAGGTCTCGAGGTGATAGATGACATCGCGCAGGGCATCCAGCCCCTCCTGCACGGTGAAGTGGATCTGGTGGTGGATGGTGCCGAGGTGATCAGCCACCTTGCGGGCGGCGGCGAGATCAGGCGACCCTTCCAGTCCCACGGCGAAGGAGTGCAGTTGTGGCCACCAGGCTTCGCTCTTGCCATCGTCCTCGATGCGGCGCGCCGCATAGAGCTTGGTAATGGCGGAGATGACGGAGGAGTCCAGCCCGCCGGAGAGCAGCACGCCATAAGGTACGTCGCACATCAGCTGGCGCTTGACCGCCGCTTCCAGCGCGGCTTTCAGCTCGGCCTTGTCGCTGACGTTGTGCTCGACCGCGCTGTATTCCATCCAGTCGCGCTTGTACCACTGTTTGAGCTCGCCATCCTTGCTCCACAGGTAGTGTCCCGGCGGGAAGGTTTCGACGCTCTTGCATACCGGCACCAGCGCCTTCATCTCGGAGGCGACATAGAAGTTGCCGTGCTCGTCGCGGCCGGTATAGAGGGGGATGATCCCCATGTGGTCGCGACCAATCAGGTAGGCATCCTGTTCGGCGTCATAAAGGATGAAGGCAAAGATGCCGTTGAGATCGTCGAGAAATGCCGGGCCCTTCTCCTTGTAGAGAGCCAGCAGCACTTCACAGTCGGATTTGGTCTGGAACTGGAAGTCGACCTTGAGAGTTTTCTCCAGCTCTTTGTGGTTGTAGATCTCGCCGTTGACCGCCAGCACATGGGTGCGCTCGGGGTTGTAGAGCGGCTGGGCGCCATTGCCCGGATCGACGATGGCCAGACGCTCATGCACCAGAATGGCTTTGTCGGAGCTGTAGACGCCGGACCAGTCAGGCCCGCGGTGACGAAGTCGCTTGGACATCTCCAGCGCCGATTTGCGCAGAGCAACTGCATCGGACTTGATATCCAGAATGCCGAAAATTGAACACATTGGCGGTAATCCTCTTGATTTTTATATGAGCCCCCCACGTTTGGGCTCGAAATTCCATTTACATTCCTCGTCAGACACAATGCCTAGCGGAAAAACCTTTTGCAAGCGGGAAAACCGCAGAAAATCATGCCGTAAGCGTCAAGCGGATCAACAGGATAAGGGCTGCTGCAACGGGGCAGGGTGACGTGAACGTCAAGCCGAGGCGGGTTCGAAGATCACATAGACCTTGCGACAGGGAGTGAGGGTCTCCCACTCACCGACAAAGCCTGCCGGAATCACGAATTGATCCCCGGGTTTCAGGACCAGCTGGCCGCCCAGACTGTCGTGGATCACCACATCCCCCTCCAGCAGCTGGCAATACTCGTGCTCGGTGTAGTGGATGGCCCAGCGGCCCGGCTCGCAGCTCCAGAATCCCACATGAAACTGCTGGCTGGGGTCGGAGTAGTGGTTCCACACCGTTTGCGCCGGGTTGCCTGCTTTAATGCGCTCGGGGGCTGGCATCAACGGGGTAGGGGCTACCTCGTGGCGGCCCGGCAAAATCCAGTCGTTGAGGGTCTTCATGGTGCCTCCTTGGCTTCGTCAGATAGGAAAGCGGGGCCATCCCGGCCCCGCGTTTGTTCGTTTTATTAAACGAGGTTATGCATAACTTAAACGATGCATCCTCACTTGCCAAGGGCTGCTGGCCGACGACTCAAAGCGGCTGCAAGCGGCGGATCACATGGCGGGCAAAGCCACTGCCCGCTTCGTTGTAGACGTTGAACACCGCATCCACCCCTTGCTCCTGCAGGGAGGCTATATCATCCTCGAAGCGGACGATGGCGGCGATCTTGCCGTTGAATCCGTGGCTGCGCAGTTTCTCGATGGCGTAGAGATTCCCCGAATGGTGGGGCATCGCCAGCAGCACCAGATTGACCTGATTGGAGAGCAGCACCTTGTCCCAGAAGTCGGTATCGGTTGCATCCCCCTCGATGACGTTCATCCCCTGGGCACGCAGGGTGGGCAGCTTCTCGCTGTCGTTCTCCACCCCGAGGATGACGTTGCCGTACTTGTTCTCCAGCTCGAAGTAGGCCCCCTGACCGATCCGCCCCATGCCGAGGATGATCACCTCCGCATCGCCCAGCTCGATGGGCCTGTCTTCCGGATGGAGGTTGCTTGCCTGCAATCCTCGCAGCCAGTGGCCGATGCGGTGATAAATGCGCTCGCTTTGGGCATTGAGCGGGGCGGAGATCATAAAGCTCGCCGCCAGTGCCAGCGAGACCGCCACCAGCCACTCGTGGGAGAGCCAGCCCGCCTTGGCGGCGATGGCCGCGACGATCAGGCCAAACTCCGAGAAGTTGGTGAGCGCCAGGGTCGAGAGCAGCGCAGTACGCACCCGCAGGTGAGCGCCGCTGTAGACCAGATAGTAGAGGACACTTTTGAGCGGCAGGGCCAGCACCAGCGCCAGTGCCAGCAACATGGTGTCGTGGGTCGGCAGGCCGTTGAGGCCGATGGTGAGAAAGAAGCAGACCAGAAAGAGGTCTTTGAGATTGAAGAGCGCCTTTGCAAGCCCTGCCGCAGCCGGATGAGAGGCGAGCAGCATGCCGATGATGAGGGCCCCCAGATCCGGCTTGAGGCCGACCACTTCAAAACCGGCAGCCCCGACCACCAGCGCTAGAAAGACTCCGAACAGCACCTGCAGCTCGCCGTGACCGGCCCGCTCCAAGAGCTTGAACAGCAGCGGGCGCAGCAGCGGCAGCCCCAGCACCCAGAGTGCCCAGATGCTGGGCCACTTGCCGCTGGAAAACGCCAAAAAGGCCACGGCGAACACATCCTGCATTACCAGCACCCCGATGGCGATGCGGGCGTAGAGGGCGTTCATGTCGCTGCGATCTTCCAGCACCTTGACCGCAAAGACAGTGCTGGAGAAGGAGAGGGCAAAGCCCAGCAGCAGCGCCAGCTTCCAGTCCAGCGAGAGGGCGAGGTGGAGCCCCAGTCCCTTGCAGACCAGCAGTACCACGGTAAAGAGCAGGGTGGAGAGCAGCAGGTGCAGGCTGGTGGTGCCCCACACATCGCGCCGCATCAGGGTCTTGATATTGAGCTTGAGGCCGATGGTGAACAGCAGCAGGGTGACGCCTAGATCGGCTACCTCGCTCAGGGCGGGAGTATTTTCATATCCCATGCCGTTGAGGATAAAACCGGCGGCCAGAAAGCCGAGCAGGGGAGGCAGGCCAATCAGATTGACTACCATGCCGCAACCAAAAGCCACGGCGATCAGAATGGGTTCCATAACAGATCCTGCAAGGGCAGGAGAGACCTGCCCTGTTGAACGCTTGGGTGGTGATTAGACGATATCGATGTCGACCACGGAGTCGAAAATATGGTTCGGGCGAAACGGCATACGGTCGATATCGGCGACCTTGCTCACCCCGGAGAGCACCAGCACCGTCTCGAGACCGGCCTGAAAGCCCGCCAGAATGTCGGTGCGCAGGTTGTCGCCGATGATGATGGTGTCGTCGGAGTGGGCCTCCATCCGGTTGAGCGCCGCACGGATGATCCAGGCGCTCGGCTTGCCGACATAAAACGGCTTCTTGCCGGTCATCCGCTCGATGGGGGCGCACAGGGCGCCGCAGGCCGGGTGCATCATGGGGCCGTGGGTATCGGGGTTGGTGGCGATAAAGCGGGCTCCCTGATCGACGAACTTGGCCCCCTGTTGCATCATGGTCCAGTTGTAGTTGCGGGTCTCCCCCACCACCACGAAGTCGGGGTCGATATCGGTGATGGTGAAATCGGCCTTGTAGAGCTCGTGGGTCAGCGCCCCTTCACCGATCACATAGGCCTTCTTGCCATCCTGACGCTTGAGGAAGTCGGCGGTGCCCATGGCGGAGGTATAGAAGCACTCCTCCGGCACTTCGATACCTGCGGAGCGGAAGCGGTTTTGCAGATCTTTCTGGGTCTGTGCCGGGTAGTTGGTGAGGAACAAGAGCTTGCTGCCCTGCTCCAGCAGGCGATGGACGAAACGGTCAGCACCGGGGATGAGATCGTTGTTGTGCAGGATGACACCGTCGATATCGCAGATGACGTTCTTCTTCATGAAAACTCCTTGTCAGGGCGCAGGCGAGCCGCCAATCGTTAAGATGTTCAATCATTTATGATTTTTGTGACGCCATTATAAGTCTGTTTGATGACAAGTCTCCCCTGTCTCGCCACTTCGGTGCACAATAAAGCTGCCGTCGGGTCAGTCTGGTGGAGGGGCTGACGCCGGATCATTTTGCTGATGGAGCCGTCGCTATGGACACCCCGATTTCCAAGCCAGTCACACCCGAACACCTCACCGCCGCGCAATTTATCGCCGGACTGCCGAAACTGGAGCTGCACCTGCATATCGAGGGCAGCCTCGAACCCGAGCTGATGTTTGAGCTGGGCCGCCGCAATAACATCCCGCTGCCCTGGTCCGATGTGGCCAGCGTGCGCGCCGCCTATGACTTTGACTGCCTGCAATCCTTTCTCGACCTCTACTATCGCGGCGCCAGCGTGCTGGTGACCGAGCAGGACTTCTTCGACCTCACCTGGGCCTATCTTGAGCGTTGCGCCGCCGACAAGGTGGTGCATGTGGAGATCTTCTTCGACCCGCAGACCCACACTGCCCGCGGTATCTCCTTTGCTACCGTGCTCGGCGGCATCGAGCGGGCGCTGCAGCGCGGGGAGCAGGAGTTTGGCATCAGCTGGCGGCTGATCATGAGCTTTTTGCGCCACCTGAGCGAGGATGAAGCGTTCGTTACGTTGGAAGAGGCTATGCCCTTCCTGTCGCGCATTCATGGCATCGGCCTCGACTCGGGGGAGAAGGGCAATCCGCCGACCAAGTTTGCCCGGATTTTTGCCAAATGCCGCGAGCTGGGGCTGCCGGTAGTGGCTCACGCCGGTGAAGAGGGGCCTGCCGACTACATCTGGCAGGCGATCAACGAGCTGCAGGTATGCCGCATCGATCACGGAGTGCGTTCGGCAGACGATCCCGAGCTGCTGCGCTATCTGGCGGATACCCGGCTGCCGCTCACCGTATGCCCCCTCTCCAACACCCGGCTCAAGGTGTTCGGCAATATGGCCCAGCACAATGTGTTGCGGCTGCTGGAGCAGGGGCTTTGCGTCACCATAAACTCGGACGACCCTGCCTACTTTGGCGGCTATATGAATGCCAACTTTGTGGCGCTGGCCGATGGCCTCGGCGCGACCATGAGCCAGCTCTGCCGCTTGTCGCTCAATGCGGTGGAGGCGAGCTGGCTCTCTCTGGCCGACAAGGCGCGGCTGACCCGGGAGATCCGCAGTTATGCCGAGACCCACGGGGTGGTCTTGCACTGAGTCAGGCGCCAATGAAGTCGAGATGACATGCACTATATAAAGAGAGGCCCGCCATCACTGGCGGGCCTCTTTCGTTTCAATGGTCGGTGTGGTTATCAGGGAAGGTCAGCGTTATGCCACTCGCACCAGAAACTTCTCGCCCTGTCCTTCGCGCTTGAAGCGCTCGAGCAGGGTGGGCAGCGCCTCAAAGTCGCCGACCACCAGCGGCGGCAGGGTCAGCTCGCCGCTCGCCATTTGATCCATCATTGTGACACCGGCGGCCACCAGTCGGCTCCACTGCTTGTCGCTGCCAAAGGCGTGCTGGGCGCCCAGCGCAATCTCGTGCAATGAGTGGCAATGGCTAAAGGCGGGCAACGGATTGTGCGGGATGCGCCCGAGCACAGTCACCATGTGACCGTAGTAGCCCAGCGCGGGCAGCAGGCTCTCTGCCTGCTGGCTGGAGACCAGATCGATGATCCCCTCAAACGGCTCGTTGCCGTTGGCCGCCTGCAAGGTGGCCAGCCAGTCGGGATCCCGATAATCGGCCACCCCCTGCACACCTATCTGCTTGAGCCAGTGATGGTGGCGTGAGCTGGCGCTGGCAAAGACCCGCGCCCCCTGCTGGAGGGCGAGCTGCACCGCAAAACGGCCGACGCTGCTGCCAGCACCTGTGATGAGCAGTGCTTCCCCGTGCAGGCGCGGCAGCTTGGCCAGCGCCTGCCACGCGGTGAGGCCGGGACAGGGCAGGGCGGCTGCTGCCTCGTCACTCAGGGCATCGGGCACCGGCAGCAGGGCGCGGGCCGGTACCCGGGTGTGGCGGGCAAAGCTGCCGTGGTGGCGCAGGTCGGTGTGATAGGTGACCCGGGCACCGAGGCGCAGATGGCGGACGTTGGCACCGAGGGCCACGATAGTGCCCATGCCATCGACGCCGGGCACCTGACCGTCCTGCCAGTTGGAGTGGCCATATTCGATCAGCTTCCAGTCCACCGGATTGAAGGCGATGACCCGGTTGGCCACCAGTACCTCATCCGGGCCAAGGGGAGAGAGCGGGAGGTCGGCGAGGGTGAGTTGATCCGGTTCACCGGGGGCATGCCAGCACCAGGCTTGGGTGTGATTCATGATGACTCCTTGTGAAAGCGAGGGTAGAGAACAACGAGGTCATTGCAACAGCAATACAGAGAAACTGCCACTGCTGCGAATGGGCAACAATACAGCAGGCCCCAACCAGTGGGGCCTGCTTTACGTGGCCGGTTGGCCATTGGCAATCAGCTGCTGGTCGCTGCGTCATCGGCCTGATAGACGGGGTAGTCGGTCAGCCCTTTCTCGCCGCCGCCAAACAGGGTGGCCGGATCGTGGGGGGCCAGCGGATAGCCGTGGCGCAGCCGGTTCGGCAGATCCGGGTTGGCGACGAAGGGGCGACCAAAACCAATCATGTCGGCCCAGCCCGCGTCGAGGGCGGCGCGTGCGCGATCACCATCATATTTACCGGCGTAGATCAGGGTGTTGGGGAAGGCATCGCGCAGACCCTGCTTGAAGTTCTCCGGCATCAGGGGGGCATCATCCCAGTCCGCTTCGGCAATGTGCAGGTAGACCACGTTGAGCTGGCCCAGCAAACGGGCGGCTGCCAGATAGGTCTCCTGCGGATTGGCATCCACGGTGCCGTTGAGTGTGGTGAGCGGCGCAAGACGCACCCCGACCCGGTCGGCGCCGATTTCGCTGCAGACCGCCTCGGTCACCTCTTTGAGGAAGCGCAACCGGTTTTCCAGCGATCCGCCGTAACTGTCGGTGCGGGCGTTGGATTCGGAGTCGAGGAACTGGTTGATCAGATAACCGTTGGCGGCGTGCAGCTCGATGCCGTCAAAACCGGCGCTGATGGCGTTGCGGGCCGCCTGACGGAACTGGCCCACCACCGCATCGATATCGGCCTGGGTCATGGCGCGCGGAGTGACGGTCTCGACAAAGCCCGGCGCATCGCTGCCGTTATCGACGAACACCTTGACGCCCACAGCGGGCAGGGCTGAAGCGGAGATGGGCTGGGCGCCGCCGATGTTATCCGGATGGGTGACCCGGCCCACGTGCCAGAGCTGGGCGAAGATAGTGCCCCCCTTGGCATGCACGGCATCGGTCACAAGCTTCCAGCCAGCGATCTGCTCTGCGCTGTAGATGCCTGGTGTCCAGGCATAGCCCTTGCCCATGGGGTCGATTTGGGTGCCTTCGCTGATGATCAGGCCCGCCTCGGCACGCTGGGCGTAGTAGCTCGCCATCATGGCGTTGGCCACATCACCGGGCTGACTGGCACGGGAGCGGGTCATGGGGGGCATGACGATGCGGTTGGCAAGGTGCAGCTGGCCGAGGCGCAGCGGGCAGAACAGGTGATCGTGGCTCATCTTGAGTTCCTCATGGTGGAAGTGAGGCCACTTTATGCCGCCATCTTGTTGTGAAAAAGATGGGTAATTGCACAAGAGAATTGTGCTTGATGCAGCAATCAGTGCAACCCGCTGGGAAAGAAGGCGTTGAGGCATAAAGTTGAAGCATAAAAAAGAGGGCCGTCTGGCCCTCTTCTGTATTCTGCTGGTGGCAGGCTCAAGCCGTGGCGGGCATCACTTTCACCCGCTCGATGCGCCGCTCGCTCACCTCGATCACCTCGAAGTTGAGCTGCTGCAGTTGCAACTGCTGACCCGGGGTGGGCAGGGTGCCGAAGTGGGAGAGCAGCATGCCCGCCAGGGTCACGTATTCATCGCTCTCGCTCACCAGCCCCTCGTGCTCCAGCACCTGCTCCACATGGTGGATGTTGGTGCTGCCGTTGATCAGCCACCCTTCGCCATCGCGCACGATATCCGGGGTTTCGTCCTCGTCCGGCAGCTCGCCGACGATGGCCTCCAGCAGATCGTGGGTGGTGACCAGCCCCTGGATCACGCCAAACTCGTCGGAGACCAGAATAAGGCTTCCCTTGGCTTTGCGCAGCTCCGCCAGCAGGCGGATCACGTTGATGGTCTGCGGCACGATAATGGGATCGTTCTGCTTGGCCAGTTCGCTCAAGGATTGCCCTTCATTCAAGGCAAACAGCAGATCGCGCGCCTTGACCACTCCGATCACCTCGTCCAGATCCCCGTCACAAATGGGGAACAGGCTGTGGGGCTCGCGCTGCAGCAGGGTGCGGATCTCGTCGCTGGAGTCGTTGATATCGATCCAGGCCATCTCCGAGCGCGGGGTCATGATGGTGCGAATGGAGCGCTCGGCCAGCGACAGTACGCCGGTCACCATATAGCGCTCCTCCTCCCCAAAGCTCACCGGCGCTACGGCAGGGGCATCCAGATCGTCATCCGGCTGATCCTGATAGGCCTTGCTGCCCATCAATTTGAAGATGGCGGCTGTGGTGCGCTCGCGCAGCGGCTGTTTGGATTCGTGACGCATGGCGCTGCGCTGGGCCAGCTGGTTGAAAAACTCGATCAGCACCGAGAAGCCGATGGCCGCGTAGAGGTAGCCCTTCGGAATGTGGAAACCGAAGCCTTCCGCCACCAGGCTGAAGCCGATCATCAGCAGGAAGCTCAGACAGAGCACCACCACGGTGGGGTGGGCGTTGACGAAGCGGGTCAGCGGCTTGGAGGCGAGCACCATCACCACCATGGCGATGGTCACGGCGGCCATCATCACGCCAAGGTGTTCCACCATGCCGACGGCAGTGATGATGGAGTCGAGCGAGAAGACCGCATCAAGCACCAAAATTTGGGCGATCACCACGCCGAAGCTGGCGTAGGCGCCGACCGGGCCGTCATCCTGGGGTTTGGCTTCCAGCCGCTCATGCAGCTCGGAGGTGGCCTTGAACAGCAGGAACAGGCCGCCCCCCATCAGGATCAGGTCCCGACCGGAGAAGGGGTGATCCCACAGGTGCAAAATCGGGGTGGTCAGGGTGACCAGCCATGACATGACGCTCAAGAGCCCAAGTCGCATCAGCAGGGCCAGCGACAGGCCGATGATGCGCGCCTTGTCCCGTTGGGCGGGGGGCAGTTTTTTCACCAGAATGGCGATAAAGACCAGGTTGTCGATCCCCAGCACGATTTCCAGAATGATCAGGGTAAACAGACCAATCCAGATGTGGGGATCCAGCAGCAATTCCATTGTATGACCTCAATAAAAACAGACAGAGCAGAGAGTGATCACGGCGCACGATGGCCGCAGTAACAGCAAGGCAAAGGTGTTATTCAGAGGCGCTGATTAAGCAGAAAAAGATAGGCTTTGACAGAGAGAGACGAAGGGCAACTTCGGGGATTGTCCATGATGGGCAATAAAACCTCGGGTGAAAAATGAGCCCTGATGATAACGGCTGGCGCCAATTTGGCAAGCGCAGTGTCAGCGGGGCGTGATGGGGTTGTGATGTGACAGGGGAGGCGGCGGTGCCGCGCTCCCCCGTGCGGTCGTTACAACCAGCGCTTTTCGCGGGTGAAACAGACCGAGAGCCAGGCATCCCCCAGGGTGTCGCCGAGGCGAGACCAGAGCTCCTGACGCAGGGCATCCTGACGTTCGACGGGCCACTCCTGACCCGGCGCCACCAGAATGTTCAATTCCAGATCGAAGCGACGACCGCTTTTGGCCAGATGGCTGTAGCACTCGATGCCGTGGCGCTGGCGCAGCGCCTCGATCTCCTGCTCGACTTGCCGTGGCACATCCCCCTTGGGGGCGATCTTCAACACTTCCCGCAGGTTGCGGCCGAGCACCTTGATGGGAATGAGGGTGGCACAGAGGGCCAGCAGCGAGACCAGCACCGGGTCTATGTAGCGGTTGTATTGGCCGTAGCCGATGGCATCAAGGCCAATGGCGACCACGAAACCGATAAGCAGGGTGGCGCTGAGCAGGGTATCCACCAGCCACTCCTTGGAGTCGACCCGCACCAGCTCGGAGTCTACCTGTTCGGCAACCTGGGCTTCGATGCGATAGATGATGGCGCAGAAGAAGGTGGAGACGGCGGCATATATAAGGGCGTGGCCGAGATCGATCTCTCGTCCGCCATCCAGCAGGGTGGTGATGCCGCTATAGAGAGCGCCAAGGCAGAGCAGCAGAATAATGGAGCCGTTGATAACGTTGGTGATGGGCTCGAAGTGGGCGTAGCCATACTGGAAGCGCGCATCGGAAGGACGGGTAACGAGATAGGCGGTAACAAGACCGAGGCCTGTCATGCCCATGCTGAACAGGGTGAAGATACCATCGAGCATGATGGCGTTGGAACCGACGAAGAGGCCGTAGCCGATACCGAAGATGGCAAAGGTGATACAACCGAACAGCGACAGGGTAAGCGCCTGTTTTTCGGTGGTGACCAGCGTACTGATAACATGGCTGTGGTGAGCCATAAAAGTCCTCCTTTCAAATGGTGAATATTGCCAAGCGCAAGCGGTTTTCTAGCTGATATACTGCCCGCTCACATGTGAGCGGACTGGCCTGACTGCCATTGACAGGCGGCTGGCCAGTCGTTGTCGCCGGCGTGCCGGCATCAAGCAAAGGATGGGAACAAGGATTCATGATCCCGAGACTCGATTACCAGGACAGTTTGTCACCCGCAACCCTGCAGTTTCTTGAGTTGCTAGAGCGCAGCGCATTTCGTGGTGATATCGAAAAGTCTTATGCAAGCCGGTTGGCGATGGCGACGGATAACAGCGTCTATCAGGTAGTACCTCAGGCGGTTCTCTATCCGCGCAGTGCGGACGACATAGCATCAATGCTCAAGCTGGCCGCAGAGCCGGCGTTCGCCTCCTTGAGTTTTTTCCCTCGCGGTGGCGGTACCGGCACCAATGGTCAGTCATTGGGCGGCGGCATTATCGTCGATCTCTCCCGTTATATGAACCAGATCATGGAAATTAATCTGGAAGAGGGGTGGGTACGCGCCCAGGCCGGGGTGGTGAAAGACCAGCTCAATGCCTATTTGAAGCCTCACGGCTACTTCTTCTCGCCGGATCTCTCCACCTCCAACCGCGCTACTCTGGGTGGCATGATCAACACCGATGCCTCGGGGCAGGGCTCGCTGGTATACGGCAAAACCTCGGATCACGTACTGGGGCTCAAAGCCGTGCTGGAGAATGGCGACCTGATGGTGACCGAACCGCTGACCGGCGAGCGACTGGCCGACAAGCTGGCGCTGGAGAATCGGGAAGGGGAGATCTATCGCACCCTCTATCGTATCGGCAAGGAGCGCCGAGCCGACATCGAGGCGACCTTCCCCAAGCTCAACCGCTTTCTGACCGGCTACGATCTCAAGCACCTCTATCAACCCGATACCGACACGCTGGATGTCAGCCGGGTGCTGTGCGGATCTGAAGGGTCTCTCGGCTTTATCACCGAAGCCAAACTAAATATCACCCCCATCCCGCGCTACCGGACGCTCGTCAACGTCAAGTACGACAGTTTCCCCTCCGCCCTGCGCAATGCCCCCTTTATGGTGCAGGCCCAGGCGCTGTCGGTGGAAACGGTAGACTCCCGGGTGCTCGGGCTGGCCCGCGCCGACATCATCTGGCATTCGGTGAAAGAACTTATTCAGGATGTGCCCGGCAAGGATCTGCAGGGGCTCAATATCGTCGAGTTTGCCGATACCGATGAAGCAGAACACAAGGCCAAGGTGGCGGAGCTCTGTCGCCGTATCGATGCGCTGCTGGCCAAGGGCGAGGCGGGGATCATCGGCTATCAGGTGTGTGACCACTTGCCGAGCATCGAGACCATCTACACCATGCGCAAGAAGTCGGTGGGGCTGCTGGGCAACGCTGAAGGACGCAAGAAGCCGGTGGCCTTCACCGAAGATACCGCGGTGCCGCCCGAATCTCTGGCCGATTTCATCATGGAGTTTCGTGCCCTGCTGGATGCCCACGGCCTCGACTACGGCATGTTTGGCCACGTTGATGCCGGTGTGCTGCATGTGCGTCCGGCGCTGGATTTGTGCGATCCCGAGCAGGAGGAGCTGCTGCGCCGCATCTCCGATCAGGTGGTGGCGCTCACCGCCAAATATGGCGGCCTGATGTGGGGCGAGCACGGCAAGGGCTTTCGCTCCGAATACAGCCCCGCCTTCTTTGGCGAGCTGTGGGAAGAGCTGCAGCGGGTCAAGGGAGCGTTCGACCCGGCCAACCGTATCAACCCGGGCAAGATCTGTATCCCCTATGGCAGTGGCGCCGAGCTGGTGTCGGTGGATGGGCCCAAGCGCGGCAAGTATGACCGCCAGATCCCGCTCGCGGTGCGCACCAGCTACACCCGCGCCATGGATTGCAACGGCAATGGTCTGTGCTTCACCTTCGAGACCGACTCCCCCATGTGCCCCTCGGTCAAGATCACCCGCGATCGCCGCCACTCCCCCAAGGGGCGGGCGGGCCTGATGCGTGAATGGTTGCGTCAGCTGGCGGAGCAGGGCTTCGATCCGTTGGCGGAAGAGGTGGCACTGCAATCCGGTGGTGTGCGCTTCAAACAGCTGGTGGACAAGGTGCGCAACAGCTGGGCTAAACAGCGCGGCGAGTATGATTTCTCCCATGAGGTGATGGAGGCGATGTCGGGCTGTCTGGCCTGCAAGGCGTGCACCAGCCAGTGCCCGATCAAGGTGGATGTGCCCGATTTTCGCGCCCGCTTTATGCAGCTCTACCACGGCCGCTACCTGCGCGCCCCCAAGGATTACTTCGTCGGCACGGTGGAGAGCTATGCGCCGCTGCTTGCCAAGGCGCCGAAGCTGGTCAACTTCTTCCTCGAAAAAGAGTGGGCCCAGAAGGCGACCGAGAAGAGCATCGGCATGGTCGATGTGCCGCTGCTCTCGGTGCCGACCCTGGCCGAGAGTCTGCACGACAACCGCGCCCGCTATTTTGATCTGCCGGGTCTGGAGCGGATGAGCGCCGAGCAGCGCAAGCAGGTGGTGCTGATCGTGCAGGATCCCTTCACCAGCTATTACGATGCCCCCGTGGTGCGCGATCTGGTGAAACTCGCCAGCAAGCTCGGGTTCCAGCCCTACCTGCTGCCCTTTAAACCCAACGGTAAACCCCAGCATATCAAGGGGTTCCTGCGCGCCTTTGCCCGCACTGCTGCCAACAGCGCCCAGTTCCTCAACAAGGTGGCGGCGCTTGGCATTCCCATGGTGGGGGTGGATCCGGCCATGGTGCTCTGTTATCGCGACGAGTACGCCAAGGCGCTGGGGTCGGCTCGCGGTGATTTTCAGGTGTTGCTGCCACAGGAGTGGCTGCTCTCGCTGCCGGCAGATCAACTGCCTGCTAGCGCCAACAAGGCAAAGAGCGAGGAGGGGGGCGAACCCTGGTATCTCTTTGCCCACTGCACCGAGAAGACCGCCAAGCCCTCCACTCACGGCGACTGGAGCACCCTGTTTGGTCGCTTCGGGGCCAGCTTGCAGCCGGTCTCTGTGGGGTGTTGCGGTATGGCGGGCACCTATGGTCACGATGTCAAACAGGTGGAGAACTCCAAGGGGATTTATGGGTTGAGCTGGGCCGACCCGCTCGCCCGCCTGCCCAAAGCGCGCTGTTTGGCGACCGGCTATTCGTGTCGCAGTCAGGTCAAGCGGATGGAGGGGGAAAAGCTCAAACATCCATTGCAAGCCCTGCTGGAGCTGCTCTGATGCTGACGTTTCCCAAGCGGTTTCGGGTGCCGAAGGCCTATCGGCATCCACGTTTCTTGCTGTTACCCGCTACTCCCGCTCAGGCGGTGGTGGAGTTTGTCGCCATGTTGCGCGAGCGCGAGCAGCTCCATCAGCTGTTTCGCCCGAACGATATCTGGCCCTCCGCTAACTTCAGCCTGAGCCAGCACGAAGGAGATCTGGAGTGGCAGCAGTCGGAGTTTCTGGCCAAGCGCTCCTTTGCCTATGGTCTCTGGAGCCCGGATCGGGAGCCGCAATTTTGGGGTGGGGTTTATCTCTACCCCTCGGTGTTGCCAGAGGTAGCGGTGGAGCTCTTCTTCTGGAAGGTGGTCGAGGCGCCCATCACGGATGAGGAGCTGGAGATTCAGCTGCGTGACTGGCTCGCCAACGTGTGGCAGTGGCCAGAACCCCGTCTGCCGGGGCGAGAAGTGCCCTGGGCTGAGTGGCCCGGCGTTACCTACCCCTGGTGACATCCCGCTTAAGGGCATGATTGTGTAACACGCAGCTCCGGGTCGGGGCTGCGTTGTTACCACGTCACCCGGTAACCAACAACTCATATAACCGAACCATGTTGCAGATGGAGGGCGTTTCACCCATATCGGTACGCATTCATCGCTTACATAAGGAGTCTGCTCGCAATGAGTCACGATATTGCGCCTATATGGCGTAAACCCATGAGTCTGGAGGGGCTCAACGCCACCTCTCGCAACACCCTGATGGCCCATCTCGATATCGTCTACACCGCTTTTGGCCCCGACTGGTTGGAAGCGACCATGCCGGTGGATCACCGCACCCACCAGCCCCTTGGCATGCTGCACGGTGGTGCCTCTGTTGTGCTGGCGGAGACGCTTGGGTCGCTTGCGGCCAATATGGCGGTCGGGCCAGATAGCTACTGTGTGGGGTTGGAGGTGAATGCCAACCATCTGCGGGCCAAACGGGAAGGGGTGGTGACCGGGCGTTGCGCACCGCTCCATCTGGGAGCAACAACCCAGGTGTGGCAGATTGAAATTCGGGACGAACGTGAGCGTTTATTGTGCACCAGCCGACTGACCATGGCGGTGCTCAAACACAAGCGGGGCAAGGACTCCAGCGAGGAGTGATCTGCAATAACGCACTATGAGTGCAAAATAAGCAAGCCATACTCGTCAGATCCCTCTATAATTGCCAACGTCTTGAGAGGCTTATCACATTTTTCAAGACAGCAGAACAAAGTGGCGCTATAATCGCCGCCTTTTTGCTATTCCGCGGTGTTAGCCGCCTGCCTTAATCTGGAAGAATCTATGTCTGATACCGAACAACTGCCCCTTTTTAGTGAGCTTGGACTGGCCGCGCCTGTATTGAAAGCGCTGCAGGACGTGGGCTATGAGCGCCCGTCACCGATCCAGGCCGCAGCAATTCCCCACCTGATGGCGGGACACGATCTGCTGGGGCAGGCGCAAACCGGTACAGGGAAGACCGCTGCTTTTGCCTTGCCTCTGTTGTCTCGTCTGGAAGCTGGTAACCGCAACACCCAGATCCTGGTGCTGGCGCCTACCCGCGAACTGGCGCTGCAAGTGGCTGAAGCGTGCCAACGCTACGCCCACCACATGCCTGATTTCCACGTACTGCCGATCTACGGTGGTGCCTCCTACGAAACCCAGACCCGCGCCCTGCGTCGCGGTGCCCAGGTTGTCGTCGGTACTCCGGGCCGCGTGATGGACCTGATCCGTCGCAAGAACCTGGACCTCTCCGGCCTGAAAGCCCTGGTACTGGACGAAGCTGATGAAATGCTGCGTATGGGCTTCATCGACGACGTGGACTGGATCATGGAGCAGTGCCCGAGCACTCGTCAGGTTGCCCTGTTCTCTGCCACCATGCCGGAGCAAATCCGTCGCGTGGCCCAGAAGCACCTGAAGCAGCCCAAAGAGATCAAGATCGCCTCCAAGACTGCTACCGCTACCACTATTCGCCAGCGTTACTGGCAGGTGACCGGTCTGCACAAGCTGGACGCCATGACCCGTCTGCTGGAAGTGGAATCCTACGAAGCCCTGCTGGTATTCGTACGAACCAAGAACGCTGCCGAAGAGCTGGCTGGCAAGCTGGCCGCCCGTGGTCACGCCTGTGAAGCGCTGCACGGCGACATCCCGCAGAAACTGCGTGAGCGTACCGTTGACAAGCTGCGTCAGGGCCAGCTGGACATCCTGATCGCCACCGACGTGGTTGCCCGTGGTCTGGACGTTGAGCGTATCACCCACGTAGTGAACTACGACATTCCGTACGACACCGAATCCTACGTTCACCGTATCGGCCGTACCGGTCGTGCCGGTCGCAAGGGCGAGGCCATCCTGTTCGTGGCTCCGCGCGAGCGCCGCATGCTGCGCGCCATCGAGCACGCAACCCGTCAGGCCATCGAGCCGATGAAGATGCCGAGCACCGAGGACATCAACCAGCATCGTCTGGCCAAGTTCAAAGAGCGCATCCGCGAAACCATGATGGGCGAAGAGCTCGAGATCTACCACAACTTGGTAAACGAGCTGATCGAAGAAGATTCTGCCGATCCGCTGGAGCTGGCTGCCGCACTGGCCAAGCTGGTACAGGGTGACCAACCGCTGCTGCTGGATGACTCCATTCCGGATCCGCTGCTGAATACTGGCAACGATCGTGGTGGCTTCGAGCGCCGTGACTTCAACGACCGTGGCGGTCGTGACTTCGGTGACCGTGGCGATCGTCCTGCCCGTCGCATGCCGTCCCTGGAGCCGCGTCCGCTGAAAGACAACCCGGATGTGGAGATGGAGCGCTACCGCGTAGACGTGGGTGCCCATCACGGCGTCAAGCCGGGCCAGATCGTGGGCGCCATCGCCAACGAAGCGAACATCGAGAGCCGCTTCATCGGCAACATCGACATCGCTGATGACTTCTCTACCGTCGATCTGCCGAAAGGCATGACCGCCGATGTACTGGAAGTGATCAAGAAAGCCCGTGTTTGCCAGCGTCCGCTGCAAATCACCCGCTACACCGAAGTGCCGGCCGGTGGCAACACCAGCAGCCGTCCGCCCCGTGGTGATCGTCCGTTCCGTGGTGACCGTCCTTTCAACAAGGATCGCCGTCCCCAGGGTGACCGTCCGTTCAACAAGAGCGGGGAGCGCCGTGAAGGTGGCTTCAACAAAGATCGCAAGTTCGGTGGCAAGCGCCGCGATAGCTAATCCCTGATTGGTAATGCCAGAAGGCCGCTCATTGAGCGGCCTTTTTTCTGCCTGCGGTTTACCCTGTGTTCTTACTAAACACCAGATCGGCATAAGCCGTTACATGGGTGAGCGAATGAAGGCCACTATTTGATAACTGGATGTCGGGGAAAGAGAGAATACTTTTTCTACTCGACAGGCGGTTGTGACGTGGTCGGGTATCATCCGCCGTTCTGCCATAGATCTGGGCTGGCAGCCGTTTCTTTGTATTGGCAAGCGTTGGGACGTGTGCACTTGGGCGGATAGTTGGATGGGGAGTGACAGCATTGCGCCCGCTGACTCCGGCGGTCGCAAGGGCTGGCGACTAGGTGGCCGCTCAGAGGCTTTGTCTGGCTGGCAGCCATTATTCATATCGAGCGGGGTAATTGGTTGGCATCAATAAAGAAGGCGACCATCAGGTCGCCTTCTTGTTGTGCATTGTGACGTGCAGAGTTCGCAGCCCGAGGGGCTATCAGAGCACCATGGCGGCAATCCAGCCGAAGATCACCAGCGGGATGTTGTAGTGAATAAAGGTGGGCACCACGCTGTCCCAGATATGGTCGTGCTGGCCGTCGGCGTTGAGGCCGGAGGTGGGGCCCAGCGTCGAGTCGGAGGCCGGTGAACCCGCATCCCCTAGCGCGCCAGCGGTACCGACCAGGGCGATGATCGCCATCGGTGAGAAGCCAAGCTGCAGACAGAGCGGCACATAGATGGTGGCGATGATGGGCACGGTGGAGAAGGAGGAGCCGATCCCCATGGTGATCAGCAGACCCACCAGCAGCATCAGGAAGGCGGCGATCCCCTTGTGCTGACCGATGCCGGAGGCGACCACCTGGACCAGAGAGTCGACCCCGTGGGTCGCCTTCATCACCGCGGCAAAACCGGCGGCGGAGATCATGATGAAGCCGATCAGCGACATCATCCGCACCCCCTGAGTGAAGGCATCCTGGCTTTCGCGAAACTTGATGACGCCGCCGCAGGTGAAGATGACAAAACCGGCCAGTGCACCCAGTACGATGCTGTTGGTCATCAGTTGCAGCCCCAGCGCCACGCCAATGGCCAGCAGGGCCACCCAGATGTGGGTGAGGTTGAGCTCGATCGCTTCGGGCTCGGCATCCAGGATCTTGGCCAGATCGTACTGGCGCGGTTTGCGATAGCTGATGAATACCGCAATCAGCAGGCCCAGTACCATACCGGCGACCGGAATGGCCATCGCCAGCGGGATCTGGCTGGTGGTGATGGGCACGCCGTTATCGATCAGGTTCTTGGCCAGAATGTTATTCAGGAAGATGCCACCAAAGCCGACCGGCAGCACCATATAGGTGGCTGTCAGGCCAAAGGTGATGACACAGGCCACCTGACGACGGTCGATCTGCATCTGCGCCATCACATGCAGCAGCGGCGGGATCAGGATGGGAATAAAGGCGATGTGAACCGGGATCAGGTTTTGGGAGGAGATTGCCACGGCCAGCACGGAAGAGAGCAGCAGGGTTTTGACCCACATGATGCGGGTCGAGCTGGCATCCTTGCCCAACTGGTTGATCACCTTGCGGGCCAGCAGGTCGGTGATCCCGGAGCGGGAGATGGCAACCGCAAAGGCGCCCAGCATGGCGTAGGAGAGAGCAATCTCGGCGCCACCGCCCAGGCCACCGCTGAAGGTGGTGAGGGTATCGGTCAACGACAGCCCACCGACCAGGCCGCCAGCAATGGCCCCCAGCGCCAGCGAGACCACCACATTGATCCGCAGCAGACTGAGCACCAGCATCAGCCCGACTGCGATAACAACTGGATTCATTTGATTTCCTTATAGTTTGTTATTGCTGTCTGTCATGTGAAGGGGAGTTAGTTTGCGAAAAATGTGACAAATGTCGAGTAAAAAATCAGTCAAACCCCTTATATCGCAGCAGCATGTGGCACAAGGTTGCTCAACATGAGGGTTTGTGACCTGTTTGTCTCCGTGCATCCCGTGCGCAGCGGTGGATAGTGACGTTGATAGCGATTTCCGGTGCGCCGTGCAATCAATCACTTCCCCAAAAAGCGAAGGCTGCCAGTGGCAGCCTTCATCCGTTTATGCTTGCCCCTCATCGTCGGCAGGGGCATCGGTTGTGTCATCATCTGGATGCGCTGGCGGCCATCCCCCCATGCTCTTCCAACGGTTGACGATATGACAGAACAGCTCTGTGGTGCGTTCTGTGTCATAGAGGGCAGAGTGCGCCTCTTTATTGTCAAACGGGATGCGGGCGCTCTGGCACGCTTTGGCCAGCACGGTCTGACCCAGCGCCAATCCGGAGAGGGCTGCGGTGTCGAAAGTGGCAAACGGGTGGAACGGATTGCGCTTGAGGCCAGCGCGCTCGGCGGCAGCCATCACGAAGCCGTGATCAAAGGTGGCGTTGTGGGCCACTATGATGGCGCGGCCGCAATCCTGCTCCTTCATCCCCTTGCGGATCCCCTTGAAGATCTCGGTCAGCGCCTCTTTTTCCGAGACAGCGCCACGCAACGGGTTGTAGGGGTCGATGCCGGTGAACTCCAGCGCGGCCTTTTCCAGGTTGGCCCCTTCGAAAGGCTCGACATGAAAGTGGAATACCTGATCGGGAACGAGCCAGCCCTGCTCATCCATTTTCAGGGTGTAAGCCGCGATTTCGAGCAGGGCATCGGTCTTGGCGTTGAACCCGGCTGTTTCAACATCGATGACGACGGGGTAAAAACCACGGAAACGGCCCTTGAGGGTATGAACTGCGTCGGTCATGGGATCTCGGTCGGGATAAAATGAGGCGGCATTATGGCAAAAAAGCACAGGCTTGTCCTCCCATCCCACGCAGGATGCCGCGCCAAGATGGCGCCGGATTCAATATCTGTGCAGCCACCAGCGGGCGGCAATCAGCGCCGTGAGTGTACCCAGCAGGGCGCTGGCCAGCACATCCACCGGCCAGTGCATTCCCATCACCATGCGTGACAGACCAATTCCTAGTGCCCACAGTGGCAGCAGCCAGACGCCCGTGGGAGAGCGGGCCAGCCAGATCAGACCAAAAAATTGGGCCAGGCTGATGGCGGCGATGCTGTGGCCAGAAGGGAAGGCGTAGTTCACCTCGGCCTGCCAGTGGTGGCCGAGCCACTCGGGCAGGGCCAGCAGCTGGCTGGCGGCGTGAACCTGTTCGCTGCGTAGATCGACGCTACTGGCGTAGAAGTGCTTGATGGCCGGGATCAGCGACTGACTCTCCAGCCAGATCAGATAGGGTCTGGGCTCTTCGGTCAGGTGCTTGATCAGGCTTTTGAGCACCCAGTCGCTGGCAAGTAGGGCCGCCAGTGCACACCCCAGCGCAATAAAGGGAGCCAGCTCCAGTTTGAGTTTGTAGCGGGTCAGCAACAGCAAGAGGGCGCCACTGACCCCGATCCCGGGAATATCGACCATGCGGGTAAGGGCGTATGACCACCATAGCCAGCCTGATTGCAGGGAGCCGGTCAGAAAAGGCTGCCAAGGCAGGGTGGCGAGCAGTAACAGGGGCAGGATTAACAGGGCTGTGAAGCCAAGCACCTGACTGCGGGTGAGTGAGGCGGTTGACGCTGGGAGCGACGAAGCGTGTGGCAGCATGGCGGGTATGGGCGATCGCGAAAAAGAGGGGCATTGTGCCATCGCGGCATACCCGCACCAAGCTGAGCAGTCAGTTTGTTACCTTTGCTTACACATTTGTGGCGACATCCTCTGTTTGAGCGGGCGGATGGAGCGGCTGCCGCGCAATGTGGTCCCCTTTCGCGCCGGATTGCATCACAGGCTGAAATCTCGGGCGGCTTTGCGCTAGAATGGCGCCCCCGTGGCGGTTGTGACCAAAGAGAGCCCGATGAAGATAGTCGTTGATGAGAATATGCCCCATGCCGTGGAGCTGTTTGCCGAATTTGGCGAGGTGATCGCCTTGCCTGGGCGGCAGATGCAGGCCCGCGATCTGCTGGATGCCGATGTGCTGCTGGTGCGTTCGGTCACCCGCGTCAACGGCGATTTGCTGGCGACCAGCCCCAAACTCGGGTTTGTCGGCACCGCCACCATAGGCACAGACCATGTGGACAAGGCGTTGCTGGCAAGCCGCAATATTCCCTTCTTCAGCGCCCCCGGTTGCAACAAGTATTCGGTGGGGGACTATGTGCTCTCCGCCCTGCTGGTGCTGGCGGAGCGCTATGAACTCGACCTCTCGGCCATGACTTTGGCGGTGATTGGCGCGGGCAATACCGGCGAGTGCGTGGCTGGCAAGGCCCAAGCGCTCGGCATGCGGGTACTGCGCTGCGATCCACCCAAGGCGCGTAATACCCCCGATGCGGGCTTTGTCGATTATCAGACCGCTCTTGGTGCTGATATCGTCAGCTTCCATGTGCCCATTACCCGCGAAGGGCAGGATGCCACCTACCATCTGCTCGATGCCGAACAGATTGCCGCGCGTCCTGCCGGGCAGATCCTGATCAACGCATCCCGTGGCGAGGTGTGGGATAACCGGGCCCTGCTGGCACGTCAGCTGAGCGATGAGCCATTGCGACTGGTGATGGATGTGTGGGAGAACGAGCCCGAGCCACTGGCAGCGCTGGTGCCCCATACCGAGATTGCCACCCCCCATATCGCCGGTTACAGCCTGGAGGGGAAGGCGCGCGGTACCTGGATGCTCTACCAGGCGCTCTGCCAGCAGCTGGGACGCCAGCCTCGTCAGGATTTGAGTAAGCTCCTGCCAGCCCCCGATGTGCAGGCGGTGGTGCCGGGCCGCGCACCGGAGCAGGCGCTGATCAAGCAGCTGGTGCATCTGGTTTATGACGTGCGCCGCGATGATGCCCGTTTCCGGGCCCGACTCGGCCTGCCCGGCAGCTTTGACGAGCAGCGCAAACACTATCCCGAGCGCCGTGAACTATCCTCCCTGCAGGTTGAGGGAGCGTTTGCCGACCAGGCGCTGGGCGAGTTGGGATTTGCGCTGTCACGCCCCTGAATCGGGGACTAGGAGTTGGAAGATAACTGGAAGGGGTGAGCCGCGCTGGCCACACCAATCCCATTTTTTACTGAGCAGGCTCAGATGCTACTGCGCCGGCTCAGCCATATCTGGCAGCGTCATCTCGCCGTGCGGGAGCCAGCCGACCATGGCGCCACCCGGCGCCATTGCAGCATTATCAGAGGAGAACAGAATGAGCCAGCAGTTTAACGTAGCGGTATTGGGTGCCAGCGGCGCCGTGGGTCAGGCGATGATCGAGATCCTGGAAGAGCGCGAATTTCCGGTAGCAACCCTCTATCCGCTGGCTTCCAGCCGCAGTGCCGGTGATACCGTGCGCTTTGGCGGCAAAAACCTCGAGATCCTCGATGTGGAGGCGTTTGACTGGAGCCAGGTACAGATCGCACTCTTCTCCGCCGGTGCCGAGGTCTCGGCCAAGTGGGCGCCGATTGCTGCCGAACACGGCTGCATCGTCATCGACAACACCTCCTGCTTCCGTTACGACGAAGATATCCCGCTGGTGATCCCGGAAGTGAACCCGGATGCGCTGGCCGATTTTCGCAATCGCAACATCATCGCCAACCCCAATTGTTCCACCATCCAGATGCTGGTGGCTTTGAAGCCGCTGCACGACGAAGTGGGCATTGCCCGCATCAACGTGGCCACCTATCAATCCGTGTCAGGCTCCGGCAAAGAGGGGGTCAGCGAGCTGGCGGGTCAGACCGCTCATCTGCTCAACGGCCGTCCGGTGGAACCGACCCTCTATCCGCAACAGATCGCCTTTAACCTGATCCCGCAGATCGACAGCTTCACTGACAACGGCTACACCCGTGAAGAGATGAAGATGGTGTGGGAAACCCAGAAGATCCTGGGGGATGCCAGCATTGCCGTGAACCCCACCTGCGTGCGGGTGCCGGTCTTCTACGGCCACGCCGAGGCGGTACACGTCGAACTGCACCAGCCGCTCGATGCCGAACAGGTCAAGGAGCTGCTGCGCAATGCGCCGGGTGTGACCCTGTTTGATGACGAAGGGGACTATCCGACCCCGGTGCGTGACGCAACCGGCAAGGATGAGGTGCTGGTGGGCCGGGTGCGCCAGGATATTTCTCACCCGAGTGGTATCAATATGTGGATCGTGGCCGATAACGTTCGTAAGGGCGCGGCAACCAACAGTGTACAGATTGCCGAGCTGCTGGTTCGCGACTATCTGTAAGGCTGGTCAGATGCCACAGATGCGCAGCAGGGAGTGCTGCGCATCCGGCCTGTGATCAAACCGGGGTGTGACCCATGCCGCACTCCGTCACTTCAAGATTCTGTTGCGATATCAACTGATTAAGTTTTTTCCTACACTCAGGGTCAAGTTGGGTGCTAAATGTGTCGGACTGCTGGCTTGCCAGGCGAGCCTGATTTATATTGAACCGACTGTTTTGGGGTAACTATCCAGATTTTTCAATGTGATAGGGCCGTCATACGAAGGAACGAATATGGGACATTCCCGCATAACATTGGCAACGCTACTCGCATTGGGTCTGCTGGGCACCGTCCAGGCTGAAGACTCGGCGCGGGAGCCTTTTTTTGTCGAGCTAAAAGGCCCTGACGAACCCGCACCTCCTGCCGTCAATTCCCAGCCGCTGGCGCAGCCGGTCGCCAGACCCGTCGCACAACCGGTGCGAGCAACCGCCCAGCCGGTGGTGCGTCAGGTCACTGCCAATGCCGGTAGCTATGGCCCTGTTCGTCCGACCGATACCCTATGGAGCCTGGCGAGCAAATATCGCCCCTCCAATCGGGTCAGCGTCTACCAGACCATGGTGGCGATTTACGAGAAAAACCCCCGCAGTTTCGCCGATGGCAATATCAACCACATTCTGGTGGGATCCCGCATTCTGCTGCCGACTGCGGCCGAGGCGAGCGTCATCACTGATGCTCAGGCCCGCGCCAAGTTCCGCAGCGACAACGCCAGCTGGAAGGGGTTAAGCCCCAAATATCTGGCTGACAAGCAGGTCCATACCGCCAAGCCGGCTGCCGCCAAACCCGCGAAGGTTGAAGCCGCCAAGACCGAGCCGGTGAAGGCTGCGCCTGCGCCGCTGCCAGTGGCGAAAGCCGCCCCCATTCCAGCCCCGGTGGTGGCACCGCAACCGGCGGCTGAAACCAAAGAAGTGGCCAAGGTGAGCGAGCCTGCGCCGAAAGAGGCGGTAGCACCTGCTCCTAGCGCTGCAGAAGGCACCACCCCGGCGCCTCTGCCTTCCGATCTGGATAAACCGGTGGGCAAACCGGCTACCGAGATGGCGCTGGCACTGGAAGATGCCAATGCCCAGCTCGGCCAGGTGACCGAGATGAACCACAGGCTCAAGCTGCGTCTGCAATCCCTGACCGAAGAGGTGGAGACCCTCAAGGCCCAGCTGCAGGATCAGACGGCGCTGCAAAAAGAGATTGCCGAGCTCAAGGCCCAACCGGTCCCGCCGGTGGCAGCCGAGCCTGAGCCTGAGAAAAACTGGTTGATGGATCTGCTCTCCTCACCGCTCAACCTCGCCATGATCATTCTGCTGCCGGTGCTGCTGGTATTGGCGCTGGTGACCCTGTGGCTGCGTGCCCGGGCCCGCCGCGAACTGGAAGAGCAGGAGAAGAGCCTCTCCGAATCCACCGCCATGATGATGGATCAGGAGCAGAGCGAGTTTGATGATCTGCTGAGCGTCGATGTGACCGACAACGAGCCGGTGCGCCCGGTGCCGGATCTCAACACCCCCGATGGCTTTATGCCGATGGAGCCTGACGAGCCGGCCGCCAAGCCGGATGTCGATCTGGTGTTCAGCGACGAGGGCGAGATGGAGCTGCAGGGCTTCGAGCCCGAGCGGATGGCGGCCCAGCCAGCCAGTCGTGACCCGGATCTGGTGCCGGATCTCGATCTCTCGCTGGATGAGCCCATCGCGCTGGCCAACGAGCCCGCCATGGATCTGGCCAGCGAGTTCAATCCCAAGCCCAAGGCCGCTGACGAGATCATGAGCGAAGAGGAGCTGCAGGCAGCCCTGTTTGCCGAGCTGGATGCGGATCTCTCCGCCGACCTCGAGCCCGATTTGAGCTCCATCGACGAAGTCGGCGCCGCTGACGACGAGCTGGCGAGCTTCGATCTCGGCGATTTCGACAGTGCCCTCGACGAGTCTGCTGCTGGCAAAGATGACAACGCCATTGATCTCAGTGCCGCAGAAGACGCCGACGAGAGTGCGGATGCCATGCTGGCCGAGCTGGGTCTTGAGCCTGTCAAAGCGAAGGAAGCCGAGCTGGAGCTGGAGTGGGATCCCAACGAGCTGGCGCTCTCCGATTTCGAAGACGCGTTCGCAGAGGTGGAATCTCATCCGGCAGATCTCCAGCCCCGTGAGCAGGCACAGGAGAGCGGCTACGTCGAGATCGACAAGCTGCTGGCCGAAGCGGATGCCACCGCGCCGGAGCAGGAGCCGTATCAGGGCTTCTCGCTGGATGTGGGGCTCGATGGCTTCCCCGAGGTGCTGCCGGAATCCACCGGATTTGACGTGGATGCCGACGACGGCGGTGTGGGTGCCAAGCTGGATCTGGCCCGTGCCTACCTCGAGATTGATGACAAGGATAGCGCCCGCGAGCTGCTGCAAGAGGCAGCGGAGCAGGGTAGTGATCACCAGCGCGCCGAAGCCGAGAAGTTGCTCAAGCGGTTGGGCTAAAGCATCTCCCATCACGGGATCAGCAAAACGGGGGCAGCCAGCAGGCTGCCCTCTTCTTTTGGCGAGTTGCAATGGCGTGAGCATGGCCGCGCAGATTCGCAATCCAGGCCAATTGCGCGCGTGGTGGGACTTTTCGGGCTGAGCGCGTATAATCCGCCCCGTTTCTTTCACTGCGTTTTCACAACAAGACAAGTTTATCCATGCGAATTGCCCTAGGTATTGAATATGACGGCAGCCGGTATTTTGGCTGGCAGCGTCAGCGTGAAGTGATCAGCGTGCAGGCTGAACTGGAGACGGCGCTGAGCCGGATTGCCAACCACCCTGTCTCCATCCAGTGTGCCGGACGCACCGATGCCGGTGTCCATGCGACCGGTCAGGTGATCCACTTCGATACCGAGGCGAACCGCGCCGAAGGGGCCTGGACCCTGGGGCTCAATTCCAACCTGCCGCCGGATATCGCCGTGCGCTGGGTCAAGCAGGTGGACGAGAGCTTCCATGCCCGCTTCAGCGCCACCGCCCGTCGCTACCGCTATGTCATCTACAACCACAACTACCGGCCGGCGATCCTCGGCAGTGGCGTCAGCCACTACCACGAGACCATCGATGCGGAGTTGATGCACCAGGCGGGCCAGAGCCTGCTGGGGGAGCACGACTTCAGCACCTTCCGTGCCGTCGCCTGCCAATCCAACACCCCGTGGCGCAATGTGACCCATCTGTGTGTCAGCCGCTCCGGCCCCTACATCGTGCTCGACATCAAGGCCAACGCCTTCCTGCACCATATGGTGCGCAACATCACCGGCTCCCTGCTGCTGGTGGGGCAGGGGCTCAAACCGGTGGAGTGGATTGCCGAGGTGCTGGCTGCCAAGGATCGCAATCTGGCCGGGCCGACCGCCAAGGCCGGTGGCCTCTATTTGGTCGACGTGGATTACCCGGCCGAGTTTGCTCTGCCGCAGTTGCCGCTCGGCCCGCTGTGGCTGCCGGACTCGGCACCGGGTACGACCAGTTTTTAGTAACTGCGCCCTAAAAATTGTGGTTTAATGACCCGTCATTTGTTGCCATCGAGCTATTAAGTCATTGAACAATCTAGGCTCGATGCGTTTTGTCAGGCACAAAAGCATTAAGGAATTCCATGAGCTGGCTTGAGAAGATTCTTCCCAAGAGCAAGATCACTGCGCCCCGTCGTCACAACATTCCGGAAGGGGTGTGGACCAAGTGCAGTGCTTGTGAACAGGTGCTCTACCGGGCAGAGTTGGAGCGCAACCTCGAAGTGTGCCCCAAGTGTGATCATCATATGCGCATCAGCGCCCGCGCCCGTCTCGAGAGCTTCCTCGATGAGCAGGGTCGTACCGAGATCGGTGCCGAGCTGGAGCCGCAGGATGTACTGAAATTCAAGGATTCCAAGCGCTACAAGGATCGTTTGTCTGCCGCTCAGAAAGAGACGGCGGAGAAAGATGCGCTGGTGGTGATGAAAGGGACCCTCAAAGGGGTACCGGTTGTCGCCTGTTCGTTCGAATTCTCCTTCATGGGTGGCTCCATGGCCTCCGTGGTCGGTGCCCGCTTTGTGCGCGCCGTCGAGGAGTGCATCAAGGAAGGCCGTGGCTTGGTCTGCTTCTCCGCCTCTGGTGGTGCTCGCATGCAGGAAGCCCTCTTCTCCCTGATGCAGATGGCCAAGACCAGTGCTGCGCTGGACCGACTCACCAAGGCGGGCCTGCCCTATATCTCCGTGCTGACCGACCCCACCATGGGTGGCGTCTCTGCCAGTCTGGCGATGTTGGGTGACATCAACGTGGGCGAACCCAAGGCGCTGATCGGCTTTGCCGGCCCGCGCGTTATCGAGCAGACCGTGCGCGAGAAACTGCCGGAAGGCTTCCAGCGCTCCGAGTTCCTGCTGGAAAAGGGTGCCATCGATATCATCATCGATCGCCGTGAAATGCGTAACCGTCTGGCCAGCCTGCTCGCCAAAATGCTGAATACTCACGTCATCGAAGAGTGAAGATGAGTTCAAACATGCAACAATCCCAAAGCCGGTCGCTTGTCGACTGGCTTTCTTATTTGGAGCAGATCCATCCGGTCAATATCGACATGGGGCTGGATCGGGTCGGTGCTGTCGCCCGGCGCATGGGGCTTACCCAGCTGCCGTTCAAGGTGATCACGGTGGCGGGCACCAACGGCAAGGGCTCCAGCTGTGCCATGGCGGCCAGCATTCTGATGGCCGCAGGCTATAAGGTCGGCGTCTACTCCTCGCCCCATCTGCTGCGCTTTACCGAGCGGGTGCGGGTCAACGGGCAAGAGCTGGCCGACAGCGATCACTGCGCCGCCTTTGCCGAGGTGGAAGCGGCTCGTGGCGAGATTGCCCTTACCGTCTTCGAGTTCGCCACCCTGGCTGGCTTGTGGCTCTTCTGCCGCGCCGCCCCCGATGTGCTGCTGCTGGAAGTGGGGCTGGGCGGTCGGCTCGACGCCACCAACGTGGTTGAGTCCGATGTGGCGATGATCACCTCCATTGCCCTCGATCACTGCGACTGGCTGGGTGATACCCGCGAAGCTGTGGCGGTGGAGAAGGCTGGGGTCTATCGCGCCGGTAAACCAGCTATCAGTGGCGAGCCCAATCCGCCTGCGACTATTGCCAGCGAAGCACAGCGTCTTGGCGCCAACCTGCGTCAGGTCGGTATCGATTTTCGTGGCGATGAGCACGAGAGCGGTTGGGATTATCACGGCCTCAACCAGTGGCGGGATCTGCCAAAACCGGGGCTGCCGCTGATGAACGCGGTGACCGTGCTGGCGGCGCTGGAATCCCTCGGCTTGCCTCTGCCGGAGTCCGCCATTCGTGACGGGCTGGCCAATGCCCGACTGGCTGGCCGGATGCAGCAGCTGCAAAGTGCGCCGCTGGTGATCGTCGATGTGGCCCACAACCCCCATTCGGCAGCCTATCTGGCCGCGCAATTGCGCAAGATGCCCTGCTCGGGTGTACGCCGCGCCGTGGTCGGCATGCTCAAAGACAAGGACATGGCGGGCTCCCTTGCCGAACTCGATGGCTTGATTGGCGAGTGGTATCTGGCCAGCCTCACCGGCCCGCGCGCCGCCACCTCTGCGCAACTGGCTGCGGCGTTGGGAGAGGGCAAGGGGCCTGCCAGGGAGTTTGATGATGTCAGCGCCGCTTATCAGGCAGCGTTGGCCGCATCGAGTCCGGACGATATGGTCATTGTGTTTGGTTCGTTTTACACTGTCGCCGACATTCTGGCGGGTGTCGCCGTCTAGGCCACACCCCGGCTCCCCGGCCCTCGGGCGGGGAGCCAAATCGCATATTGAGTTACGTAAAGGTAGGATTCAACTTGGCCTCGAAGTTTCAAAACCGTCTGGTGGGCACCGTCATCCTGGTGGCCCTGGTTGTTATTTTCCTGCCGGACTTGCTGGATGGTCACAAGCTGGCACAAAAGGAGGAGGCCTTTGCCAAGATCCCGCTGCGCCCCGAGCTGGAGCCTGCCAAGCCTGCGCTGCAGGTCTCGGCGGCCAGCAGCCTGCCAGCCGATCATCTGGCCAGCCAGCAACAGGCCTCTGCGGCCCAGCAGTGGCAAGTGGAAGAGGTGGCTGACCCTATGACCCTCGCCGGTCAGGGCAACGGCGGGCAGCCGGCGACAACCCCTGCCGCACCGGCACCGGTTCAGCCGCAACAGAATGCTCAACCCAAGCCACAGCCCAAGCCGGAAGTGGTGGCCAAAAAACCGGTCGAACCGCCAAAGCCAGCACCCAAGCCGACGCCAGCCAAACCGGTTGAAGTGGCCAAGGCACCCACACCGACCAAGCCGCAGGCGGGTCAGATCAAGTCCCTCGACGATCTGATTGAAAGCAAGATGACCCAGCCGACCACTCCCGCGCCTGCTGCGGCACCGGCGCAGGGCAGCTGGATCCTTCAGCTTGGCGCCTTCAAGAACGTCGACAGCGTCAACGCGCTGGTGAGCAAGCTGCGGGCGGCGGGCTACTCTGCCCACACCTCGCCGCGCACACCGGTTCAGGGTCAGCTCAACCGGGTCTTTATCGGGCCGGATGTCTCCAAGGCCAAACTGCAGGGGATGCAGGGGCGGATCTCCCAGATGACCGGCCTCAGTGGCTCGGTGGTCTCTTACAATCCGTGACGGCTTGCCGTTGGCAATGGCCCTTTGAAACAAACACCGCGCTCCGTGCGCGGTGTTTTTTTATCTGGCTGCCGTGATTTTTAAGGTCGACGTCGTACAGGTCACCCCCCGGTTGGGATTTTCGGGCAGTTGGGGTAGTCTGAGCCCTTCTGCTACTCACAGGAGTTCAAGATGATCCTCTCGACGACCCCCACGCTGGAAGGCAAAACCATTCGTGAATACCGCGGCATCGTGGTTGGCGAAGCCATTCTCGGCGCCAACATTTTCAAGGATCTCTTCGCCGGGATCCGCGACATCATCGGCGGCCGCTCTGGCGCCTATGAAAAAGAGCTGGCCCGTGCCCGCGAGATCGCCTTCGATGAGCTGAAAGAGCGTGCCGCCGCCCTTGGCGCCAATGCGGTGGTCGGCATCGATATCGACTACGAGGTGGTGGGGCAAAACGGCAGCATGCTGATGGTCAGCATCAGTGGTACCGCCGTGGTGGTCTGATCGGGCATCCACTTTTGCATTGGCAATGAGCCGATAACCGGGTTATCGGCTTTTTTATTGCTTGGCAGATACGTGTTGTTTGTAAGATTTTTTCTCAACGCATTGATTCTAAATATTTATATTTATTAATAATTCCACTGACCGGTTTTATTTTTTTTAACTGGGTAGCCCGAGAGGGTCAAGCTAGAGTGCCGCCATCAGGAACGACACCGCTCACGGACGAGGTTCTCTTCTCTTGAAGGCGTATCACTATGAATCAAAAACCTGCTCTGCTGACCCTTGTCATCTTGGCCATGACCGCCCATGCCGGCAGTGCCCTCGCGGCGCTGCCCAACTTCAGCGCCACCTGTCCCACCGATATCCGGGTCAAGTCGCAAGGGGGCAATGTCTTTATCAATGGCAAGAAGGCTACCCTGAAAACGCAGGCGCCCGCCGCCTATTCGGCCACAAGCGGCAAGGTGGTCATCGGGATCAGCTTCGATCTGCCCGCCAGCGAACCCACCCTGGATTACGTCATCAAGCATGATCGCCGGGCCCACGGCTTTTGCACCGTGCACGCCTGGTCGGCGGGCAAGGCCGCCGCACTGCCGATGGCCAAGGGGGACTCGCCCTATCAGGGCAAGTGGATCGCCAAAAACCGCGAGACCGGCGCCACGGTGGCCAATATTCAGGTGGATGGCAAGGAGCAGGTGTGGGTCAACGGAGTCAAGGTGAAGGCGAAACGGGCCGATGGCGCGCTGCAGTTTCGTCAGGGCACTATCCTCTACACCTTGCAGGGGGATCCGCGTATTCGCGATGAGAGCGACTGGAATGACAGCGATGTTCAGAATACCGGCCCCATCACGCTCGAGTAACAGACGCGCCGTGCCACGGCTGGGTCATTGATGCAAAAAGCAGAGAGCGGCATGGCCGCTCTCTGCTTTGTTGTCTCTATTGGTTGATCGCCGTGCGGGGTTAGATGCCGTGGATGGCGTTGGCTTCCCCATACCAGTCCAGCTTGTCGGCCAGAGTGACCACCGAGCCGATGATGATGAGACTCGGGCTCTTCACCTGACGAGCCAGTTCGGCCAACTGTTGCAGCTCGCCGCGCACCACCCGCTGACTGAGCTGGGTGCCTTGCTCCACCAGCGCCACCGGGGTATGACCGGGCATGCCGTGGGTTTGCAGCTCATCCTGAATGCGGGCGGCGTGGGCCAGCCCCATGTAGAACACTAGAGTCTGGCGGGGGGCCGCCAGCGCCGACCACTCCTGGGCGATATTGCCCTCCTTGTCATGCCCGGTGATGAACTGCACCCGCTGGGCGTGATCGCGGTGGGTGAGGGGAATGCCGCTGTAGGCGGCGCAGCCTGAGGCTGCCGTAATGCCCGGTACCACTGAGAAGGGGATGCCCGCCTCGGCCAGGGTTTCCAGCTCCTCGCCGCCCCGGCCAAAGATAAAGGGATCGCCCCCCTTGAGCCGTACCACCTGTTTGCCCAGCTGCGCTTGTTCCAGCAACAGCTGGTTGATCGCCTGCTGGGGCACACAGTGGCGGCCCGCCTCCTTGCCAACAAAGATCCGCTCGGCATCCCGGCGAACAAGCGCCAATACCTCCTGCGAGACCAGTCGGTCATAGACCACCACATCCGCCTGCTGCAGCTGCTGCAAGCCGTTCAGGGTGAGCAGCCCCGCATCGCCGGGGCCTGCGCCCACCAGGGTGACGCTTCCCTTGCTCAGCACCGGCTCATTCAATAGCTCAGCGACGCTCTGCTCGGCGGCCTGCTGCTGGCCGCGGGCCAGTTGGCATGCCAGTCGCTCATGGCTAAAGAGTCGCTCCCAGAAGCGGCGGCGGGCCAGCTTGTCCGGAATGAGTTTGACCCGCTCGCGCAGCTTGCCCGCTAGCGCCGCGAGCTGGCCGAGGTGTTGCGGCAACATGGCTTCGATCTTTTCCCGCAGCTGGCGGCTCAGCACCGGCGCAGCCCCTGCGCTGGAGATAGCCACCATCAGCGGCGAGCGGTCGATGATCGCGGGCATGATGGCGCTGCAGTGGGCAGGAGAGTCCACCACATTGCAGAAGATCTGGCGCAGGTTCGCCTCGTGAAAGACCTGATGATTGACCTCTGGATTATTGGTGGCGGCGATCACCAGCCACTTGCCATCGAGCAGTTCGGGATGAAAGTCGGCGGCGCAGACGGTCAGGCGACCCTGTTCGGCCCAGCTCATCAGCTGGGGTTCCAGGTGCGGGGCATTGATGGTGATCTTCGCCTTGGCATCGAGCAGCAGGCGCGCCTTGCGCACCGCCACCTCACCGCCGCCGACGATCAGGACCGGCTTGTTTTGCAACTGACAGAAGAGAGGGAGAAAGTCCATAACAGGCTCCGGATGCAGGCCCGCTCGCAATGCCGCGCCGGGCGAGATAGCAGGGCGCGCCGTGACGCACCCCGGATGGTCGGGGGAAAGATCCCCCGACGGGAATAAAAAAGGGGAAGGGTGATCTACGCCCGGGCCAACGACAGATCCCCACCGGTGTCGGCCACTTGATCACGCTTCCCCAAACGAGGTTTTTCCTATTGCACCGCTTTGACGTGCATGTTGGCGACGTACTGATCTTCGGCCCAGAAGATGCGGTC
Organism: Aeromonas sp. R2-3; assembly: GCF_040908375.1. Lineage (NCBI taxonomy): Bacteria > Pseudomonadati > Pseudomonadota > Gammaproteobacteria > Aeromonadales > Aeromonadaceae > Aeromonas > Aeromonas sp. R2-3. The sequence continues at coordinate 48,800 of NZ_JBFODP010000027.1, read as the reverse complement.
AGCGACCATGGCTTCCGGGTTGAGGGTGACGCCGCGCAGCACCCGCTCCTTGAACTTGTGATAACCGGCCCGGTCGATAAGGTGACCCATGTGCAGGTAGATGGGTTTGCCATCCAGCATCTCGGCCTCGAACTCGAACAGGTTCTTGATCACCGCATGCAGCACCTCTTCGGTCACCCAGTTGAGGAACAGCTTGCCGGTACGAGGGGTCTTCTTGCTGGTGCGTCCCCCCAGCTTGACCATGTAGAGCTGCTTGGGATCCCGTTGCCAGGCCAGGGTCGGGCAGGCCAGCACGCACTCGCCACAGCCGATGCACTTGCTCTCCTCTTTGACCGCCTTGCCATGCTTGATGGCGAGGCAATCCACCGCGTGGTGGCTGCATGCCTTGACGCAGGCGCCGCAGCCGATGCAGCGCTCGGCATTGAAGTGGATCTTGGCGATGCCGAGGATGCCGAAGTCGGCCATGTTGGCCTTGGCGCAGTCGTTGGGGCAGCCGGCGATCACCATCTTGAGGTGATAGGGGGTGGGGTAGAGGTGCTTCTCCATCCGCTGGGCCAGCCCGGTGCAGTCGATATTGCCCTTCTGGCAGATGCTGTTGCCCTGACAGGCGACGATGTTGCGCCCGCCGATGGTCTGGTAACCGGCTGTGGTGTCCTCTACCTCGATGCCGCAGGTCTCCACCTCGATCTCCTTGATAAAGGGTTCGAGGGCGGCGTTGACCTTGTCCATGTCCTGATACTTGATGCCGGGCATCGCCAGCTTCTGGCGGGTGGTGAGGTGGATCAGGCCGTTGCCATACTGTTCGGCGATCTGCTGGGCCACTGCCAGCAGGTGGGCGGGCATGATCCCGCCGGGAATGCGTACGCTGATCATCGCTTCGCCGCGCACCTTTGAGAGGCGGTATTCGTTCTTGGCGCGGGCCTTGATGATGTCGATATCGAGACTCATGGTGTTCTCCCTCAGTCGATCAGATGCTGGGCCTGGTCAAAACGAAAGACCGGTCCATCCACGCAGATATAGGTGTCGCCCATCCGGCAGTGGCCACACTTGCCCACGGCGCAGGCCATGCGGCGTTCGTAGTCGACCCAGATGCGATCCTTGGGGATGCCCCGTTCGAGGAAGGCGAGCACCACGAAGCGAATCATGATGGGGGGGCCGACCACGATCACCTGGATATCCTCCTTGTCAGCGAGATCCAGCTGGTCGATGTAGTCGGTGACCCGGCCGATGCGAAACTGCTCGCTCTCCTTACCCTCATCCAGGGTGACGATGAGGTTCTGCTGCTCGGCCCAGAGCGGCATCTCGTGGCGATAGAGCACCGCCTGCTCGTTCTTGAAGCCGAGGATCATGTCGAGGGATTTCACCTCTTCCGGATGTTTGCTGAAGCGGCGCAGCAGCCCCTTGACCGGCGCGACGCCGGTACCGCCCGCCACCACGATGAGGTGCTGGTTGCGGTAGGTCTCCAGCGGATAGCCGTTGCCGTGGACGCCGCGCATCCACACCTTGTCGCCCACATCGAGGGCAAACAGCGCATCGGTCACCTTGCCGACCTTGCGGATCAACAGGTCCACATATCCATCGCCATAGTCGGAGACCGAGATGGGCGCCTCGCCGACGGTGGGCAGGGAGATCTCCACAAACTGGCCGTAGTGGACATCAAAGTCGCGGGAGACCCGAAAGTTCCACTCCAGCTCGGTGTGGCGCTCGATGGCCAGAATGGTGTAGGCCTTGGGCAGCAGGCGGTTCTCGATTGCTACCTGCTGCGGTTCTGCTGTTGCGGTTTGCTGGCACTGGCACATATCAGTTCGCCCCCTGCGCGTTGTCGGCTGCGATGGTCTGTTCGACCACATCGGTCATCTTGTTGATGATGTTGCTAAAGGAGATGTAGTGAGGGCAGCGATCGTCGCAGCGGCCGCAGCCGACGCACATGTGCTCCTCCCCCTGACGGGCCTTGTAGTCGTTGACCTTGTGCAGGGCGCGATAACGCAGGCGCTCGCCATGCTTGGCGCGAAAACCGTGGCCACCGGCCATGTCGCTAAAGCCATCCACCATGCAGCTGGCCCACTGGCGACGGCGCTCGCCCTGCTGGGGGTTCTCCGCATAGGTGAGGTCGTGCACGCTGTAGCAGCTGCAGGTCGGGCAGGAGGTGGTACAGCGGCCGCAACCGATGCAGCGGCTGTCGTACTCGGCCCAGACCGGATGGGCGGTGAGGATCTGGCGGATCCGCTGGGGGTCGTCACAGACGCTGTCCGGGGTGCGTACCTTGACCGGGTTGCTCTGGACAAATTCCGGGGTGAAGTCGTTGGATTCACCCAGTTCGGTAAAGTAGCCGAGCAGCTCGGGATCCTTCACCTCAATACGGGCACCCTCATCGCTCAGACGAATGGCGGCGGCGTAGTCCTGGGTCTCGTTGCTGCCCATGGAGACGCAGAAGCAGTTCTCGAAGCTCTCGCGGCACTCCAGCAGTACCAGCTTGAGCTTGCTGCGCAGCCGGGCGTAGTAGACGTCGCTGTTCTGGCCGTTTTTCAGGTAGACCTGATCCAGCCTGCGCAGGGCGTGGATATCGCAGCTGCGCAAGAACAGCAGGGTGGGCTTGGCCTCCACCTTGGATTCGCGCAGCTCCAGATTGTCGAAGTGGAACAGGGTCTGGGTGATGGGGAGCACCACCTCTTTCGGGGAGAAGTGGGACTTCTCCTGCCACACCAGATCGGCCAGATGACGGATGCTGTGATAGGTGACGTTGTCGGTGTCGGAGAAGCGGCCGCCCCGATATTCGGCCGCGGGCGCCATGATCCGGTAATCGGGCAGCAGCCGCTCGAACAGCTGCGCCAGCGCGGGATGGGTGAGAAGAAACGACATAAATAAACACCTTGTATGAGGGTGAGATGCCCTGGCATAGGGATGAGGAGCGGGCCGGTCAGGATGTCTGGCATCGGTTCTGGCCGCGCTTGCCTCGCCGCGGTCTGTTTTTATGACTCATGTTGCTCAACTGACCCGATTGTTATTGTGTTGGCGGCGCGAGCGTCGCGACAGGTCGGGTCATGCCTGTAAAATCCTTATCAATTGAGCAGGGCGGCCTGATAGCCTGCGCACTTGCCCATCACGTATCCCATCTCCAGCTTGTTGATATCGCGGGTGAAACGGGAAACGGGGAAGTAGTCGGCCGGGGCGATCACCTCGATCTGGCAGTCCTCCGGCGGATTGGCGATAAAATCGAGCGCCTCGTTGTAGCTGCGATCCCGCTGCTCCAGCGCCTGTGCCAGCGCGGGGCGGGTCTTGAGCAGGGTACGGATCATCCAGGGGAAGGGCATCGGCTTGAGCCGGTAGCCAAGGGGCTCGGAGAGGATCACCGTCAGGTGACGGGCACCGCGGCGGTAGGCCTCGATCACCGGGATGGAGTCGGCCACCCCGCCATCTGTCATCGGTACCCCGTGCACTTCCGGGTATTCGTGGGAGGCGAGGGGAATGGCGCAGCTGGCGGGCAGCACCTCGTTCATGTTCTCCGGCTTGACCCGGATGTACTCCGCCTTGCCGGTCAGGGTATTGGTCACCACCGCATAGAAGGGGATGCCGGTCTCCCGGTAGGCGTGAATGTCGAGGGGATACTTGCGGCAGCTGGTGTTCCACAGCCAGTGGATATCCACCAGATTGCCCCCCTTGGCAAAACGCAGGGGATCCATAAACTGCTGGCTGCATGCCAGTTTGGTCAGGATCTCGTGGCTGCGGCCATGCTGGCTGGCGAGATAAGCCAGCAAGTTGGTGGCCCCCGCCGAGACGCCGATGGCGAAGTCGAAGGGGCGATAGTCATGCTCGATAAACGCATCCAGCACGCCGCTGGCAAATATGCCGCGCATGGCGCCGCCTTCTACAACCAATGCGCTGGGGGATGCGTTTTTGTTCATGACAGGCACCTCATTGATAAGTCAGAGAGAAAAAGTGGGAAAGAGAACGTCCGGGCTGTCAGGCCGACCGTTCTGACAACCAACCGGGGTTGGCCATCGCAATGAGGTCATTCTAGGAAGGGGATAGTGTTTAGAATATCTGTTAATAATGAATAAAGTGTTTGGTATTTCTAAACGATAGTGATAAACCCGTTGTGATCAACGGGGTTGTGTAGGAGTCTCAACGACTCTGCGATGGCTGGATATTGGCAAGGATGAGTGTGTCATGACGTTATTGGTTCCCCCGCTGCTCCAACGTGGCGATACCATCGCTTTTTTCTCCCCCTCCAGCGCGGCGACCGCCTGGGCACCCAACCGTTTTGCCCGCGCAAAAGCCTTTCTTGAGGGGCAGGGCTTTAGGCTCAAGGCGGGCAGCCTCACCGGCCAGCAGGATCACTGGCGTTCCGGCTCCATCGCCGCGCGGGCCGAGGAGCTCAATGCCCTTATTCGCGACCCAGAAGTACGCTGCATCATGTCGGTGATTGGTGGCAGCAACTCCAACTCCCTGCTGCCCTACCTCGATTTTGAGGCGCTGAGGCGCGATCCCAAGATCATCGTTGGCTACTCCGATGTGACGGCGCTGCTGCTCGGCATCCATGCCCAAACTGGCCTGGTTACCTTTTATGGCCCGGCGCTGGTGGCCTCCTTTGGCGAGTTGCCGCCGCTGGCGGATGAGACGCTGGCCAGTTTTTTACAGATTGCGTTGGCCGACGAAGCTGGCGTCCCCTGCACGCTGCCCACCCCGGTGCAATGGAGTGATGAACGGCTGGACTGGGAGAATCAGACCCGGGCCAAGCAGTGCCAGCCCAATTGGCTGATCTCGGTGGGTTCAGGTCGGGTTGAGGGACGACTGATTGGCGGCAACCTCAACACCATGGCGGGGATCTGGGGCTCCCCCTATATGCCAGCCATCGAGTCTGGTGACATTCTGCTGCTGGAAGACAGCCTGAAATCTGCCGAGACGGTGGAGCGCTCCTTTGCCCATCTCAAGCTGTGCGGGGTGTTTGAGCGGATCGGCGCGCTTATCCTCGGCAAGCACGAGCTGTTCAACGATCAGGGTAGCGGTAAGCGCCCACTCGATATCCTGCTGGAGGTGGTGGGGGAGCCGAACTTCCCCATTCTGGCGGAGTTTGACTGCGCCCATACCCACCCCATGTTGACGCTGCCGCTGGGTATCGAGGTGGCGCTCGACCTCGACCGCCAGCAGCTCACCTTGCTGCAGCCCTGGTGGCGAGCAGAATGAGGGCGAAATGTATGTCCAACAACAAGGCCGCGGATGCGGCCTTGTCTGTTTTTGGGGGGCGTGATCAGGGCAGGGCATCGGGCCGGAAGCTGGCGCGGATCTGCGGCACCAGGCTTGATGGGTCGAAGCCTTTCTCCTCGCCTAGCACCGGATGGAGCAGGGGCTTCTCTTCGATGGGGGTGATATCCCCCGCCAGCAGCTGGCGGGTGGCCTGACCCATCTGGTAGAGCTGGCGCACCGGCGCAAACTGGGTCGCCAGATTGAGGGGATCATCTGCGCGGGTGAAGGCCATCATGGGGATCTGGTAGGTGGCATCGCGCGCAGGCTTGTCACCGTGAATGCCCTTGCCGGCGGACATCAAAAATGGCTGGTGATCGCCAAAGGCCACCACCAGATAGCGCTTGCCTGACTGGTCTAGGGTCTTGAGCAGTCGCTCCAGCGAGGCCATGGCATCCACCACCCCGGTGTAGTAGGTGTTGAGCAGCTGGGTGTCACTCTCGCTCTGGTTCGGGCAGGCGCCGCTGCGCTCCTGCCCCTGATAGCGGGGGCCATCGAAGGGGCCGTGTCCCTGCATGGTGACCGCATAAGCGAACAGCGGTTTGTCATCCTGTTCGCTGCGCTTGAGCAGGTGGTCGATGAGGGCATCATCGGAGATATAGAGCCCCTTGTGCTCGAGGGTGGTGAAGCGGGTGTCGAACCAGCGCTCCTCATAGCCGAGCGCCGGGATCGCCTTGGCGCGGCCCCAGAATTTTTCCACATAGGGGTGGGCGAACAGGGTCTGGTAGCCGCTCTGTCTGGCGCTCTGGGCCAACCCCGGCACCTGCTGCGAGAGGTAGTAGTAGGGCACAACCCCCTGCTTGAGCAAGCCCACCGGCAGGCCGGTGTTCATCTCGAACTCCGCCAGCACCGTCATGCCGCCGGTGGTGGGGGAGTGGATGGTCTTTTGCCACTGCTGCACGCTGGCGGGCAGGGCGAGGGTGGGAGCCGGGGCGCAGATCCGCCCCTTCCAGTCGAGCCAGAGCGACTCATATTGCAGCACGATCACCAGATCCCAGCGCGGCGCTATGCCCTGGGGCGGATAGCTCAGCTGCGGGGCCAGCTCGTTGATCTGCAAGGGGTAGCGAAACACGCTGCCGCTTTGCAACATCTCGTCCACCAGATTGAACAGATAGAGGCCGGGGCCGGAGCGGATGATGTCTCTGTGGTAGTTGACCGCGCGATCCACGTAGCGAATGTTGGCTCCCAGCAGCTTGTTGCCGGTCTGGGTGGCAAAGACGCACAGGGCAAAGAACGCGACGGTGGCGGCGGCTGTGCGCAGCACCCAGCGTGACAGGGCAAAGCGCCAGCAGAGAAACAGTGCCAGCAACACGGTGAAGATGGGCAGGATGGGGTGCTGGTCGAGCAGGATCCGCAGCAGCGCCAGCAGGTTGCCAAAATCGTCCCCGCCGAGCGGCACGCCGTAGATGGCGATCTTCATAAAGTTGGCCAGCAGACCTATACCGGAAAGCGCGGTAAAGACCAGCCCCATATAGAGGTTGAAGCCCGCCAGCGCGCAGAGGCTCCAGCCCAGCACCATGCTGCCCCAGGCCAGATAGTAGTGCTCTGGGCGAAAGCCTGACCAGAGCAGAAACTCCCCCAGCTTGAACACCACGAAGCCGTGCAGCAACACGAAGGTGAGGTTGCCGAGCAGCAGGCTACCGATGATCCGCCAGCGCAGGCTGCGGCGCAGCGTTGGCAGCACCGTCTTGAGCACGGCGGCGCTCAGGGCCAGCACCAGCGTCAGGCTCACCACCAGATAGGTGAGGTTGAAGCCCTGCTCCGGCAGGGTTTGCAGGATCTGGCTGAAATCGCCGCTCTCGGGGCGATCCTTGAGCAGCAGACCGATGCGCAACTGATAGCGGCTGGCTAGCGCGTCATCCGGGGCGCGCAGGGTGCTGTTGAGATCCAGGGTGCAGCGGTTATTGCGGCACACCTGACGCTTATCCACCGCTTGACTCAGCTGGTCGATCCGCTCCCCCTTGTCGTTGAGCAGCTCCACCCGCACCTTGTCCCCCGCTTGCAGCGGCCCTCGCAACTGCCACTGGCTGCGCACCACCAGATAGAGGCCGCGGCTGTCGCTTTTATAGAGCAGTGCGTGGCGGGTGAGGGTGGCCAGCGGGTTGTCGGCGGGGCCCAGCACCAGCGGCTGGGCACGGCCCAGCCAGCTACCGGGATTGATCAGCGGCAACAACAGGGTCAGCAGCAGCAATCCGCCCAGCAGGGCAAGCAGCAGAGAGGGCAGACTCAGGACGCGGGGGCGGCCTGAGGAGGGGCGATTCATATAAGCTCATCCTTTGAGCGAGTGAGGGAGAGATCGTTCATCCGCATAGAGTTTGACCCGATGGTGCGGGCCTTGTTTCAGCTTGTCAATTTAATGACCACTTAATGAATATTTGGTTACAGCTCAACCTTGCAAATTGTGATCCCGATCGAGGGGTTGTTCGGAATATGTGATGAAAGCGTCATCATGGGGTTTTGCCACTGGCTTGGGAGGGGTCTGCTGTTTAGTCTCTCGATAGCGACTGGAGGTACATGTATGAATCCCAAAGTGATGGCACGTCAGGCCAGATTGCTGCGCATGCTGGAGAGCAAGGAAGAGATCCGGATCGGACGCGAGCGCGACTGCCCGCTGCCGCTGGCCCAACTGGTCAAGCTGAAGGATAGCCATCCGGCTGTGGTCAAGGTCTATCGCCACGGTCTCACCGCCGAGGTGTTTCACCTCAAGGTGGAGGGGCATCACTGGTGTCTCAAGCGGCGCCGTCAGGATTCACTGGTGGCCAACCTCGATGGCAAGACCGCCTTTCTGACCGAGCTGGAGCGGCGGCGTGAAATCGAGGCGCTGCGGGAGCTGCATCCTACTGTCCTCTCCCACGTGGTCTGCACCAGCTTTGGCTCGGCGCGCGCCGGGGTGCTGGTCTCCCCCTGGTTGCGGGGTGTGCCGGTCCATCAGCTCAACGAACGCAATCTGGCCCAGATGCTGGAGGTGCAGGGTGAGCTGGCCCGCTGGGGCTGGTTTGACTGGGACCCGAGCCCGGGCAACCTGCTCGATGACGGCGAGCAGATCTGCGTGTTCGACTTTGGCTATATGTGGACCTTCGATCCCCGCTTTGAATACAACTCCAACGGTCTGGTCGACCCGCAGTTCCATGTGCCGGAGCGACTGGAGACCCGCACCCTCTCCGGACTCTGGCTCGATGAGGCCGATCCTCTGCCGCAATTTCGCTACTGGCGTGAACTCTGCCTGAAATGGGTGAAACGGGAGATCCACCACCTGATCCGCGAAGGGGCCAGTGCCCCCGTGCTGGCCCGCCTGCACGCCCTGCAAGGGGAGTGGAGCGCTGCGCTGGCGAGCGACGAGGCGCTGGTCGCCAACTGGTGGCGGGACATGTATCGCAGCCACCGGCTCGATGTGGCCGATGATCTGAGCGGCCAGAGCTGCGGCCCGCTCACCCTGCGTCGCCTCGACTGGTTGATGCTGGCGGTGACGGATCACTATCCGCTGCTGGTGGACAATCTCTCGCCTCAGGAGACGGAGCTCGGCCAGACCGGGCTGCTGGCCCGCTTGCAGCAACTGCGCCGGGAAGCCTTGGCCTGTCAGTTGCCTGCCACCAGCCTTGCCTGAGCCAACACACCTGCGGAATACAAATGAACAGGGCGCCGTGTTGGCGCCCTGTTGCATGGTCTGGTTCGCCTCGCGGTGAGGGTCAGTCCAGCAGCTCCTGATGGAGGCGGTTGACGATATTGCCCGCCTCGCTCTCCTTGACCAGGAAGCAGAGGTTGTGGGCGCTGGCGCCATAGCAGATCATCCGGATGTTGTGCTCGCGCAGGGCGTCAAAGACCTGACTGCCCACCCCGTTCACTTCGCTCATCCGGTTGCCGATGAGCGCCACCAGTGCCAGACCGGTTTCCACCTCCACCTTGCAGAGCTGCCCCAGCTCGGTCAGTACCTTGTCGCTCAGGATCGGCTCGCCGTTGCTCTGGCTGCCGGTGTGATCCAGGGTCAATGACACGCTCACCTCCGACGTAGTGATGAGGTCGACCGAGATGCGGTGACGGGCCAGAATGCCGAACACTTCGGCCAGGAAGCCGTAGGCGTGGAACATGTTGAGGCTGTGCAGGGTCACCAGCACCTGCTGGCGGCGCAGGGCGACGGCGCGAAACAGCGGGCTTGAATCTGTGCTGGCACGGATCCAGGTACCACCGGCGGCGGGGTCCTTGGCGGAGCCGACAAACACCGGAATATTCTGGCGCACCGCCGGTTGCAGGGTGGCGGGGTGCAGCACCTTGGCGCCGAAGGTGGCCATCTCGGCCGCTTCGACAAAGCTGATTTCGGGGATCGGGCGGGCGCGGGTGACGAGGCGCGGATCCGTGGTGTAGATGCCGGGCACATCGGTCCAAATCTCGATACTGGCGGCATCGAGCGCTTCGGCCAAGAGGGCTGCGCTGTAGTCAGAGCCACCGCGACCCAGCGTGGTGGTGCGGCCATCGCCATCGGCACCGATAAAGCCCTGGGTGATGATGAGGCTGTCGCCAAGCTGCGGGCCCAGCGTCTGCTGGCAGAGAGTGCGGGTGGTGGCCAGATCGACGGTGGCCTTGCCAAAGCGGCTGTCGGTGCGCATCAGCTGGCGCACATCCTGCCAGTGGGCCTTGACGCCGCGCTGGCGCAGCAGTTCGGTAAAGAGGCGGGTAGACATCAGTTCGCCGCAGGCGATGAGGCGATCGGCCAGCTCCGCATCGGTATGCTGGTGGGCTTGCTGGGCCATGAGGCGAATTTCGTCCAGCTGGCCATGAATGAGGGCGCTCACATCATCGGGGTTGCCGAGATCGGCCAGAATGGCCTGCTGGATCCCGGCCAGTTTGGCCAGTTGCTCGTCGCGGCCCGCTTCGTCCAGCTCCCCTTGTGCCAGAGCGACCAGCAGGTTGGTGACACCGGCGCTGGCGCTCAGTACCACCACCCGCGTGGCGGGATTGGCCAGCACGATATCGGCGCAGTGATTCATGGCCGGGAAGTTGGCGACACTGGTTCCGCCAAACTTGGCGACATTGATCGGGCTCATTGCTTACTCCTGTCTTATTTTAAGATTCCGGTTCCATCGGGCAAAAAAGAGAGGAGGAGGCTGAAAATGGCAGGAATGAACGAAGCTATCCCGGCCAGAAGCACTCCACCTGCAGAGCCCATCCCGTACCGCCCCTGACAGGGCGCGGTGGGGGATGATCACTACCGATGACAACCCGGGGGATTCAGCCCCCGCAGCCGACGTTGAGGTTACCAGTCTCCTCACTCGTCTCGGCGCTGCTCCCCCTGACCCAAGTTCACCGGACGCTGGCGTCCTCCCTTGGGCTGCCTGGGCAGCGCTCCTCTTCTGGCTCCACCAGGGTGGTGGAGTGCATTTAGAAATACCCTGCGTTGGATTGCACTGTCAATCGAGTTTGTGAAAAAGTTCAAATTGTCAGCTAACTCAACGCAGGATCAATGACTTAGGCAATGGTCTTTGACAAAACCTTGGAACGGCGCTGCCAGTTGTAGAGACGCTGGCGCGCCACCGGCAGATCTTCCACTTCCAGCGGATCAAAGCCCCGCTCCCGGAACCAGTGGATGGAGCGGGTGGTAAGCACGAACAGGCGGCGAATGCCGAGCCGCTTGGCCCGCTCGGCCACCTTGGCCACCAGCTGATCCCCCCGGTTGGAGTTGCGATAGTCGGGGTGAATGGCGACGCAGGCCATCTCAGCCATCGCCTCTTCCATAAAGCAGTAGAGGGCCGCGCAGCCGATGATGAGACCATCGCGCTCGATGATGGTGAACTTGTCGATCTCCATCTCCAGCTGCTCGCGGGAGCGGCGCACCAGAATGCCTTCCTCCTCCAGCGGGCGGATCAGATCCAGAATGCCGCCGATATCCTCGATGGTAGCGGCGCGGGCCTGCTCGGCACTTTCCCGCACGATCTGGGTGCCGAGGCCGTCGCGGCTGAACAGCTCCTGCAGCATGGCGCCATCATCCTGATAGCTCACCAGATGGGAGCGGGGCACGCCGCCACGGCAGGAGGCAATGGCCGCGCGCAGATAGCGGGCGGTGCCGGACATCTCTTCGCCAGCCTGCTCCAGCTCCACCAGCAGCTCTTCGGCCTGCTCGGGGAAGAGCTCGGAGATGGCCTCGCCGCGTCTGTCCATTACCCCCTGGGTGCTGCTAAAGCAGATGAGTTTGTCCGCCTTGAGGTCGACCGCCACCCGGCGGGCCACCTCTTCCGAGCTCAGGTTAAAGCTCTCGCCGGTGACCGAGCAGCCGATGGGGGAGATGAGCACCAGACTCTTCTGGTCGAGCTGGCGGGTGATCCCCTCCACGTCGATGCGGCGCACCCGGCCGCTGTGGCAAAAGTCGATGCCATCATCCACCCCCAGCGGCTGGGCAGTGACGAAGTTGCCGCTCACCACACTGATCCGCGCCCCCTGCATGGGGGTGTTCGCGAGCCCCATGGAGAGCTGGGCGGTGATGTCATATTGCAGGCCGCCACACACCTGTTTGATGATGGTGAAACTCTCGTCATCGGTGACCCGGATCCGCTTGTGATACTGGGCCTCGATACCGGCGCGGGCCAGCGCCTCATCGTTTTGCGGACGTGAACCAAACACCAGCACCAGGCGTATGCCCAGTGTCTGCAGCAGGGCGATATCGCTGACGATATTGGCGAAGTTGGGGTGGCAGATGGCTTCTCCCCCCATCATCAGCACAAAGGTGGCACCCCGATGCACATTGACATAGGGGGTGGATTGCCGGAAGGCATTGACCAGACTGGGTTCGCGTTCACGCACTTGATATTTCTTCCATAAAAAAACAGCGATTGGCTCAATATATGAAAATTAATTCACAAATCAAGACTAAATATTGATTTTGGCCGTTTCTGGTCTACGAGGGGCGGCTTGGCCGTGCTGATCGGGAAAGGATGGTTCGAAGTGCAGATGGCTGTTGGGGCGAGCGGGGAGGGGCCCGCCGGTTGATCCAGCGCGATAAACTGCTATCTTCGATGCTCCTTTTCGTCAGCTGTGTGATTTCACAGGGTTTTATACAAGGACAGAATTCATGGAACAGATTATTTCACCGGCAGATGCCCTGCCGGGACGACGCGAAGCGATGGTGATTGGTCAGCAGCATGCGGTGAATGGCAACCCGACCCAGGGTCCCTGGCCCGAGAACATGGAGATCGCGTGGTTTGGCATGGGCTGTTTCTGGGGCGTGGAGCGCCTGTTCTGGCAGCAGCCGGGCGTCTATTCCACCGCGGCCGGTTATCAGGGCGGTGTGACCCAGAATCCCACCTACAAAGAGGTGTGCAGCGGCCTGACCGGTCATGCCGAGACGGTGCAGGTGGTGTTTGATCCGGCGGTGATCAGCTACGGCGATCTGCTCAGACTGTTCTGGGAGCAGCACGATCCGGCGCAGGGGATGCGTCAGGGCGGGGACATTGGTACCCAGTATCGCTCGGTGATCTTCTATGGCGACGAGAGCCAGCAGATCATTGCCCAGCAGAGCATGGCGGCCTATCAGCAGGCGATGGCGGCAAGCGGCGACAGTCGTGCCATTACCACCCGCATTCTGCCGCTGGCGCCCTTCTACTACGCCGAGGATTACCATCAGCAATATCTGGAGAAAAATCCGGATGGCTACTGCGGATTGGGTGGCATTGGAGTCTGTTTGCCGCCCAGCCTTAACCGCTGAACAGGTTTGTAGTCGATTTCTTAATAAAAGTGAAAATAAATGGTCGGAGGAGGGAACTTATTGCGACCAGTCGGGACTAACTAGGTAGCGTCCAGGGATCGGATGCAAAGTCCAGACACATTTCTTGCCTTGATAACCGCCTGATGAATGAACGCACTGGCGGGTTGAAAATGATAGCAAGCAGGGCTGCCCACCAAGGCGGCCCTTTTCCTTATCTGCTGCTTTGAAATCTTGCGTTGGGCGGGAGAGCCGGACGGCAGATCAGCCGATGGCGCTGTCGAACAGGTTCTTGATGAGATCGATAAATTCGATGAGGAAGGTTTTCTGTTCCGGGGTCGGGGCGCGCAGCCAGACGGCAGAGAGCACCTCTTCCAGATCGGCGACCACGGCGTCGGCCTCCTGCATGATGGCGAAACGCACCTTGGGATCGAGCTGGGGGTTTTGCTCGCAAATGGCCATCAGGTTGCTGGCAACACGGCCACTGACCAGATCTTCGATGGTCTCTTCACCATCGTTCTGCTGTTGGGATTCAAACAATCCCAAACTCTCCACCAGATACTCGATCAGCGAGATATAGCCTTCACTTTCTACCACCATGGTTGCTGCCTCAATACAGTAACAATACGAAAATTAAGCGTATTTTAGTGGCTTGCCCTAGCTTGGCAAGCAGCAGTGCAGGCGATGGCGAGTAAAACTGACTCCGCCCCGCTCCACGCACTCCAGCCCGGTCAACGTAAAGCCATGTCGTAAAAATAGCTCATAACTGAAGGCGCTGGCCTCGGTGGTGATGAGGGTCATACCGAGCCCTCGGGCCCCCGCGAGCGCCGTGGTGAGCAGCAGATTGCCCAGCCCCTGGCGCTGATGGTCGGCGCTCACATAGAGCAGACTGAGGTGGCCATCGGGGCTCAGGGTGACAAACCCGAGGGGCACATTTGCCTGCTCCGCCACCCAGCCGTGGTGCTCGCGCAGCTGACTGACAAAACCCGGATGTTGTGCACCGAGGGCCCACTGCTCCACCTGTTCGGCGTTGTAGTGCTCGGGGCCGTTGCGTCGCACCGCCTGCTCAAACAGGGTCACGAGGGCGGGGATATGTGCCTCACCAAGGGGGACAATACGCAGTGCTGGACTAAGTGCTGGGGTCATAAGGTTGGGTCGTCAGTGGGGGAGAGGGGGCGCGGCGCCTGTGGCCGTTTGGCTTTGGGCAGACCCGCGACAACCCGCTCATAGGAGTGGTGCACCCAGCCCTGCCACAGATCATCCGGCAAGGTGCTGTTCAGGGTCACTGTGTTCCAGTGTTGCTTGTTCATATGCCAGCCCGGTTTGACCTCGGGGTGGATCTCGCGCAGCAGCAACGCCAGTTCTGGCTCGCATTTGAGGTTGATAGTGAGCGGCTCGGCCTGCCAATCCACCAGCGCGAACATCTTGCCCGCGATGCGGTAGACCAGGATCTCCGGGCCAAACGGGGTATCTTCGGTAGCGCCCGGCAGGGTCAGCAGAAAGTGGCGCAAACGGGTCAAATCCATGGAAAGTTCTCGCGCAAGGGGTGATCCGGGTCATGTCAGGCGCATATCTATCGGCGGGCCTGTTCTGTTAATATGCGCGCAGCCGAGTATACCCCCCATCACCAAGGGAGCCTATTGGATGTTGTATCACAAGACTTTCGAACTGGGTCCCGAGCGGGATTGGGTGGTGTTTGTCCACGGCGCCGGTGGCAGCTCCTCCATCTGGTTCAAGCAGCTGCGCGCCTATCGCGAGCACTTCAACGTGCTGCTGCTGGACTTGCGCGGCCACGGCCAGTCTCACCAGCTGCAACAGGTGGTCAAGGGCCACTACAGCTTTCGGGAAGTGACCGAAGATATCGTTCGGCTGCTCGATCATCTCGATATCCGCCGCGCCCACTTTGTCGGCATCTCCCTTGGCACCATCCTTATTCGCCATCTGGCCGAACTCTGCCCGGAGCGGGTGAAAAGCATGGTACTGGGGGGCGCCATTTTGCGGCTCGATATCCGCTCGCGGGTGCTGGTGCAACTGGGCCGGCTCGGCCAGCACTTCCTGCCCTATATGTGGCTCTACCGGCTGTTTGCTTTCATCATCATGCCGCGCCAGCACCATCAGGAGTCGCGCAACCTCTTTGTGCGCGAAGCCCGCAAGCTCTGCCAGAAAGAGTTCAAACGCTGGTTCCGTCTTGCCACCGAGGTTAACCCGCTGATGCGTTATTTTCGCGAACGCTCCCTGCCAATTCCCACTCTTTATGTGATGGGGGAGGAGGATCATATGTTTCTGGCGCCGGTGCGCGAACAGGTGGCCCGCGATGCCAGCTCTTCGCTGGCGGTCATTGAACAGTGCGGCCATGTCTGCAATGTGGAGCAGCCGGAGCAGTTTAATCGTCGTACCCTGGCGTTTATTCAATCGCTGGGGGTAGGGATGAAATGAATTTTCGCCAATATATCTGACTTCATTATCACCAAACGTTCATCTAGTTTTAGTGCACGGATAGATAAAAGTAGCTCCAGTAAAGTGAATTTACCGGGGCTACTTTTTGGCAATTTACCGTAGTTTTTTTACGTTTCAGATCTAGGTTTAAGTTAAATTCATGGAGGATAACGTAAAGTTATAGTTTATGTTGAAGCACTGAGGTCTTGGTACTCTTTCAATGCGAAATGGTCTGTCATACCACTGATGTAATCTATTATTAACCTCACTCTATAATAATGTTCGTATAATTTTTGATTGCTAGTTACTTCTGTTGTTTCAAAAATTTCTTTAGTTGATAGAGAGTATGTGGTTCTATACTTCTCTGACAAATTATGGAATAGTCTTGTTTCTATGGGATGACTCTTAAGGTGGTTATTTTGAGTGAGGGCTTTGATATCCTCAAAGCTAAGTTTAATCAATGGAGTATAAAGGTCTAATAATCCAGAGATCACGGAATATCCCTTCAGTTCTAATTTTTCAACTTCTTTAGAATTAAAAACATTGTTAATTGCAACTAAACGTAAAGTCTCGGTAGCAAAATGATATTTATCATTGCCATCAAGTAGTGATTCATCAAAGTGACCATCAAAAATAGATTGGTGATTATTGACAAATCTTTCTGCTGCATACCTTGCCAGATCATTTACTAAAATTGTTCTAAGGGTGAGTATGTATGCATGATTTTTATTTGTTGGGGTGTTCTGGTAGGCACCATATGCTTTGTTAATTATTTCATTAAGATAGTTTCTCTCATCCGCATTAGTAATCTTAATTTTTAAATCATCCCATATTTTAGTTATTTCGCTATGTAGTTTTTCAATAGACAAAATCCCTTTGTCCACAGCATCGTCAAGATCGGCTATGCAATATGAAATATCATCAGCAGCCTCCATTATATAAGTAAGGGGGAATCTACAACCAGCTGTTATTGATAGAGCTTTTTGGATGTTATTAATTAGATCCTCTTCAGAGAGGAAGAAGCCTGGTTTTTTACAACGATATTTATGTGTTGAACTCCCACCTGGCTTTGGTTGATATGCTGGGCGAGTATATTTTATTAAGCATGCTAACTGTGTATATGTTAAATTTAATGAGTGAAGGCTATGTAAAATCCTAATGCCTTGCGCATTGCCTTCGAAATTAATAATGTCTTGAATTACTTTCTTACAATCCTCTACGCTATTATATAAGTCATTAAATATCGGAGAGACTTTTTCTTTAGACCATATATTTATGGCCATTTCACCAAAATGACCGAAAGGTGGGTTTCCTATATCGTGCAGTAGACATGCAATTTCAACGGCGCTAATAAAACCATCAAGTTTATCATCTAATCCACAGTCATTTAATGGTAGTGCCGATAATACTAGCTTGCTGATATATCTCCCTACCTGTTGAACTTCAAGGGAGTGAGTAAGCCTACTTCGAACAGCAGCATTTTTTTCTAGTGGAAAGACTTGGGTTTTTTGTTGAAGACGTCGCAGAGCGGCAGATGTCAGGGCACGCCCTCTATCACTCTCCATTTCTTCATTGAAGTCTCGGCCATTTACTGTTGATATTCTATAACGGTCTGTTTTTAACTTAATTGAATAATCCATTCTTGCCTCTTGGGTAAATATTTAAACTATCTTGAGCTTATGTTGAACTATATCTGTTTTTTGGTTTTTAAGAGTATAGTCGGTGTGGATATTTCCTTTTAAACTCTATTTTTAATTGAGAGTGAACATCTATTATATGGCTTCTAACCCTTGGTAATTGCATGAAAATTTCATTGGTAAATTCAATGAGAGAAGGCAATAAAGCATTTCCTACAATTTTTTCTAGCTCTGCTAGGCTATAATATCCACCTGGATATAAATGATGCTGAACTTTTCGTTGGTAGTCGTTTATATATAGATTATTTCTTCTCATAATTGTATAAGAAAGAGATTTGAAGTCTCTTTGGCTACGGTCTAACTCTGATAATAAGTCTGAGTTTGATGACGATAACAAAAAAAGACTCCTTTCAATATTTATTGCATCGCACAGAGAATCGTCAAATTTTAGTGATTCTAGTTGTAAGGCTCTAGTGGTTTCATCCAAACTCTGGAATATTGCTATTCTTTTCTCAAACATTGATATAAACATTGCTTGGCGTTCTAGGATAAACATTATATATCTCAGGTAGTTAATCTCACATTCTTCTTTGTCTTCCGCTCTGGAATAAACAACATGAAAAAGAGTAAGTAATGCTGCGATAGCACCTGCTGACGCAAGAAAAACACCAAGTGAATTTAGTATTGATATAAAGTCACGAGATTCACTATCTGAATATGCTAAAACAACCGCAGAAGCATAAAATCCCAAAAAAGCAAAGCAAATATGTAAAGAATAACGGATTACAAGGCTCTTCACTGTCATCCTCATTACTTAATGTATTTAATACGATAATAATCGTATTGGCGATATTGCTGATATGTAAACGCTAAATAATAATGATTTGTTCACTTGTGGTTGATATATGGAAATACTTGATATTTTTTGAACACTAATATTATTACTAATAACGTTGAATTTACCCATCAGCAGAGAAGATAGCTACCGCACGGGGTTACAGCTCCCCGAGTGCGACCTTTAACCAGAATGAAAATGGGTAAATCATGGGCTTACCTCGGCTGCTTTTGGGGCTGCGGGTGCCGCATGGGCAAGATATCAAACGCCGACCAATTTAAGTGAGTGAAAAGTTAGTTATCGCTCGGATTTTGAAAGGTTTTTTGACTGGGATCAGCCTTGAGCCAAGTTGGCTGCAGGTTGAGTGGGTGAGGGTGTTTGATAAATAAACAGATAAGGCATCCTTGGCTACTGGCGCCAAGTGACAGAAGTGGCTGGGCGATATCACTGTGATGCCCTGTTATCAGGGCTATGGGTTTCGGGTCATCGAGCAGACCGGCCACTTGGGTGGCCGGTATCTGCAGGGGCCGCAGTCAGTGGGGGGCAGTGAGGATTACTCACGGCCCTCTTTTTTGATCCCCAGCAGCCAAGGCACGATGGTCAGAATAAACAGCGCGATCAGGGTGGCGAGCACCGCGGTGGACTCTCGGCCCATACCCGCGGCAATACCGATGGCGGCGGTGACCCAGATACCGGCGGCCGTGGTCAGTCCTTTGGTTTCTGTTTGTCGGGTGCCCAGAATGATGGTGCCAGCCCCCAGAAATCCCACCCCGGCAGTGAGCCCCTGCAACACCCGGGTCAGATCGGCAGTTGATGCGCCAGCTTGCTGGGGGATCAACACGAACAGGGCGGCGCCAATACTGACCAGCATATGGGTGCGGATCCCGGCACTTTTCCCTTTCTGTTCACGCTCGTAGCCTAATAGACCGCCGAGCAGACCAGCCACCAGCAGGCGCAATACAATCTGGGTCATCTGCTTGATATCTTGAATATCGGTGAACTCGGAGACGATGGTCTGCCAGATCTCTTGCCACATAAATGCCATCCTTGTGCATGCTGCATATGAATTGAACGAATCAAACCGGTTAATGCTGTCGCCATGGGTGCTGTACGAAAATACGCCATGAGACCTCATCCGCAGGGTATCAAACGCTGACTTCCCTTGTTGAGTAAAAAGTGTTGAGTAAAAAGCTGTCCAGGTTGTCGGATTTTAATGAGTTCCTGATAGCGCCCTGCTTTTGAATCAAGCGTCAGAATAAGGGATAACCGGCGATGGTCGCAGGCTTAATAGCCGGTCATCTCCAGATAGCCGACCCCCTTGGCATCCCCCGAGACAGAGACCGCACCCTCCCAGTAGCCAAAGCGGCCGGTCATGGCCTGATTGGGCTGACGGGCTGTGATGGTGAGGCTCATACCGGCGGCGTTTAGCTGCCACTCGACGGGGTAGGGTTGGCCTTTGGGACCGAGCCAGCTCTTGCCCGGCATAAAGCGGATCTGCTCCGGGTTCAGCACCTGACTGCTGCCGTCGCGCTCAATCAAGATGCCGTAGCGGTTCTCCGGCTCGGTGCGGCCCGATTTGGTGCGCAGGCGAAACAGCATCAGCTCGCGGCCATCGGCCAGTTGCAGTGAAAACCAGTCCCAGCCCGATTGCCACTCGGCCAATACCGAGCTGCTCCACTCGTGATCAAACCAGCCTTGTCCGGTGACGGTGCGGGTCTCGCCATCGCGAGTCAGGGTGCCGCGAAGAGTGAGGCGCGGGTAGGAGTAGTAAAAGGAGGCGTTGCCCGGGCTCTTCTCGCTGTAACCGGCCTTGCCTTGCAGCACCAGCGGCTTGGCGGCAGTGACGGTGAGGTTCAGTTCACCAATCTTGCTCTGCACCTTGAGGGTGGCGGGGAAGAGCGCAGCCCCTTGCGAGGCAAGCCGCCACTCCCTGAGCCAATATTGGCCGCCGCTGGCCCCCGCCAGCCCCGGCCCCTGCCGACTGGCCCGTTCATCTTGCTGGTGGCTGCCACGGTCGAGATCCGTGATGGCAAACTGGGCCAGCCAGAGCTGGGGGGTGAGCCAGGGGTTGCCGGTGCGAAGTGCTTGCTCGATACCCTGCCGAAACAGGGTCCACTGCATGCCATATTCGCGTCCCTGTTCATCCTTGAGGTTGCCGGTGAGATACCACCACTCGGAGCGGTAATCGGGGTGGGCGGCGTGATCCTCCGGCAATTGGATTGTTTGCCCCGGCAGCACCTTTTTAAAGCTGTCGTTGCCACCGCCGAGCAGGGCGCCCAGATCGCTGGCCTGCGAGTTGCCAATCATGGCAATCAGCGGGATCAAGAGGGTGGCGAGCCACAGGAACCGTAAAGAGGACAAGCTTCCCCTCTCCCGAAGGGAGAGGGGATGGTTCAATGCCGCACTGTGATCTTCTCTACGCTGAAGAAGGGGCGGAGAGAGGGACGTGGTTAATGGGAGCTTCAAGCTATGGCTGAGCCAGTGCGCTAACCGATATGTCATACCACTTTCCTTGCCGCATACCAGGATGCCAATGCCCCACATACCGGTGCCAGCAACAGGGCGGTGACCGCATGAAGGGGGGCGGCCTCGAAGGCGAGGCGCCAGCCAAAGGCGCGGGGGTTAACCACCTCGATCAGCACCCAGGCAAGGCCATACCCCACCGGCAGGGCCAGCAGGGCGGTGAGCAGCCCCAATCCCGCCCCTTGCCACACCAGCAGCTGGCGGCAGTGGCGGGGGCTCAAGCCCAGACTCTGCAAGGTCTGCAGCTCGCCACGGCGTGCCAGCCCCAGCACCATAAAGGCCGAGCCAATGCCGACAAAGGCGATGCCGAGGATCAGCAGTTTCAATAGCTCGGTTACCACAAAGGTCTGGTCAAACACCTTGAGCGCCGCGCTGTGAATGGCGGGGGCGGAGAGCAGATTGAGCTGCTCGCCAAAGCGCTCGCGCAGGCGATCGGCCAGCTGCTCGGGGTCGTCGCTAAAGAGGGCGAGGGATTGCACCGCTCCCACCTCGAAGGCGTGCAGGATCTGCCCCTTGTCGCTGCCGTAGTCCTGATAGACGCCGGTGACGGTGAACTGCCTTGGCCCCTGCTCGCCGCTGATCGCCAATATCTGGCCCACCTTGACCCCGAGGCGCACCGTCAGGGGTTCGCTCGCCAGCACTTCGTCGGGGCGGGTCGGCCAGCGTCCGGCCAGCAGCGGATAGGCCGCTTTAAGCTGGGGGATAAAGTCCATCTGCGCCCACTCGATGGGCTGCCCCTGCCAGCGGGCAGGGTGAACCGAGCGGCGCGAGGCGGCGCTCACCAGCGGGTTGGCGAGCAGGGTCTCGAGGGTTGTGTCGCTCAAGGTGCCCTTGCTGCCCGCCACCCCCTTGGGGGCGGTGACATAGAGATCGGCGGCCAGACGCTGGCCGAGCCAGATCTCCACGCTGGAGCGAAAACTCGACACCATGACCCCGATGCCGATGGCCGCCGCGATGGCCAGCTGCAACGCCATCACCGCGATGGCGGTGCGATCGAGGTGATAGAGGGTCTCGGCCACCCCGAGCCGGGCGGTGAGGGGGCCGCCCTCGCGCCGTCGCAACCAGCCAAGCAGGCCGCGCAGGGCATCGGGCAGCCAGAGCGCCATGGCCAGCAGCCAGCCGCCGGCGATAAAGAGGGCGCCACTCAGACCGGTTTGCTGCAGCCACAGGCACAGAGCGCACAGCAGCAGGATGGCGATGGCCAGCACGCGCCGTCGCCACGGGTGAGCGGGGGGGCGGCTGTTTCCTGCTCGCAGTTCGAGGGGGGATTGGCGCAGCAGTTGCCACCAGCCGGGCAGGTTGGCGGCCATCGTGCCGAGCAGCCCGATCAACAGCGCCTTGAGCAGGCTCACGGGGGAGAGGCGCAACAGATCGATGGGGTTGGGCCCATAGAGATCGGCCAGCGCCTGGGTCAGTTGCCCCATCAGCGCCAGCGCCAACAGGCTGCCGAGCAGCACCCCTAGCAGGGTGCCGAGGGTGGCAAGAATAAGCAGCTCCAGAATGAGCCAGCGGAGCACCCGGCTTGGCCCCATTCCCAGAATGATCAACTGGGCCAGCTGGGGGCGGCGCACGCTCTGCACGAATCGCTGGGCGTTGAACACCAGAAACAGTCCCACCGCCATGGCGAGCAGTGACAGCGCCGTCAGGTTAAGGGCCAGCGCATCGCCAAGCTGGCTGGCATCGAGCGCCGGGCTGATGGGCTCAAGCCACAAGGGCTGGTTAGGGTAACGGGTATGCAGGGTGGCCTGCAGGGTGCGAGCCTCGGCGTCGCTTAGCTTGAAGACGATGCGATCGAGCCGACCCGCTTTGCCCAGCAGCGGCTGGGCGAGGCCGATGTCGGTTATCAGCAGTCGCTCCATGGGCACGGCGCCCGGTTCAAACGTGCCCGCCAGCGTCAGGGTCAGGGTTCGGGCGCCATCGCTGCCGCCAAATACAAAGCGGCGGCTCTGGCCCGATTGCCAGCCAAGGCGCTCCGCTTCGGGGGCCGCCAGCCAGATGCTGTCTGCACGGTTGAGGGAAAATGCGGGCTCGCTCGCGGGTTGGGCGCCAAACAGTTGGCGCAGGGGGCCGGGGTTGAAGAGATCCATTCCCAGCAGTTGAAAGCTGCGCCCCTCTTCATCCTTGAGCCAGCCATGGAGCTGGGGCATGGCATCGAGGGCGGGCTGGCTGGTCACCAGCTGCACGTAGAGCTGTTCATCCAGCCCGCCAGCGGGGGCCAGTCGGTAGTTGGCTTCCCCTGCCAGCTGGCTGCGGGCGGCGACGAAGTTGGTGCGGGCACTGTGATTGAGCAGCTCGATGGCCACCACCAGCGACACCCCCAACACCAGCCCGGCCAGACTCATCAGCAGCAACCAGGGGTGACTGCGATAGAGGCGCAGCAGCGCTTTGAGTGGCAGCATCAGCGAGCCCCCGACAGACGCAGTCGCTGTTTAGTCATGATGGGGCCCCTTGAGCTCGATAAGTTGGCCCCCTTCGAGGCGAAGCACTCTGTCGGCCAGGGCCGCATAGGCGGGGTTGTGGCTCACCAGCAGCAAGCCTGCGCCGGTATCGCGCACCGCCGCCACCATCAGCGCCATCACCTGTTCGGCATTGTGCTCATCGAGGCTGCCGGTGGGTTCATCGGCGAGCAGCCAACTGGGCTGATGGATAAGGGCGCGGGCCAGCGCCACCCGCTGTCGCTGGCCGCCGGAGAGCTGCTCCGGCCAGGCATGGCGCTTGTGGCTCATATCGAGCCGTTGCAGCAACTGGTCAATCCTTGTCTCATCCGGTGGCAGCCCGTTGATGGCGAGCGGCAGGGCCAGATTCTCGGCCACGTTCAGGGTCGGCAGCAGGTTGAAATCCTGATAGACGATACCGAAATGGCGACCCCGCAGGCGCGCCCGCTCGTCGGGGGATCGGGTGTCGATCCGGGTCTCCCCCAGCCAGATCTCCCCTTCATCCGGTGCAATCAGCCCAGCGATCAGATTGAGCAGGGTCGACTTGCCACAGCCGCTTTGGCCCAGCAGCAGGGTGATCTCGCCTGCGGGGAGGGCGAGATCGAGATGGTGGAACAGCGGCAGTCGCTCACTGCCGTTATCGAAGCTCTTGCAGAGGTTGCGCAGGGTCAGCATGGGATAACCGTTTGATGGTCAATGGCTTTCATCATGCTTGGTACGCTAGCACGGCCAGCATTGATCAACACCCCTTACGGTTGATCAAGAGTGCCAGTTAGTGATCAAGGCGGCAAAAGAGCAGTGGATCCTCGCTGGATCCCGCTTGCCCGAGGTGGTTAGAATAGGGGCTTCCATGGGTCACAGGATGAGCAAGGATGTTACACAAGCAAGTCAGTTTTATCATCGATAGCAAGGGCAACAAGCAGGCTGCCGTCGTCCCCATCGAGATCTACAACGAGCTGATGACCCTGCAAAAGGCACTCTCCGACAACCGGCCGGGGGAGCGCGAGCTCTACCACTTCAATGGTAAGGGGGCCGAGGCCCACGGTTATCCGGTGGGTAAGCGGCAAAATCCGGGCTTTATGGTGCTGGCCGGTTCCACTGCCAATGGCGAGGATGCCGCCTCTTTGCGTGAAGCGGTGATCGAGCTGCGTCACGAACTGCTGGAGAAGGGGGTCATAGTGCCCCGCAGTCAGGGCGGCTTTGTCTTTACCGCCGATCAACTGTTCAACAGCCCGAGTCTGGCCGCCAGTCTGGTGGCGGGCAATAACCGCAGCGGTCTGGATGCCTGGCAAAACAGCGCAGGCTATACCCTCAAGCAGTCGGGTTTCGGCAAGAGATAATCCCGCGTTTCGACAGCAAACCAATTAAGCGTTAATTGACCTGGATGAATTTTTCTTTTCATCCAGGTGCTAGCATCATTGCCAGATGGTTCTAAAAGGAAGAGACCATGTCTGCGCTCACCCCTGTTATTTTGCTGCTGTCCCTGTTTATCCCTCCCGCCCATGCCAGTAGTGGCCCAGTTCTGTTGACATCCTCCTCAATCGGACTTTTTTGTGTCGGATTGTTTGTGTTGGCCTACGCCCTGGTGATGGCTGAAGAGTATCTGCAACTGCGCAAGTCCAAACCCGTGCTGGTGGCCGCCGGGGTGATCTGGATCCTGATCGGTATCGCCTATGCACAACAGGGGATGAGCCCTGTCGCCGAGCAGGCATTTCGCCATACCCTGCTGGAATATGCCGAGCTGATGCTGTTCCTGCTGGTGGCGATGACCTATATCAACGCCATGGAGGACCGGCGGCTGTTCGATGCCCTGCGCGCCTGGCTGGTGCGATCCGGCTTTCACCTGCGAACCCTGTTCTGGTTGACCGGCGGGATTGCTTTTTGTATTTCGCCGGTGGCTGACAACCTGACCACTGCGCTCTTGATGTGCGCCGTGGTGTTGAAGGTGGCCAACGGTGATCGGCGTTTTGTCAATCTTGCCTGCATCAACATAGTGATCGCCGCCAACGCCGGAGGGGCGTTCAGTCCCTTTGGCGATATCACCACCCTGATGGTGTGGCAGGCGGGCAAGGTGCAATTTGGCCAGTTCTTCACCCTGCTGATCCCCTCTCTGCTCAATTTTCTGGTGCCGGCCATCCTGATGAGCCTGATGGTGCCGCGTCATGTGCCGGAGGCTGATAACGAGGTGGTCGATCTCAAGCGGGGTGCCCGCCGCATCGTCGCGCTGTTCTTGCTGACCATCATCACGGCGGTGCTATGCCACAGTTTTCTCCATCTGCCACCCGTACTGGGCATGATGCTGGGGCTCGGTTATCTGCAGTTTTTCGGCTTCTATTTGCGCAAGTCGCTGCCGCGATCCCTTGCCCGCAAGCGTGCACTCTATGAACGCAATGGAGATGAGGTACGGTTGCGCAGTCTGGGTTCTGTGGTGCCATTTGACGTGTTCAACAAGGTGGCCAAGGCGGAGTGGGATACCCTGCTGTTCTTCTACGGGGTGGTGATGTGTGTCGGTGGGCTGGGCTTTATGGGGTATCTGGAGCTGGTGTCACACTGGTTGTATGACGCTGGGGATCCCACCATGGCCAACATCTTCATCGGGGTCTTGTCCTCCGTCATCGACAACATTCCCGTGATGTTTGCCGTGTTGTCGATGAACCCGGATATGGCGCTGGGGCAGTGGCTGCTGGTGACCCTGACCGCCGGAGTGGGCGGCAGCCTGCTCTCCATCGGCTCTGCGGCCGGGGTGGCCCTGATGGGACAGGCCCACGGCATGTATACCTTTTTTGGCCACCTGAAGTGGCTGCCTGCCATCTTGCTCGGTTATCTGGTGAGCATAGGGGCGCACCTCTGGCTCAACAGTGCCCAGTTCTGAACGTCTGGCCGCCAGTATGAAAAGAGGCTTCCGTTGACGGAAGCCTCTTTCGTTTTCCTGACAGGGGGGAGGGGGATCAATCGCCTCGCTTGCCGGTCAGCAGCCAGTAACTCAGGGTGGAGCCCACGCCGCAGCAGGCGATGGCGATGGCCATCGGCAGCGGCGAGTGGGGCGGATTGAGGTTGACCAGAATGCCGACCAGGGCGCCGATGCCAAAGCGCAGGGTGCCCGCCAGTGCCGAGGCGGTGCCCGCAGATTGCGGGAAGTGGCCCATCAGGCCGGTCATGGCGTTGGCGCCCACCAGACTGATATGGCCGACAAACAGCACCACCGGAATGACGATGCCCCACAGACCGCCGGTCTGGCTCCAGGCGTTGTAGACCAGCAGGGCGCCCGCGCAGGGCAGCACCAGCAGGCCGTATTGCAGCATCCGCTCGGCGCCCACCCCTTTCACCAGTCGGCTGTTGACGAAGGTGACCACCATCATCAGCAGGATATTGAGGCCAAACAGCCAGCCGTAGTGCTCGGTCGGTACCTTGAAATACTCGATATAGACGTAAGGGGAGCCGCTTAAGAAAGCGAACATGCCGGAGCTGGAGAGGGAGCCGCACAGCACATAACCCATGGCGCCGCGATGGGAGAGCACCCCCCAGTAGTTCTTGAGGATCTGGCCCAGATTAAGAGGTTGGCGGTGCTCCGGTTTCAGGGTCTCCTGAATTTTCCACTGCATCACCAGACAGATCAGCAGGCTGATCCCCACCAGCAGCCAGAAGATCACCCGCCAGTCGGCGTGGGCACTGATATAGCCGCCCACCACAGGCGCCACCAGCGGCGCCAGGGTCATCACCAGAATGACGAACGACATGGCGCGAGAAAACGCATCCTTCTCGAACAGATCGCGCAGCAGGGCATTGACCACCACAGAGCCCGCCGCACCGCCCGCTGCCTGCAACATCCGATAGGCCAGCAATTCGGGCAGGGAGTCCGCCATGGCGCAGCCCACCGAGGCGATGGCAAACATGATGAGCCCCGCCAAGATCACCGGCTTGCGGCCATAGCTGTCGGCCAGCGGGCCGTAGAAGAGCTGGCCGATGGCAAAGCCGCCCAAAAAGGCGCTGATGGTGAGCTGGGCGCCGTCGATGCTGGTGGCCAGATCCCGGGCGATGGCCGGAATAGCGGGCAGATACATATCCACCGCCAGCGGGGTCAGACCCGCCAGAGCGCCGAGCAGGATAAATAGGAAACGGGGGGAGAGGGCGGCAGCCTGAGCTGTTGGCGATTGGGGCATAGGGTGTCCAGTTGATGCGAAACGTCGGGTTGAAAAGCGCGAAAAAAGCAGTCTATCAGTTTTGTCGCAGCTATGGATCCGGTATGGCGAGCCAGAGTCCGGGCTCGGCGGCAAAGCGCGGGGCAAACCAGTGCTGGCGCACCGCAGTGGGCATTTCGCTTGCGGCAATGGGGCGGCGACTGAGGCGGCAGGCTCCCCGAGAGAGCGCCAGCGCCGCATCCCCCTTGTACCAGCCGTCCGTCACCGGCAGTGCCGTGGTTTCCCGCAGCAATCTTACCCCCCACTGGGTCACCAGCGCCGGGCAGCTTTTCTCTGCGAGCCTTGCCGCCTGCACCATGGCGGGCGGACGGGGCAGGGTGAAGGTCGTACCGAGGAGCAGCAATCCGGCGACCGCGACCACCCCCTCGCCACGGCGCGGCAGCCAGCCTGCCAGCAGCACGAGACCGAGCAGGGTGATGGGGGCCAGATGGCGGGGATTGTCGGGATTCTGGCCAAACAGGGTCCAGAGCAGCAGGGCGAGCCAGTAGACCGTCCAGTGCGGGG
Source organism: Aeromonas sp. R2-3 (assembly GCF_040908375.1). NCBI lineage: Bacteria > Pseudomonadati > Pseudomonadota > Gammaproteobacteria > Aeromonadales > Aeromonadaceae > Aeromonas > Aeromonas sp. R2-3. Next base: position 21,303 of record NZ_JBFODP010000027.1, on the reverse strand, counting down.
AGAGGGCGGCAGGGTGGCCTTTTGAGCGTTGCCAAAGTGGCTGCACCAGCAGCGCCACCATCAACAGGGGCCAGAGCGGGGTGAGCTGATCGTTGAAAGTGCTCGCCCAGCTCAGCAGTCGATCGCCATGGGCTGCTGCCGTGTTGCCCCAGAGGGTAAAGTGGCCATCGGTAAAGCGGCGCCCCTCGCTGAAATAGGCCCAGCCATCGGCCTGCCAGACAAAGAGCAGACTGGTGAGCCCAACCAGCGCGATAGGAAGCACGAACCTGACGCGGTTGCCCTGCTGCGCCAGCCCGAGCCACAGGGGCTGCAGGGCCAGCACAAAATAGGAGGGGCGCAGCGCCAGCATCAGGCCGAGCAGCAGACCCGCCAGCGCGAATCTGCGCTGTTGCAAGGCCAAGAGAGACCCGAGCCAGGCGGCCAGAGCCGGCCCGTCCGAGAGGCCGGAAAGAGCGAGCGTCGGTGTGAGCGGCAGGGCCAGCACCAGCAGCCAGACGGGGGCGAGCAGGCTTGGCCGTTGCCACAGCTTCACCGCCAACAAGGCGGCAAGCGGCGCCAGCAAACTGCTCCCGAGCAGGCTTGCCCACTGCACCGCGCGGGCCGGATCGTCCACCGCCAGATTGATCAACCGCGCCAGCCAGATAAAGGCGGGGTAGCCCGGAAAGTGGGGGGAGAACTCCAGCACGCTAAAGCGCGTTACCCCGTGGGCGAAATTGAGGGCATCGTCGGAATCGAGGGCCACCGGAAAGGCCAGCAGCCAGCCAAGCCAGGCCAGTTGCAGCAGGGCAAGCAGCCAAATGGTGGTGGAACAGGGGGAAGGCCAACGCCGGGCCGTTACCTTACCCCTCATCCCCAGCCCTTCTCCCGCCAGGGGAGAAGGGGGCAAACCGGCGTCCGGGTGCATTTATCGGCAGGCCGTGCGTAGGGTGGGTAGAGCGCAGCGAAACCCACCGTTTGTCACAGCGAGATGGCGCAATGCTTGGCGGGTGGCTATCACAGCGGCGCCAGCACGGCCATCAGCGCTTTTTCTGCATCGCTAAAGGCGGCGGCATCGGCGGGCTTGGCGCCCACCCCGAATACCCCCGGGTTACCGATGGCATCCAGCACCTTGGCCAGCGCCTGTTCGGCTGCCTTGCGATCCCCCTCGCTAAGGGAGGGGAGGATCAAATCGAGGAAGCGCTTGCTCTTGACCACCAGCACCTTGGCGGTCTGGTAGTCGCCAAGATTCTGGCTGGCCCCTTCGAGGCGGCGCTCGATCTCCGCCTTGTAGGCGCGGTTGAGCAGGGCGGCGGTGGCTGCGGCATCTTGGGCCTTGATGGCGGCGGCCAGTGGCCCTTGCAGTTCCACCTTGTGGTGCTGTTCCAGATAGGTCAGCTCGTCGGCAATCTCGCTCAAGGTGGCGCTGGCATCCTTGCCGTCAGTGGCGGCGCCAAGCAGCGATTCACGTGCGTCGATCAGTGGCTCCTTGCCGGCGGCGGCGTAGGAGTAAGCTTGCGCCTGGCCGCTCAGGGTCAGCAGCAGGGTGAGGGCGAGTAAACCCGGGCGGATGGTCATCCTGTTCTCCTTACTTATGCCAATAGGTTATGCCAATGGCGCGGCACTCAGGCCACGCTCTGGGTTTCAATCACGGTGTTTTCGTTGCGATGGTTGAAGATGGCGTGGCGTCTGTCCACCCCGTCGATCACCATGTCGGCGGCCATCATCCCCATCTCCATGGCGGTGTCGGTGAAGATGTAGCGGAATGTCCCCTGACGGCCGGTCATGATGAGGTTTGTGATCGGCATCAGCGCCTTGATGGCTTCGTTACGACGGGCCTGATAGCCGAGATCCATCAGCGGATAGGCGTATTCGCTACGCGCTTCAAAAGTTTCATCGCCAAGCTTGGCGGTATCGACACCGAGGCTCGCGAGATCGGCGGTAACCCGACCGCGCAGATCAGAGAGCGGCGCCTGCCAGGTGGCATCCCCGGGATTGCAGGGGATCTCCAGCATCACTGATGTCTGGCCCTGGGGTGCCATAAAGGGGCTGCGGCGGCGCGGCTCCTGCAAACGGGTCGCCAGAATATGGGGGTCGGAGAGGTACTGCCAGGTGTTGTCCGACAGGTTCTCCTGCTTGAGGGGCATATTGACGAAGCGAAGCGACCGGTATTGGAGGTCGCACGGCAAGCCCAGATGCTGGCAGGTGAGCGGCAGCGGCAGGGTGGAGATCACCTGATCAAAGCGTTCGCTCTGTTCAATGTCATCTTGTTTCCAATACACCCGTTCGATGCGGCCATCGGCCTGCTCAAGGCGGGTGATGGTAGCGCCAGTTTTCAGCTCGACTCCCTCGGCAACCAGCCGCTCCCCCAGAGTGGTGAAGATCTGGCCGAAGCCATATTTGGGATAGCGGTATTTGCGGGCATAGGTGCGCACCGAGAGACTGCCGTTGCGTCTTGGCAGCAGGCGGCGCGCCACGTCTTTCAAATCGATCAGGCTGATGCGCTGACCGGCCCAGTCAGCGGAGAGCTTGTCCGGGTTGATGCCCCACAGCTTGCCGGTGTAGCCCTCGAAAAACTGGCGGTAGAGGGTGCGGCCGAAGTGACTCTGGATCCACTCGGCAAAGCTCGCCTTGGCAAAATCATCCGGCTTCTTGGCAAAGGGCAACAGCAGCAGATCTTTCACCGCACCGGCCATCAGGGCGAGCGGCGCCGTCTTGAGCAGGTTGGGCAGGTTCAGGGGGTAGTCATAGGTGCGCCCGCCAAAGCGGATCACGCTCTTGCGCTCGGCGTGGAGCAGATCGTCCCCCATCAGCTCGTCGATAAAGGCGAGCAATTCGGGGTTCTTGGTGATAAAGCGGTGGCCGCCGTAGTCGAAGCGATACTCCCCATCGCGCCCCTTGAAGGTCTGGGTGGCGCACATGCCGCCGACCACCGGCTCCTGCTCGAACAGGGTGACTGCAAAACCGGCGCGGCGCAGGCGCCAGGCCGCCATTAAACCGGCGGGGCCAGCACCCAGCACTGCAATGCTTTTCTTGTTGTTATCGCTCATGACCTATTCCGAAACTGCTTGATAGATAAGGGAACCGCGCCAAGGCGCGGCTCCCGAATAGTGTTGTTACCCCGTGGCTTTCTTGCCACAGGGCGTGCGGGCTTAGCCCTTGCTGGATGCGGCGCTCACCTGCGGGCGATAGCTGCGCTGCCAGAGGGTAACGAAGATCGCCAGATAGAGGGCCCAGGTCAGCAGCTGCAAGCCAGCGGGTGAGGCATTGTAGCCAAACAGGGCGCGCAGGAAGGTACCAAATACCCCCTGATCGTCGAGAATGTGGCTGATGTCGAACACCGGCGTGGTCCAGAAGGTGATGATATCCGCCGCCTGCAACATGTTGACGGCGGACGAGAGCAAGCCTGCGGCGATGATGATGATAAGCAGGCCAGTCCAGCGGAAGAAGGGGGCCAGCGCCACCTTGCGGGTGGAGCGCAGCAGCCCCCACACCAGCGCGATGGAGACCAGCAGACCCGCCAGCGCGCCCATCAGGCCCGATTGCAGATCGACCCCTTGGCCCGAGTAGAGCAGGGCGGAGAAGAAGAGCACGGTTTCAAATCCTTCGCGCATCACCGCCAGGAAGGCGAGCAGCACCAGACCAAACAGGTTGCCGCCATCAATGGCCGCATCGATACGCGCCGTCATGGCTCCCACCTGGGATTTAGCCTGCTTTTGCATCCAGATTGCCATATAGGTGAGCACCAAGGTGGCGAAGATGAGGATCCCCGCCATCAAGAGGTGGTTGTAGCGCTCGCTCTCGAACTGGCTCACCACCACCTGGAACAGGAAGGCGACGATCAGGGAGGCGACAAGGCCGAGCCCCACCCCCAGATAGATGAATTTGTTGTAGCGGCTCGCCCCCAGCTTGGCGAGGTAGGAGAGGCAGATGCCGACCAGCAGGAAGGCTTCCAGCCCCTCGCGCAGAGTAATGAGAAAACTTGCAAACATCAGGATTGAGGCTCCGTAGCGGGCGTGACGGGGAGAGGCTGCAAGGTAAGTTGCAACCGATTTAGCTGCACTATGGGTGGCTCCGGCAAGCTGGGCTCGGCGGCGCGCACCGCATCATTGACCCACTTGGGGTAGGTGCGGAAATTGAGTTTGATATCGACCTTGAAGGGCCCTTGGGCTTCTGCGGGCAGCGGCCAGGCTTCATCGCGCCAGCCATCGGCCGGAATGCGGGTATCTTCCAAGAGCTTGGCGTAACGCCAGAACTTGAGCCCTACCGGCTTGCCCTCGGCATCGCCGAACACTTTTCTAAACAGTCGCGCATCTTCAGGGACGGCACCATCCACCGGCTGGCCGCTGGCAAGCACCACCTTGCCGCTGGCGTCGGTGACGGTCAGCTCCAGCCAGAGTTCACGAAAATCAGCTACGCCGGTGGGCAGGGCATGGCCTGCGCCGGTATTGGCGACCCGCACCACCAGCTGCTGACTATCGGCAGCCTGTTCGATATGGGCGGAGAGGGTAGCGCTGGAGCGCAGCAGCGCCAGACTCTCTTGTTCAAGGTCGGGATTGCGCAGCCCCACCAGCTGGTGCTGGGCGCCGGTAAAGTTGTGGCGATAGAGCCGCGCTTTCATGGTGCCGTTTTCGGTGGACTGACCCGCCACCGGCGCGCCGCCATTGCCCGGCTCCGGGTTCATATGGCAGTCGATGCAGGTACGCCGTTTGGCAGGATCCTCGGCCTTGGCGAAGCTTGAGTTCTCCCACTCGTCCCAGGTGTTGACGATATTGGCGCCGGTGCCCGGGGCAAACTCGTTGTGGCACGACTTGCACAGGGCCGCGTCGCGGTAGAAATCCTTTTGATAGGAGGCTTTGTGGGCCGCCGGACGGGCGTTGATCTGCCGCTCGGCCAGCCAGTGCTGGAGGCTGCCACCCGCGGCATCCTCGAACACATAGCTCTCGCGGTCTTTCAAATTCACGGTAAAGGCGCTGTTGCCGCCCGCATCTTCCACCTTGGTGATGCGATGACAGAGTACGCAGCCAGTCCCTTCTTCAACCACAGGTTCGCCCGCCTTGTGGGCGGCAATCAGCGAGGCGCCACCCTGCTCGAACATGTGGGAGCTCTTGGGCAGATCCAGCTGGCCGGTCATCACCTGCTGGGGCATATGGCAGCCCTGACACCATTGGCCAAACGCTTCCCCTTCGGTTTCGCGGGCCAGCGCCTGTACCACCTTGTAGTAGGGGTGGGAGTTGCCCATCAGCCGGTGGTTGCTCTCGCTCCAATCCTTGAACGCTTGGCTGTGGCAGTTCTGGCAGGAAGCGGAGTTGAGCCACTCCTTCGGGTGAGTGGTCGGCGCCTTGGCGGGATCCGTGCGCGGGGCATCGAGTCGCAGCCAGTTGGCGAGATAGGGGAGGTTGCCATCGGCGGTGACGAAGGCGTGCAGATCTTCCATCATCACCTTCACCTCGGGCTGAGGCTGGGCGGGGTCAACCACCTCGGCCCCATCGCGGGTGTCATGGCCCATGCCGCCCTGGGTCTGCTGGGTCATGCGCAGGTATTCGCCGACAAAATCCCCCGCCACCATGTTGGTGAGGTTGGCGTGGCCGTTTATGGCGTTGTCGCCGCTCTTCTGGCGATGGGCCGCCATCAGATAGCGGTTGGTGAAGTTGAACCCGTCCAGATGGCAGGAGTTGCAGCTCATCCAGTTGTCCCCCGCCATGGGGAAGCGTGAGTTGGACGCTGTGTTACCTAGGTTGAACAGCCGCTCGCCGCGCTGAAGCGGCTCGGGGCGCGGATCTGTCTCTACCAGCTTGGCGAAGTGGGGCACATCGACCGTGACTCGGGAAAACGGGCCGCTGCCGCCGCTATTGAGGCGGGTGAGATCCTGCCCCATGGCGTTGTGCACCAGAATATGGTCACCGTCGATCAGCAGATCCCGCGGATTCTGGCCCGGCAGGTGACGCAAGAGCTGGGTCGCCTTGGCGCCCCCCTGAAACTTCTTGCGGCGGTGACGGTTGTTGTTGGACTTGCCGCTGCGGGAGAGGTCAAACACCAGCAGATCTTCCGAGCCAGCCAGGGTCAGATAGACCCGCTTGCCGTCGGTGGCGAAGCGTGCTGCGAACGGGTTGGAGACGATCTGGCTGCGGTTGCCGACGCTTGGCAGGTTGATCTGCAAAAAGAGCTGTTTTCTTTCATCGACCCGCTCTTTCTCCTCATCCAGATCGATGATGGAGACCGCCGGAAAGACGGTGCTCTGAAACTGGAAGGGGTGGTCGAAACTCCACAGCACATGGGGCAGCCAGGCTTCGCTGCCATCGGGGGAGAGGGCGATGCCGTCGAGCAGGCGCGGCAAGCCCTGGGAGTCGCTCGGCGTGTCGCTATGGGTCTCGGCCAAGGTAATGAGTTTGGGCTTGGGCAGGGCAGTCTCGGACAGAGAGGTGCCCTTGGCGCCATTGCCAAGCTTGGCGAGATCATAGATGGCCAGCTGGCCTGTCATGGCGTGGGTGAGCAGCAGGCGATCATCGTCGGTCAGTGCCAGTCCACGGGGAGTCTCGGCGGTCTTTGCATCCAGCTGTAGGTTGCCTGCTGTGTCATAGGCCTGCAGGCGAGCGGATTCGAACAACGTGACCCAGAACCACTGCCGCTTGGCATCGAAGATGACCCCATAGGGGCGATGACCGGTGGGGATCGCCTTTTCCAGGGTGAGATCATCATCCAGCAGCAGCAGGCGATCGCCGCTGTAGTCGGTGACCAGCAGGGTGCCGTCATCGGCGCGGGCAAGCTGGCGCAGATCGTCCCCCAGCGGCACCTCTTTGAGCCGCTTGCCGCTATCGCGCTCCAGCAAGGTGACGGAACCTGCGCTCAGGTTGGCGGTGACGAGGCGCGGGGCGCTTCCCTCTTCATAAGCCAGCATCCCTGAACTCATCTGCTGGGCAAACGCGAAGGGGCTGGCCAGCAGCAGGAGGAGGGCCAGCAGGGGTGACAAATATGCAGAGAACGATGACTTCAACATGGGATCAGGTGCGCCATTTCAAGATGGTCCAGCGCCAGGCATGGCGCAGCACCAGAGGAGTTAACGCCAACGCGCTCAGCCAGTGGGCCCAGCTGGCGAGGTTGCCCATGGCATCGCCCGGAGTGCCGTGCAGCACCAGCAGCAGGCCGCTGGCCAGACAGATCAGCAGCAGGGCTTCGATAATCCGCCCCGTGGTGCGTAAAAAGGGTTTGTTGCTGCGGTTCAACAAGCTGCGATGGGAGAGCCAGAAGGCGCCAAACAGCAGCGGAAACAGGGTGAGCGAGAGCATCACATGGAAAAACAGATTCCAGCGTGCCAGCGACCAGAGCGGGGTCAGCGGTTCCCACAGCAGCAGGCCGGAGAAGAACATCAGATAGAGGGTGCCCTCGGCGGCCTGATGGTGGTAGGCCAGCCACTGCCAGAACTGTCGGGGTGAGAGAGAAAGGCTTGTCATAAAGGCTCCAGCACCCGGGCGGGGCAGCCCGGGGGGAGCAAGTTTATAACGCAGTAAGAGTAATGAAAAGTGTTATCAATTGTATTGCTGGTGAATCAAGGCTGAACAAGCACAGTGATCGAACTCGACTATTTATGCTCCGCCATCCGCTCGGTCACCGCATAGATGAGCGCGGCCAGCGAGAAGGCGAGAAACACCACCACGGACCACTTCATATCGACTTCATTGATGATGCCATCTTCGAGAAATGCCTTGAGCACCTCCACTCCGGCGATAGTCACCAGCGAGTTGATGACGATGAGCTTGAGGGAGGCAAAGTTGATCTTGCTAAGCCAGTTGCTGCTAAGGGAGGCGCGCTGCTCTTCCGTCTGGATAAATTGCACATAGCCACAGATAGCAACCAGGATCAGCATCTGGGCCACCAGTATAAAGTCCACCAGGGTCAGCACGCCGGTAATGAGGTCCAGATAGGGGATCTCGAAAATGTTTACAGAAAGCTGATAGAGCTGCATGGCAAACTTCACCATCAGCAATACCACGCAGATGAGAATGCCAATGTAGAAGGGGAACATCATCAATCTGCTGCCATTGAGCATGAAATTGAATCGACGCATAAAAACTCCAAGGTAAGGGAAGCTGGGTGATTATGACCTGAATTGAGGCTATTGGCAGCGACGTGTCGTCAAGTCACCAAGCTTTCACTATCACCTACTGCAGTACTGGCACAGCTGGTGCTGCAAGTCGTGAAGGTCTATCCCGGTAGCATGGGGGCTACCAGTTTGGTTCATAACTCCAGCTCGATTATGGGGATCTCCCAACGTTCGCTGCGCATCTTGGGTTGATACTCATCCTTTTCCTGCTCTTTACGCCGCTCTACCAAGGCGATCACTCTGGCTTCGCGGATTGTATTCACATCGAATTTCCAGGTTTCTTCTCCCTGTAGGGAGAGGCGAGCGATCTTGTGACTGCGGTGATAGACATGGAGCCTGTCCTGTTTGTCGGGGGCAATGCGTACGGCATCGCCTACTTTCAACGCTCTCAGTTCATTGTGAATAGTCTGGCCTTCATCACTGTGACCCGCATATCCCAACACCAGTTGCGACATACCCATCATGGCGAAACGACGTTGTCTGTCCGGTCGGGTTGCGTTAGGTCTCTGCACGTAGCAGTGGGAGGCGATCAGTGGAATATGGGGATTACGTTGATCGTGGCGAGCCATGAGAACCAGCCTTTCGATAGCACGTGTCATCCCCACATAGAAGAGGCGCCGATCTTCTTCCAGGTTACTGGTCGATAGCTCCGCCGCGCGTTGCCAGCCGCCGTCGAGAAGTATCACATGGCGATACTCCTCCCCCTTAACCCCATGCACCGTACTTAACAATACCCCTTTACCGAAGCGGATCTGGCGCTTTTGCTCGCTCAAATACTCGTAGAGGAACATCAGGAAGTGGTGGGCAGAAAGAGCATGCTCTCCCTGGCTGGCTTGCCACTGAGCAATCAGATCGTGCAGTAGCTCCTCCCAACGGTTGGCCAGTGAGAGTGGAGGGAGAGGGGCTGCAAGTTGCTCCGCTGTCAGCAGGGCATGACCTTGCTGTTGTAGCCAATTCTGATAGCGCAAGATTTCACGGCAGCGATGCACAGGAAAACCGTTCTCTTTATCCAGAGTAAAACGACAGGGAATATCAGCATCTGCCAGTGCCGAGCGTACCCAGGCCAGTTCCTCCTTCTCCAGCCCATTACGGGCCAGCACGGCGATAGATTCCAGCGGGCAAGTGGGAGTCTTCTCACGGATAAGCGCGATATGTCTCACGACCTCGGCTGCCTGTTGGGCTGCATCCTGGCACTGCTGGATGATGACGGGACCCTGTGCTGTCTCCATCCCCTCCCAGTGTCCCCCAGCCACTTCCATCTTGCGCCTGTCGTCAATCTCGATGGGGTGTGTACGCTTCATGCGATCCTGATTGTGCTCAATCAGGTGGTTGGAGGTCTCGATGATGTGGGCGGTGGAACGATAGTTCCAGGTCAGGAAGTGAGTCTGGGCGTTGTAGTCTTGCTCGAAGCGGCGAATAAAGCTGACGTTCGCGTCGCGAAAGGCGTAGATCGATTGGTCATCATCACCCACAGCCATCAGATGCAGTCGGGCCTCCTCATCCTCTTCGCTTTTGCCCACCAGTGCCGCGATAAGCTGGTACTGTTGTTCATCAATGTCCTGATACTCGTCGACGAGCAGGAATTGCAGTCCTCCCAGCAGTCGTTCCCGCTGCTCTTCCAATTCGAGACCTAGCTGGTTCTGCTCTCCCCGGAGCAGCTTGATTGCGTCATCAATGATGGTGGTAAAGTCGATATCGTCGGATGTCCGATTTTGCACCGCATTGCCCGTCAGACTCATGGCGAGACCGTGAAAGGTGAATACCGAGACCCGTGCTCCGTCACGCCCCAGCAACTCGGTCAGGCGTCGGCGCAGGGACATCGCCGCATTATGGTTGTAACAGAGCAACATGATCCGCGATGGGGAGATCTGCTTGACCCGCATCAGATAGGCGCAGCGGTGAATAATCACCTTGCTCTTGCCTGACCCCGGCCCTGCCAGTACCAGCAAGTTTTGCTCGGGCGGTGCCTGGACGATCTGTTCCTGGGAACGGTTGTGAAGATCTTCGACGATGCGCTTCCAGGAGTGTTCGCTGGTCGCCAGCTCCAGGATCTTGTTGCGCCCTTTGAAGTAGTGACCGAGGAACTTGTCAGCTTCCATGGAGAAGTAGTCTGTCACCAGCTTTTTGGCTTTCTTGAAGTGTTCCAGGCTGATGCGGGCGTATTCATTCATCACATGGATCTGAATCACCTTCTGGCGATAGTGATGCTCAAGCGGCTGATAGTCTGCCTTGTTATATTGTTGCTGCCGCTCAGCGGTCAGCGTGAGGGTCATGGCGCTTCGGAACACTGCAAGACCATTTTGCAGCACGATGGCGTGTTGCTCATGCAGGTAGAGCAGTGCCCGCTCTGCCCCTTTGAGCAACCACTCCTGCTGGCTGCTTGCCTCCCGCTTGTTCATTAGCTGAGCCACATCCATGTCTTCTCGCAGGTATTTGACCAGTTGTTCCAGGGCAAATGACAGCATCACTTGACGCTGGACACTCTCTTCGCTGCTTGCCAACAGGGTGTAGAGAAAATCGAGGGTGGCGCCTGTGACGCGATGGCGTTGATCAATTGTCTGCTCAATCTGGGACCAGGTTCGGTTGAAGGTGAGTTGGTAAAGATCCCGAGAGAGATATTTGACATCAATGGAGCCTTTCTCGCCCCCCGAGCGACCATCCTGGGCCCAGCTGGTCAGCAAATTGCGCAGCAAGCCAGGGTTACACCGCTCATGCCCCAGATCTTTGATGGCCTGATTGACCAGTCGAATGTTAAAGATCAGCCCTTGCCCTGTATCAGGTTCGGGTTCTTTTTCACGCAAGGTGTCCAGCATCGCCTTTTCAATGCTGTGTACTTGCCCGCAGAGCACCCGTGCATTGTCTCTTCCTTTGGGGCGAAGCCAGGTAGTCAGTAACATCCCCTGAGAGAGAAGACCGACATCCGCCATCTGGGTGAGTACCCGCATCACTTCGCTGGCCTGAACACCACTTCCCTTGTCTGCCATGTATTGGCCTGCCTCTTCGGCGATGGTATCGGCACTGAGGCCATCATCGTCGGCAGCACTCATCAGCGCCTGGATAACCGCTTGCCATATGGCTTTGGCCTTGGGGGCCAGTTTCAGACTCTCTACCCTTTTCATCGCCTCCTCGGTGGATGCAAACAGGGGACGACCCTGAAATACCTGAGTGATGTTGTCACTACGTTCCAGATAGCCCGCTCGTTCGAGCCAGGCAATAGCTGTCTTGACTTTGGTATCCGCATTGCTGTCATCGGCAGCGAAGCTGGTTTCTACCTCTGGCTGGTTGATGAGCTCTGCACTGGTGGCGACCAGTGGCGAGTTGTTATCCTGCTTGCCTCCTTTGCTGGCCCTGAGTCTTATTCCGCGCAGGATCTGTTTGATATCGCGCAGGCTGACTTCACTCATGGCCTCGAGCTGGAACTGTTTCTCGATATCCTGTTCATCAAACAGCAGTACGCAGTGAGCTTGTGCTGTATCGCGTCCCGCTCGTCCCGCTTCCTGTAGATAGTTTTCGAGGGAGCCGGGGATATCGGCATGGATCACCAAACGCACATCATCCTTGTCGATCCCCATCCCGAAGGCGTTAGTCGCGCAGATGACTCGGATCTCGCCATTGATAAATTGTTCGAGAGTCGCTTTTTTCTGTGCACTGTCCATTCGGGCGTAAAAGCGCGAGACAGGGAGGGATTGTTGCTGACCGAGGAAATCGGCCAGCTCGTCCACGCTGCGCTTCGTTGCGCAGTAGATAACGCAGGATCCGGGCTTTTCCTCACCAAAGAACTGCTCGAGCAGGTTAAGGATATGGCCCTGTTTATTGAGGCCGGGACACTCAACGACGGCATATTCGAGGTTGGTACGTTCAACCCCGCCTTCCAGTCTGAGAAGAGGTTGGGGCTGTTTATCGAGAAACTGGGCGCAAATATCCTCAATCACATCCGGTTTGGCGGTCGCGGTATAGCAGAAGACAGGAGGCATGGGGACCTGCTGTTCCTTGGCAATTGTGGCGATGGCCTTGGCGCAGTAGAGATAGTCAGGGCGAAAATCATGTCCCCATTTCGACAGGCAGTGCGCTTCGTCAAATACCCAGCCACCGATTTGACGTTGTCGTATTGCTTGTTTGACTGTGCGGTTGCGCAACTGCTCGGGGGAGATATAGAGCAAGGCGATATCCCCCATGCGGATCTGTTCAAGAATCGCGCCTCGCTCTGGTAGCGTCAGCAGCCCCGAGATAGCGGCAACCCCTTCAATACCGGCCTTGTGTTTAAGGTTGTCCACCTGATCCTTCATCAGTGCCTGCAGAGGGGAGATCACCACAGTTAGCGCACCACTGCGCTGGTTGCGCACCAGTGCCGGGAGCTGGTAGCAGAGCGACTTGCCGCCGCTGGTAGGGAGTATGCCTAGCAGTGCGACGCCAGCCATGGCCTCCTCGATCAAGGTCTTCTGCAATGGTGTCCCATCAGGCAGGTTGCGGAAGTTGTCGAGCTCGAAGATTCGCTGCAGATGGCGGCGTGCGTCGTGGTTCTCCTGACAATAGCTGCAGTCAGCATGACCGCAGTGACGTTCACGAACTGTGTGAATGATCTCTGCGGTCTGGGGGAAGCGGCGCCAAATCCAGGGAGGCAACACGGAGTTGCCGCCGGACACGGGCAACCAGGCGCATGCGTAAGCCAACGGTAACAGCAGCATAGGTTGACGCAGGGCATCGCCAATCACCCGGTTGAGCTGATTGGGGCAAGCCTTCTCATGGGCAATGCTCTTGATAAGGGTGGGTAGCTCGGAGACCCGCACTGACGGGCGGCCTGTAAGTCTGGCAAACACCAGTGACAGGCCCTGAGTCTTGAATTGCGCCGTGACTCCCTGGCTGAACAGATACTGATAGAGCTGCAATTGGGGCAGGGGTAAGGCTTGCAGAGCCGTCAACTGTTCCGAGAAGATCTGCAAGGCGAGCCTTGCATCCGCGACCGGATCATTGAGGGTGTCCCGGACCAGTTTGTAATCCTTGACCAAGCGGTGATAGGGGTTTTTGGGAAAGGCAAGGGGAGATAGATAGAGGGTATCTATTACCGGCTTTTCGAGAAGTAACTGAGGGCGTACAGCCTGTTTGGCCAACCAGGGGAGATCAAAATCGAGAATATTGTGACCAAGGATCACATCCGCCCCTTGTGCCAGCGCATTTAACTCCTTGAGGGAGAGATCCTGCGGGCCTTTGAGATTGAGCTCACGTTCAGCCAGGAGGGCGCCCAGATGACGCAGTTTTTCATCCCGGGTCAGCTCAAGGTCAAAGGCAAGAATCTTGTCTTCCCCAAACAGGGCCACGACATCAGTCGAGTTCATTAATAGCCATCTCCATCTGGCGTTGACCTCTCATGGCGATAATAAGTGCCAAGAGATCAGTGAGTTGGCCGAATATTACCCGAAATGTTGAATGATGGCATCATTCAGAGCCCTCTGGCCGCGGTTCTTTTGGCGGACACCCGATTTTGTAAATGCCGCTGCCCGATTAATCGTTCATGTTGGGAAAGTGTCGTTCTAGCCATGGCCAACTAACTGATCTTGTGAGAATATTTTACTTCCTTCTCCGTTCGGAACGCATTGTGTCCCTCGACTACTACCAGTGCCATGCCACCGAATTGGCGACTCGTTACCAACAGGTATCTGCACGCGCCGTTCACGGCGACTGGCTCACACTGCTGGAGCCTTGGCTCCTTGCTGCACCGCGCAGGTTACTCGATGTAGGGGCCGGCAGTGGTCGTGATGCCGCGTTTTTAGCGGGGCTCCATCAGGGCAACATGGCGGTCGCTGTCGAGCTCTGTCGGGCACTTGCTGCGCAGGGGCAATGTCATACCCGTGAGGCTGCGGTGGCGTGGGTCAATGATGCTATGCCGGCTCTCTCTCGCGTGACCGGTACTTTTGATCTGATTTTGCTCAGTGCTGTCTGGATGCATCTACCCCCGAAGTCTCGTCCCTTGGCGCTGGCACGTCTTCATGAGCTGCTCTCACCAGATGGTTATCTGGTGCTGAGTCTTCGCCTGGTTGTATCGGAGCAGGAGATGCGGGAGCGAGCCATGTATCCGGTAGCTGTCGATGAAGTGGAGCTGCTTGCATTGGAGGGGGGGGATGACACTGCTCCATGTGTCAGAACCACAGGGGGATGCCTTGGCGCGTAGCGGCTTGAGTTGGCAGAGTCTTATCCTTGGGGGCGAACATGCACGCTTCCCCTGAGCAACAACTCGCTTTTATTGCCTATCTGCAACGCATCTTTACCGAAGGCGATTTTGTGGCCACTTACAAGTGCGCCTTGCTTCACGGGATTGCAGATATCGCGATTGAGCGCAGTACCGAGACCCATGATCTGACCGCGGCGCGCACCATTACGCTGGACGAACTGGCCACCAAGTTTGTGGAGCTTTATTGGCAGCACAGTCTGCCCTACTCGGCGACGGGAGAAACGGCTACCTTGCTCAAACAGAGCAGCGGTCGTCAGGTCATCATGCTGACGGAGTTGTCTCGGCTGCGTGCAGAGGGGGTCCGCTCGGTAACTGCACTGCGTCGTCACGACGCCTGGCGGCCTCTTCTTGCCCGAGTTCGGCGCATCCTTGTTGAGGGGCCCTTGTGGCGTCTGCAGATATTGGGTGGGCGAGAGGAGTGCCATCTCTATCCTCATCAAAGGGGCGCGGATCATATCTGCCTGAACCCCGGCATTCTCTACTGTCTCCACCGTTTTTACGATCTGGTGGTCTCCCTCTCACGACAGCATTGGTTACAGCTTATCTGCGACATCAAGGGGAATCAGCCACTGATTGGCCCAAGCGTGGGGCTGGAGAATTTTCTCTTTGGTTCAAGCCGTCAGGCGCTGGGGCGAGTGGGGGAGGTTTTGAGGGATTTGCAGGGGGGAACCTGTTTTTACTGTAACAAGGCGATACACGGGAATGGCGAGGTAGACCATTTCATCCCCTGGCGTCGTTATCCAATCGATTTGGGCCACAACTTCGTACTGGCACACGCCAACTGTAACCGGAGCAAACGGGATTTTCTTGCCGCTCCCGAGCACAGGGATGCTTGGTACGAGCAGAATATCCTGACTCACGGGGCGTACCTCACGGACGAGCTGACCCCTCTGGTGAGCGTCGATGCCGAGCGTTCTACTGCCATCGCTACTTGGGCCTATCAGCAAGCACTCCGTGAGCATGCTCGGTTGTGGCGTGGTATTGACCAGTTTGTGGACGTGACAGCCCCAAGTGTGGGGATGAGTAATCTAGGCTTCTCTAGACTCTTCTGAGGCAGATACGAAAAAGCCCAGCCAAAAGGCTGGGCTTTAGAATGTGGCTCCTCGACATCATCTGAAATTGCAATGCAACTCATTGTAATTGAACTGTATTTGTTGTTATGGAATTGACTGTTGGTACTGTGTTTGGTACCAACCTTTTAGGTACTTTTCAGGAATCAAATCAGTTCCCAAATAGGTTTCCCGCAAGTTTCAGGCTGCTCTTTCTTGTGTCACGGTGTCATTCTGTCACAGCCTTCCAGTAAATCGTTGTCGAAGTGTAGGCCACGCTGCGGATTACTGGTTAACTTGTTGATTATCAAGGGTAGTGCTTTTTAGTGGTTGAGCTGTTAGCGTTTGGGGTCGTGATGCGAGTGACACTGGTCGCGAATGAGAGGCCGTCAGAGTGTCATGTGGTGACAAATGGTCCTTGTTGTATGCCATCTCTTACCCCCAGCTCTTGCGCAGTTCAGCCCTCCTGAACGCTTGCTGGCCAAGTGATATGGGGGCGTCATTGCCCCTTTTGTTCATAGATTGCGCTATGGGCCTTGGAGGCGCTCTGGGCAAACAGGGGCGGCCAGCTTTGCTGACAATGGAGGGGGGGTAGATGATGAAAACTAACCGGATGTTAGGGCGGCGTGGCATCCTGACCAGCTATCGAGCAAATCAGGTAAGCAAACGAGCTGGAGTGCTGACTGTATTGAGGCTGGAGTTGACGAAGCCAGCTTGGCCTTCAAACGATGGTCAAGCTGGCCGTTTATTGTGATGCAGATGGGAAGGTGAGTCTTTACAGACTCAACTGCCTATTACCATAATTTGTCAGCGAGCATGGTAGGCATCAAAGATTCTTTTTGCATCAAGCTTGGCCTGTTCATCGAGTGCTGGACTCAAGGCTCTGAGAGCGGAACGTCCTTGCCGATTATTCCAATCGGGAAAGAGGTACGACGCCTGTTCTTCTGTATCGCATTGTAGGAGCAGATAGTCGTGGTATTTATGCTCAATCTTCGGCTCGCAACTGCGCCACCTATTATCTGAAAACAAGCGAGAGAAGTAGGTATTCACGGTAGCTTTATACAGGAGATCGTGTTGGTAACAGGATGATACAAGCCTGTGCTTGATACCGTTATGTTTGGTGGCAGCCAGCCATGCCTGAACTGCGTCATCATGGTAGCTGGACTCCATCAGCATTGGTGCAACCAACGCAAGATTCCTACCACTGATGTACTTGAGGTTTACGCCTTGATCGTCGTGCCTAATCCAATCTGCCAGTAAATCTTCGGCATCTTCATCGTCAAGTGCAATGGCATCGAGCAGCAAATCTATGCGCATGCCTTTTCGCCATCTAGCGTACGCCTCGGACTTTGCAATTTGCAGCTGTTCGCCGTGCAGCTCAGCACCACCAAGGTACAACCGGTAAGCCTCATCACGACGTTCCAGCGTAGCAAAATCCAGGTATGCTTCGGGTTCTTGTAACGGGATAGACAAATGGTCAGACAAGGCCACGAGAAGAGCGGGGATGTGCTCTCTCTCAGCTATGCGTCTGACCTGCTTGACCAGACTGTCAACGACCTCGTAATTTTCCCCATTGGGGTGGTCGATGAGGGGGGCCAAGCGTGCTAATTGGTGCAGAGCATAAGCCGGTATATAAGACGGTCTATAAGGTGGATTTTCGTCTTTGTTGACCTCATCTTCTTCGAGGAGGGTCAGCACATGGACTCGATGCTGGCGCATGATGTCAACGATAATGTGGGCTGGTATCTCTTGGCCAAGAATGTCTTTGGCTCGCTCCTGGACACGCTCGATATTGGTAGACATGGGTGTCTCCTGAACGTCGGCATCAACCAGCACGATCGACCTGTGCGTCAGCGCGGCATACGAGCCAAAACCCAGAGCTGCAGCTAGCAACTCCAGCGTTTGTTGATGAGTGGTGGTGGTACCAGAAAAGAGTTGCAGAGCACTGCGTGCTTCACGAGCGAGATTCGTTAGGTTCATAGTTGCATCCTCGAACCTTGGGTTTTCATGCCGCACGTTTAACCATCCAAGGTCATGATATCAACTACGAGAAGGTTAAGAATCATCAGGCCTGTTTCGACTCGTGCGAAGGTCATGCTGGCGAAGCAAGAATACCCTACAACAGACGGTATGATTTTCGCAAATCCATTTTTTGGGGCTCACAGGGGAGTGTTAGGAGGATCATAACCTCCCATAATGGGTAGTCTTCAGCCCCGATACCAGCTGAAAGCCATCGACGTTCTGGCAACTGATGTCAGGCCAGTCATGTATCACTAGTGTCCATTTCTGGGGGAGTGGTGTCTTTTAAAGCAAATAGCCAAGTTCAGGGGGCAGTCGTGATGTATCGCATGGCCTCACCGAGCTCAACTGGTTAAACTTCTTGTCAATTTTTTGTGGTGCCAACATTGCTGCGTCACCCATTCACATCGTTCCATGCGCCCTTGGCGCAAACTGACTCCTATCGGAATACCTGACTCATGGCGATCAAGAAGAACGAACTCTACTCCTCCCTCTGGGCTGGCTGAGCTGCGGCATTGATGCTTCCCAGTACCAGGACAATATGCGGGCACTACTGTGTGTGAAATACGTCTCCGATAAGACCAGGGGCAACCCTTACGTCATGTACCGGAAGGAGTGACATGGTGGCACTCAAGGACAGCAAGCAGATAGGCAAGGGAAGCAACACCATCATCATTGCGCTGGCGACTGCCAATGATCTGCAAGGGGTGATCACTATTGCCGACTTCAACGACGAGGACAAACTCGGCAAGAGCAAGGAGATGAGCGACTACCTCTCCAAGTAGGTGGTCATCTTCGAGTAGGCTGATCTGTCAGTGGGTTTGTTGGATGATGCTTACGAATATCTTATGCGCAACTTCACCACCGAGCTGTGCCCCAAGGAGCCGATCATTGACGTACAGCAGATGGGCAATGCCACCAGTGCCTCGGCCCAGATGAACATGATCCAGCTGCGCTTCATGCTGTTTCGCGGCAATACCAAGGCGCGTATTCGCGAGAACCTTGATCACCCATGGCGCTTGCGTGGCGATGTGCAACTGAGCTACGAGCTGAAGTTCTGGTAAGCAGCGCAAGAAGTAAAACCCGAGAGTAAATATCAAAGCCGGCCTCGAGAGAGACCGGCTTTTTTATTGGGATATAGCAAAGGGAATATGACTACGCACTAGTGGGAATAGCCCTACATACGGCTGGTGGTGGTGATGAAAAAATAGCCTCAGATGTATTTGATACCCCCTTTCATGGATGAGAGACCCGAGAGCGTTTGGGAACAACATCCAGCCATTACTTGGTCAGGCAATCTCGGTAGTCATGGCAGTTCACGCCATATCAATGCAACACATGCAGACCGCTTAGCGAAGTTATCGTGATGCGCAGCGGCGCTATTTTGTTGTCGGTCCACCAAGTGGTGGTCTGGTTTTAGTGATAACGGGTGTGCATAGCGCATACCGGTTGCAAGAGGTTAGTTATGAACAAAGCAAATGCTGTGATGACATTAAGCACCTTGGCGTTGGCCATCGGTGTTTCGCTGGCCAGCCAGCAGGCGCGGGCTATCGAGGTTGCCAATGGTGAGATGAGCAACATTGGTTATCTGAGCACTAATATCCCATATACCGTCATCTGGGATACCACAAGCAATTTTTCTGCAGATGGTAATGTGGTGGTAGGGTGGTCTTCAAACGCGCTTGATGATAAGCGGGCGTTTCGCTTTGACGCCCGCACTGGCATCTTGCAGGATCTCGGCACCCTACGCAGTAATAACAGCGGTCAATCATATGCTTATGCTGTTTCTGCTGACGGTAACACTGTGGTTGGAAGTGCACAATCTGATAGTGGCGAATGGCGGGCTTTTCGTTTTGGTGAAGGGGATGCCCGGCTTACCGATCTTGGCACTCTGCGCAGCAACAACTCAGGTGGTTCCCAAGCGATGGCGGTCTCGTCTGATGGCAAGGTGATCGCTGGATATGCCGCTACCGATGATGGGGCCCACCGCGCATTTCGTTATGACCAAGCGACTCGCCGGATGACCGATCTCGGTTCACTGCGCAGTAACAAATTGGGCAGCTCCATGGTCCTGGCCATGAGCGAAGATGGTGGGGTGATCGTCGGTTCCGCAGAGACGGATAGTGGCCAGAAAAGGGCCTATCGCTATCAGCAATCGAGCGCACAGATGACCGACCTGGGCACCTTTATGGCAGGCAATGCGGGACAGTCTGAGGCAACGAATGTTTCCGCTGATGGCAAGGTGGTGGTAGGGCAGGCTGATTATGGACTTAACTCCAATGAAAAGAGTGCGTTTCGCCACTCCCACGAGGAGGGGATAGTCCGCTTGGGCTCACTGCGCAGTGATAACCTCGGTGCTTCTTATGCATCTGCCGTCTCGGCCGATGGTCGAGTGGTGGTAGGCGTTGCTCAAAATGATATGAACGTTAACCAAGCGTTTCGTCACAATAAAGGGGATAGCCAGCTAACCCCCCTTGGCAACTTGCGCAGTGATAACGCCGCTAGCGGCTCCTCTTTTGCTCGCGGGGTGTCTGGCGATGGCAAGGTGGTGGTTGGTGAGGCCGCCATTGATGTCGCTGGAAGGTCTCACGCATTCATTCATCGCGAAGGTGATGCACGAATGACTGACCTCGGGACTCTCGGCACCGCAAATTCCCGTGCCTACAAGGCCAACTATGATGGTTCTGTCGTTTTAGGCTGGTCGGGATACGGCGGAGCATCCGGTGATCGAGTGTTTATCTGGCGCGCCTTTAAGCCGGTGACACCGCCGATCGATCCGGTTGACCCACCCACTGATCCAATCGATACACCGACTGAGCCGGTCGATCCCTCCACTGATCCGGTTGTCCCCCTTGTTCCGCCAGTCGAGCCGGGTGGAGAAGTGGCCAATCAGCCCGAGCCTCAACCTGATCCGGGTCGCGAGGGTAGCGGTGGTGTAATGCAGGATTTGGGCTATCTGTTTGACTCGATGCCGATTCTGGCCGCCCAGACCGAACAGGCCTTCCGCGCCCAGCAGCGCTCACTGGGCCGTCAGCTGGACAACGCCTGTGTCAGCGGTGCCGAAGGTCAGCAGTGCCTGCGTGTGGCGGGCGAACTGAGCAAGGTGACTGACGCCCCGACAGAGCTGGATTATCAGGTTGCACCGCAACTGTCGCTGGCGTATGGCTACGGCCTCACCGACCAACTCACCGCCGGGGTGACCGCCTCGATGTTTGGCTCATCACTGGATAACCAGTTGCTGACTGAGCGCGGTGGTGCGGAGCTCGACAGCGGTGTGGGCGTAGGTAGCTACCTGCACTTCTCGCAAGGGGCAGACGAGACCGGAGTGCAAGCCGGCGTGTCGCTGGGCTACGGCGAACAGCGTGGTGAGTTTGTGCGTGGTGATGGTCTTGCCAATGTGCAACACGGTAAAGGCAAGGCTGATGTGAAGAGCGTGGCTGTGCGGGGTTACCTGGGCTATGGCGTAGAGGTGGCAGACTGGAAGGTGACGCCTCATGCCGAAGTGACCCACTTTATCACCAGCCGAGACGGTTACCGTGAAGGTGGTGAGCGACTGGTGTTTGATGTCGAGCACGACAAGGTGAAAGACAAGAGCACAGTGGGCAAGGTGGGTGTGAAAGGCGAGACCGCACTGGCGAAGGGAGTGACCCTGAAACTGGATACAGGGGTCGAGATGGACCTGGATGTGAACCCGGTGACGCTCAAGGGCAGAAGCGACATATTCAGCTTGGGTGAAGGGATGCAGGAGTTTGCGGTGAGTGCCGAGCTTGAGCGCAATGATATGCGTCCTTACGCGGCAGTGGGTGTTGGCTATGAGCTGGAGCAGGCTGGCACCGTAGGGCTGAATGTGAAGGCTAGCCAGGCTGAATATGGCAATCAGGGCGTGGATGGCAGTGTGCAACTGAGCTACGAGCTGAAGTTCTGATAAGCAG
>NZ_JBFODP010000026.1:0-6338 GCF_040908375.1 Aeromonas sp. R2-3 | reverse complement strand
TGGCTCTCCTGACCGTTGGTCAGGCCGTCACCATCTATATCCCCGTCCGGATCAGCCACCGGGTCGTTCGGGTCGAGCGGATTGCTGCCGTTGTCCACTTCGGTCTTGTCATCAATGCCGTCACCATCGGTATCCTTGTTTTCCGGATCGGTACCGAGCTGGCTTTCCTGACCGTTGGTCAGGCCGTCACCATCAAGATCCCCATCAGGGTCAACAACTTCAGGTCTGGTTCGGCTTTGCAGTACCTCAAGGGCGCTATACGCACTGACCTCGTTGCCCTTGATGTCACGAACAATGACTGTGATACCGTATAAATTGCTGCCTTCGGCTTCAAATACGGGCAACTCGGGCAAGCGCAGCGTGGTCAAATCGGCACCGCGCAACTGCGCTGCCGGAATACCAAGCTTGTCAAACAAGGGGCTCTGCCAAACAATCTCGGCAACAGGGTGTTTGCTGCGTAGCTCCTGCACCGAAATATCAAACGGGCTGCCTTCGAACCCACTCAGCTGTTGCGGTAATGCCACAGACATCAGTTGTGCCTTGGTATATTCGAGAACAATCTGGTTGTTACGCTCGACCAGGTCATAGCGCATGCCGCGCATGGACTTGTTGACCTTGCGGCCATCCAACATGTTGTTGAGTGACTCGCCCAGACGCCATTCAAGATTTAACCCAAACTGGCTGTTGCTCTGACCACCGGATGCTTCAGTGTGCTTGACATCAAATTTGACCAATGGAACGGGCTGATACCCGACCCCCAGGGTAATGGCATGGGGATCTTTCTCCAGCTTCTGGGAGCCCAAGATATCCACCTTGTCACCAAAATACTGCTCTGCGGTCACAGAGCCTGACAGTGCCGGATGCGAAGGCAGATAGGCCTGAATGTTGACATCAATACCACTGGCCGCACGGGACAAGTGATCTTCGATCTTGTCGCTCTCTTTCCAGGAACTCAGCGGTATATAGCCGTTGGCAGACATCTTGAGATTGTCACGCCATGCTTCTGCACCAATACCGGCACGGGACGCGCGCTCGGTGAAATCCTGGTCATAAAAGGCGTTGTAACCGAGCATCCAATCTTTGATGAAATGGCGCTGGCCGATACCAACGTTCGCGGCAATGTTGTCATTGCTGGATTTTCTGACCCCAGCTTGTACAAACGGCATGCGCGACTCGCTTTCTGCGAACGGCATCAGCACATCAAGGGATGACTCGGCAAAATTCATTTCATCGTCGAGAGCAATCTTGGCTCTGGCGGTCCCCTTGCCTACCAATTCCTGAGCATACTGGTTGGCTTCGGCCTC
Organism: Aeromonas sp. R2-3; assembly: GCF_040908375.1. Classification (NCBI taxonomy): domain Bacteria; kingdom Pseudomonadati; phylum Pseudomonadota; class Gammaproteobacteria; order Aeromonadales; family Aeromonadaceae; genus Aeromonas; species Aeromonas sp. R2-3. The sequence continues at coordinate 5,034 of NZ_JBFODP010000026.1, read as the reverse complement.
AAAACCTGAGACAGCTTGACGTTTCCAGTACTGCGCTTCCTCTTTGGCGCCATAGGATGAACCTGTAACAACAGATGCATTGTCAGCATTACCATACGTCTGGCGTGCAAATTTATCAGCCAGGGTCTCATCAACCCCAGCCTCATCGTTGGTTGCAAACTGGGTTGCAATGCGCGCAGCATTTTCCGCAGCGTAATCGGCAACGGATTTAGCGCTCTCATTACTCGCTGTCAAATTGAGAGGATTTTTGCCGCCCAGCTCAGGAAGAGCCACTGCTGCTGGCACCATTATTTTTTGGCCAACTTCGAGGGGGTGAGTTGCCAGCCTGCTCTCGTTCATGGCAAGCAGAATATGAACAGCTACACCATGAGCTTTGGCAATACCACTCAGGCTGTCACCTACTTTAACGGTGTAACTATTCTGTGAGGACTGTTCCTGACGTTTTTTCGTTTCAGGTATTGCACCAGCAGCGTATGCAATCGGCAATACAGCGTTATGTCCAATAAAGAGGTAAGCCCATACCAGTTGATAGACGCGGCTTTTCTTAAACATACTTAAAACTCACTTCTGTTGTTGCAATATATGTCAGCGGTCCATCAATTGGAGAATCCATGTCAGCTATCATATAGAAATGGACGAACATGCGATGTAGGAAATCACCTATAGCGATGTAGGACCCGCCTTATGCGATTAAAACTACAATCCACACCTTAAAAGTGACCAGTATGTTGTTTTATGTTCTTAGATTTCACAAAAAAATTAAGTCTATTCCTACAAGGGTTTTATCTTTAAACGTGGCATTATTTAGTCGCGTAACACATATCCCGTGCCTGGCTGACAAGTTGCGCGTTTAATAAAGTCAGATCATCGACTTTATCCAGCCATTTTGGCCGCCGCCAGGCGGCTTTTTTTATGCATAAAATCTTGATTATCATTTCTATACATTCTAATATTCATCAGTCCGCTCTGCTGAAACAGCATCAACCCACCTTTTAATTTCTTGCCAGACACAAGCACTCAAGTAGCATTTCGCCACTTATCCTTATGCTGCTTCAAAAAGTGTGGACAAATAAAAAGACCGCCTCGAGCGGTCTTTTTTTATTCATATCGTCATCAACTAACACAGAGATAATACTCATTGTTTATCGAGTAGGTTCCGTTAGTATTTCCATTATCCAGTCTGAACGCCCAGTGTATGGCTCCTGCCGTGTGAACCTCTGATGTCCAAAATGCATAGATGTTTGTTGGCCAGCCAATAGCGGAAGATATTTTATTGGCTGGGTAGGCATTATAGAGAAGCTGATACTCGGCCCTTGTCGGCAGTCTCATACCAAGCTGCTGGCACTTTGTTGTAGCACCACTCTGGGAAGCCAGTTCGCCCGATACTGCAGAACGGTAAAAAGTAAGCGCCCCCACTTTCACTTTTAGATGCGCTACTTTCCATACTACTGATGCCCTCTTTTTACCCAGATTTGCCAACCCACTCTGAGCCATCGGCTCAACCTCTACAGCCAGCTCTTTATTGAGATCGCTCTCTTTCACCATGTATTGGCGTGCCGTTTCACCGGCCATAGCAACGCCGTTGACGTACCACTGATAGCGACTGGCTCCCTCAAGGTCTCCATCCAGATCTTCATACAGGTAACTGGCAGAAACCGCTGTTCCTGGCCCAGCCAACTGACCACGGTTGACCTCGATATTGGTAACCTTGGGTATCCGGCCAGTCGCCAGTTCAGTCCAGTCGCTACCACCTTGTGTTGCTTGCGGATAGCCCCGTGGGGTAACCGCACGCGCCGCAACGTAATAACTTACTGATTCAGACATCTGTCGTGCATCGCCGTATGAGCAAGCACCCTGACCAGACGGCTCAGAACACCAGCGTGTCTGGTAAGTGATCTCGTCGCCATCCGGATCAATAGAGCCGTCAACGCGATCCACGCGAAGATACTGATCTTGTGTCATGGCTTTAAATGTAATCGCAGGGGCTGTTGGAGCACCGCGCCCATAAATGGCTGCCGTCGAATCACTCTCCTTGGCTATGGCTGAGTGACCTGCCAGCACAAACAATATCAGGCATCCTATCTTTGACCGGCGCAGGGTTGGGTGTAAACGCTGTGGTAGTGTCATGGTTTCTCCCTTGGTTAAACTGTCGCAATATGAACTTATTGCCAACCCGTATGTTGATAAAAAAGGCCCGGTATACACCGGGCCTCCTTGCCGCTTTTGTGATTTGTAGCGATATTACTTACCGTTGGCGTCCACGCGGAACTTGTAACCCTGATCTGCACCGGTGGTGGTGTAGGTGGCACTGGTTGCACCATCAACATTAGCCCAATCTTCCGAACCATCCAGCGCACGCTGCCATTGGTAAGTGGCATCAACACGGTCAAGTTTCTCGCCAGCACCGTCATCCAACGTCACGGCGGAGTGCAGAGTGGTCCCTACGACAGGGTTGCCGGTGATGGTTGCACCAGTCGCATCCACTACCTTGACGTCGATTGCAGCTTCAACCACGTTCTCCACAGTGATGGTGATAGTGATACTGTCCTGCGCCCCTGTAACCGGATCGGTTACCGTGACCTCAACTACGTAGGTACCATTACCATCCGTATCAAGCGGGTTTTCAGCATCTTGCGGCTTCAGCGTCAGTACACCGTTGTCGTCAATGGTGAACTGACTACTATCATCGCCACTCAGGCTCCACTGCAGATCACCACCGCTGTTGTTGTTGGTGACCGAAGAGCCAACATCAACCTTGATCTCCTGGTTTTCGGGGCCACTGCCGTTACCTGCGCCGTCAAGACCAATGGAGCCCGGGATACCAGGATTTTCAACAATGGGGCCTTCACCACCGATCTCCAGATCTCCGGCCGCAATCATAATTTCATTGGAGAGGCTATCTGCTGAGTAACGGGTTGCTACCGGGAAGCTTCGCTCGTCTGCAACGGCACGCAGCTTGAGAGTCAGCTTCTTGCCGGCATCAGCAGGTTGCGGGGTATAGGCGGGAATAGCATCAACGCTGCCAGCCAGCTGCTCGGCACCGACATCAACACCATCCAGTTGCCAAACGTAGTACCAGTCGGTCAGTGCATCACCATCTGCATCGGCAGTACCCGGAACCATTGGCAGAGTGACCGGCACACCGACCACCCCCAGCCCAGTGATTTCCGGTGCGGCGACGACGGTGATTTGACGACCATGAATGGGGCCTGCGCTATTGGTTGAGACCAAAGCGCTCGCGCCGTTACTGACCAGCGTAGCCAGCAAAACGGCAGCCAAGGTGGTACGACGAATATGGTGAGCAGGAGTTACAAACTTTTTCATGAATAGAGACCTTGTCGGTTACATCAGCAGCCAAAAGACAACTGCATTTTGTTAACTATCGCGAGGAGACTATCCCTGGTTCACTGCCCCGAAGATGGGCTTGATACTGTTTGCACTATTTAACCTGTTAGATGAGGCAAAACACAAACAACTCTGTATCCGGCTGGACAACATTTTAATACTGACCAACGCATTAAGACCGGCAACTCGATTTTGGATTTTTATCTTTTCAACGAGCCCGCTGAATCGATGCATGAATAATAGCCACATAGTGATTCGAGGTATGTAGGATTACATGGCAACGCAATGTAGGAAAATACTTATCAACTCAATAAGTCAAGAGCATACACTTGCCCATCCTGAGATTTACCGTGCTAATAACATGCTGATGTGGCTCAACAGGGGCTAAATCTCATAACTCCACATAGCGGCGTTGTTTACATGGTCCCTATTGTTGGCTCCCCCATGAAATGATCACCGTTATGAAATGGCTGACTATCCAGTTCGGCACTCAATTGACGTTATTCTCCTTAATTTGAGCAATCGAATGACACATGAGCCTTCCCCCGATATTTCGATGATATCAAGTCGTTAAACATCTAATGTGCTGATTAAGTGAAACAAAAAAACCGGCCCCTCTCGAGGCCGGCTTTGATATTTACTCTCCGGTTTTACTTCTTGCGCTGCTTATCAGAACTTCAGCTCGTAGCTCAGTTGCACACTGCCATCCACGCCCTGATTGCCATATTCAGCCTGGCTAGCCTTCACATTCAGCCCTACGGTGCCAGCCTGCTCCAGCTCATAGCCAACACCCACTGCCGCGTAAGGACGCATATCATTGCGCTCAAGCTCGGCACTCACCGCAAACTCCTGCATCCCTTCACCCAAGCTGAATATGTCGCTTCTGCCCTTGAGCGTCACCGGGTTCACATCCAGGTCCATCTCGACCCCTGTATCCAGTTTCAGGGTCACTCCCTTCGCCAGTGCGGTCTCGCCTTTCACACCCACCTTGCCCACTGTGCTCTTGTCTTTCACCTTGTCGTGCTCGACATCAAACACCAGTCGCTCACCACCTTCACGGTAACCGTCTCGGCTGGTGATAAAGTGGGTCACTTCGGCATGAGGCGTCACCTTCCAGTCTGCCACCTCTACGCCATAGCCCAGGTAACCCCGCACAGCCACGCTCTTCACATCAGCCTTGCCTTTACCGTGTTGCACATTGGCAAGACCATCACCACGCACAAACTCACCACGCTGTTCGCCGTAGCCCAGCGACACGCCGGCTTGCACTCCGGTCTCGTCTGCCCCTTGCGAGAAGTGCAGGTAGCTACCTACGCCCACACCGCTGTCGAGCTCCGCACCACCGCGCTCAGTCAGCAACTGGTTATCCAGTGATGAGCCAAACATCGAGGCGGTCACCCCGGCGGTGAGTTGGTCGGTGAGGCCGTAGCCATACGCCAGCGACAGTTGCGGTGCAACCTGATAATCCAGCTCTGTCGGGGCGTCAGTCACCTTGCTCAGTTCGCCCGCCACACGCAGGCACTGCTGACCTTCGGCACCGCTGACACAGGCGTTGTCCAGCTGACGGCCCAGTGAGCGCTGCTGGGCGCGGAAGGCCTGTTCGGTCTGGGCGGCCAGAATCGGCATCGAGTCAAACAGATAGCCCAAATCCTGCATTACACCACCGCTACCCTCGCGACCCGGATCAGG
>NZ_JBFODP010000025.1:0-2168 GCF_040908375.1 Aeromonas sp. R2-3 | reverse complement strand
AAACTCTTCAATTTAAGTTTGGTTGCTTCGAAAAGCGGCTCAATGAATTGCTGAAATAAACTGTTCGACTTCTTATTGCTAAGAAATCGTCTTGGCCACTTCACCAGACATTGAAAATCAAAAATTGTTTTTGATGTTCGATGCTGTGAGTGCCCACACAGATTGCTTGATTCAAATTGTTAAAGAGCGACGCAACAGTGTGTTGCTGCGGGAGTGGAATTCTACTCAACCGCCTTCTCGAGTCAAGCCTTATTTTTAAAGGCTTTTCGAGGTTACCGACGAGGTTGTTTGCGTTGCCGCTTGCCCTGTCGATGGAGGCGCATTATAGGGAACAGATTCTTTCTGGCAAGCAGATAATTGCAAAAAGATGGCTTTCGCTGTTTGTTCGCTCACAAAGCCACCAATTGGCATATTAAACCGGCGAAATCAGCTCACTGCAGGCACCGCAACAGCAAAATCGTGCAGATTGTCATAGAGAGCGTCGGCCAGCCCACTACCCGTTTCGGTCACCGGCTTGCCGGTTCTGACCATGATCTTGTGACCGACCCCGGCATTGACGGCAGCTTTTAGATCGGAAGGCTTGTCACCCACCATATAGGAACGACTCATGTCGATCCCCAGTTCCTGTTGCGCCAACAGCAGCATGCCTGGCTCCGGTTTGCGGCAATCACAGGGGGCGCCGTGATCCGGATGATGGGGGCAGAAGTAGATGCCATCGAGATCCACATCCCGATCAGCCAGTGACCAATCCATCCATTCAGTCAGATTCATGAAGTCATCTTCACTGAAGTAGCCGCGGGCAATTCCGGACTGGTTGGTGACGACGACCAGCAGATAGCCTTTCTTTTTGAGGAGCTGCAGGGCGTCTATGACTCCGGGCAGAAAATGGAAATCATCGACCTGACTGACATAGCCAGTGTCTTCATTGATGACACCGTCACGATCCAGAAAAATGGCGGGGTTGCTCACGGAAACTACCTCTATCAATGGTTTTACCCAGTATCTCACAGGCCATAAATAGCCCCAAAAATAAAAGGGGTGGCCGAAGCCACCCCTTTTCATCTTTGTATATAACGAATCGATTAGGCGATTACGCTAGCTACAACACCAGCACCTACGGTACGGCCACCTTCACGGATAGCGAAACGCAGGCCGTCGTCCATCGCGATCGGAGCAATCAGGGTAACAACCATCTTGATGTTGTCGCCCGGCATTACCATCTCTACGCCTTCCGGCAGTTCGATGGTACCGGTCACGTCGGTAGTACGGAAGTAGAACTGCGGACGGTAGCCTTTGAAGAACGGGGTATGACGACCACCTTCTTCTTTGGACAGTACGTACACTTCAGATTCGAACTTGGTGTGCGGCTTGATAGAACCCGGCTTGGCCAGTACCTGACCACGCTCTACGTCTTCACGCTTAACACCACGCAGCAGCGCGCCGATGTTCTCGCCTGCACGACCTTCGTCCAGCAGCTTACGGAACATTTCTACACCGGTACAGGTGGTAGAAACGGTATCTTTGATACCAACGATTTCTACAGTCTCACCTACTTTAACGATACCGCGCTCTACACGACCGGTAACTACGGTACCACGGCCAGCGATAGAGAATACGTCTTCGATAGGCATCAGGAACGGCTGGTCAATCGCGCGCTCCGGCTCCGGGATGTAGGTATCCAGGTGGCCAGCCAGCTCGATGATCTTCTCTTCCCACTGAGCGTCGCCTTCCAGCGCTTTCAGCGCGGAACCACGAACTACCGGCAGGTCATCACCCGGGAAGTCGTACTCGGTCAGCAGTTCACGAACTTCCATCTCAACCAGTTCGAGCAGCTCTTCGTCATCAACCATGTCACACTTGTTCATGAACACGATCATGTACGGGATACCAACCTGACGACCCAGCAGGATGTGCTCACGAGTCTGCGGCATCGGGCCATCAGTCGCTGCTACTACCAGGATCGCGCCGTCCATCTGGGCAGCACCGGTGATCATGTTTTTAACGTAGTCGGCGTGACCCGGGCAATCTACGTGGGCGTAGTGACGGGTAGCGGTGTCGTATTCTACGTGGGAGGTGTTGATGGTGATACCACGCTCACGCTCTTCCGGTGCCTTGTCGATCTGGTCGAAGGCGAAAGCTTTACCACCGAAGTGCTTGGCCAGCACGTT
>NZ_JBFODP010000024.1:0-148474 GCF_040908375.1 Aeromonas sp. R2-3 | reverse complement strand
TCTTTACCGGTTAGTGTGCTGATATGGCTCAGTCGGTAGAGCGCATCCTTGGTAAGGATGAGGTCCCCAGTTCGATTCTGGGTATCAGCACCATTTTCAAGTTAGTTTTAAAAGCTTTTGCCTGACGGCAATAGCGCCGTGGAACCACCTGATCCCATGCCGAACTCAGAAGTGAAACGCGGTAGCGCCGATGGTAGTGTGGCATTCGCCATGCGAGAGTAGGACACTGTCAGGCACCTATTTAGAAGAGGCCTCCCATTCGGGAGGCCTTTTTGCATTTCTGTGTTCCAAAAATCTGCCATGCCACCGGGATTTTAGTAAAAGTGCTGGGCTATCAAGGGATTGCCCGTTACTCTTTAGCCGTTGCCGATTAACACGTGATGCTGCCAGCGAGGTATTGATGGCTACGTTGAAGGAAATTGCACAGGAAGCGGGGGTTTCTCTCGCCACGGTATCCCGGGTACTGAACGAGGATCCCAGCCTGAGCGTCAAGGAAGAGACCAAGCAGCGGATCTTCGAGATTGCCGAACGGCTGGAGTACAAGACCAGCAGCGCCCGCAAGGGGGTACACAAGAGCAAGCTGCACTTTCTGGTGGTCTATGCCTATCCCCAGAGTACCGAGGTCAACGACCCTTACTATCTCGCTATCCGTTATGGCATCGAGACCCAGAGTGCCCGCCTCAATATCGAACTGACCCATCTCTACAACTGCGGTGAAGGGCGCGAACTGAGCGCCGTGGATGGCATTCTGGTGGTCGGTACCCTCACAGCCGAGCGTCTCGTCCAGCTAAGGGCTTGTTCCAGCCAGCTGGTGTTTGTCGACTGCCGTTCACAGGGAGAGTTCGACTCGGTCGATGTGGATCTCGCCCTGATCAGCCAGCAGGTAGTCGATTACTTCATCGCGCAGGGGCACCAGCGTATCGGTTATATCGGTGGCCAGGATGAGAATCCGGATCTGCGCGAACTGGCCTTCCGGGATTATGGCCAGCGGCTGGGGGTGGTGCAGGAGAGCGACCTCTATCGTGGAGATTTCTCCAGCGCTTCCGGCTACCAGTTGGCGAAGGAGATGCTGGCAGGGGATTGGCCCAAGGCGCTGTTCGTTGCCTCCGACTCCATCGCCATTGGCGTGCTGCGTGCCATTCATGAGAAGGGACTGGCGATTCCCCAGCAGATCGAGCTTATCAGCGTCAACGATATCCCGACCGCCAAGTTCACCTTCCCGCCGCTCTCCACGGTGCGGATCCACTCCGAGTTGATGGGCTCTCAGGGGGTTAATCTGCTGGTTGAGCGGCTGCGAGACGAGCGGGATATTCCACTCCGGGTGTTGGTACCGAGCAAGTTGACCCTGCGTGGCACCACTCGCTGATTTTAGTAAAACCACTAGCTTTTTAGTCGCACCATCTTGCGGTGGTGCGACACCTCTCCCAAGCAAACCTCTTTCCTACATCATCCCATTACGTCATATCATATTGTTTTATCGTTGATTTTATTGCAGTTCAGCCAACGGCTATCAACATCTATGCCACTCATCCATATCTTGCCCTCCTTTATCTCCCGCTTCTGATCTCGCTCACAAAACCATCTGTTCATTGTGATCAGGTTAAAACTTTACCAATCCAAAGCTGATATTTAGTAAATGTTTATCTAGAGTTTACCCAGTTAACGTTGCCTTGTTCCGGGAGGACATGTGAATAACTGGGAAAACGTCCAATTCGTTGGTGAAAACAGGCTGGCTCCGCGCGCCTACTTCTTCTCTTATGCCGACCACGCGCTGGCGGCCACCATGCAGCGCGAGCTGAGCCGCCGTTTTCTTAGCCTTGGCGGCCAGTGGCAGTTCCACTACTTCGACCACCCCCTGCAGGTGCCGGAAGCCTTCTATCACAGCCCCATGAGCGAGTGGGGCCAGATTACCGTGCCCAACATGTGGCAGATGGAAGGGCATGGCAATCTGCAGTACACCGACGAAGGTTTTCCCTTCCCCATCGACGTGCCCTTCGTGCCGACCAACAACCCCACCGGCGCTTATCAGCGCAGCTTCATACTGAGCCCGGCCTGGGACGGCGAGCAGGTGATCATCAAGTTTGACGGGGTGGAGACCTACTTCGAGGTCTATGTGAACGGCCACTACGTTGGCTTCAGCAAGGGCAGTCGTCTCACCGCCGAGTTCGATATCAGCGCCTACGCCAAGGTTGGCGAGAACCTGCTGTCGGTGCGGGTGATGCAGTGGGCTGACTCCACCTATATCGAAGATCAGGACATGTGGTGGATGGCGGGGATCTTCCGCGACGTCTATCTGGTGGGCAAACCGGCCGCCCATGTGCAGGACTTCTTTATCCGCACCGCGCTGGCGGATGACAATCAGAGCGCCACTCTTAGCTGCGATATCCAGCTGGAGAATCTGGGGGCTGCTGCCCGAGATTACCGTCTGGTCTGGTCGCTCCTGGATCAGGGCAGCGAGATCGCCAGTGGCACACTCGACCATCTCGCCATCGACGGCAAGTGTGATTGCCGCTTCACGCTGGATATGGCCAATCCCCATCTGTGGAGCGCCGAAGATCCGTACCTCTATCAGCTGCAACTCTCCCTCTACAACGGTCAGGGCGAGCTGCTGGAAGTGATCCCGCAGCGGGTCGGGGTGCGTGAAATCAAGGTCCAAGATGGCCTCTTCTACGTCAACGGCCACTACCTCAAGCTGCACGGGGTGAACCGCCACGACAACGACCACCTCAAGAGCCGCGCGGTCGGCATGGATCGGGTGGAGCGCGATATCGTGCTGATGAAGCAGCACAACCTCAACTCGGTGCGCACCGCCCACTACCCTAACGACCCGCGCTTCTACGAGCTGTGCGACCAGTACGGCCTGTTTGTGATGGCGGAGACCGACGTGGAGACTCACGGTTTTGCCAACGTCGGCGATCTCAGCCGCATCACCGACGATCCCTTCTGGGAGCCGGTGTTCGTGGATCGCATCGAGCGCCATGTGCACGCCCAGAAGAACCACCCCTCCATCATCATCTGGTCGCTCGGCAACGAGTCCGGCTACGGCTGCAACATCAGAGCCATGTACCAGCGCTGCAAGGCGATCGACCCGACCCGGCTGGTGCACTACGAAGAGGATCGCGATGCCGAGGTGGTGGATGTGGTGAGCACCATGTACTCCCGCGTCTCCCAGATGAACTGCTTCGGCGAGTTCCCGATGGCGAAGCCACGCATTATCTGCGAATACGCCCACGCCATGGGCAACGGCCCGGGTGGTCTTAGCGAATATCAGCAGGTGTTCGACCGCCATCCCCACATTCAGGGTCACTACATCTGGGAGTGGTGCGATCACGGCATTCTGGATCAGGACGAGCAGGGGCGCCCGGTCTACAAGTACGGCGGCGACTACGGCGACTACCCCAACAACTACAACTTCTGCATGGATGGCCTCATCTATCCGGATCAGACCCCGGGGCCTGGCCTGCGCGAATACAAGCAGGTGATCTGCCCGGTCAAGGTGCGCGCTCTGGATCTGGCGAGCGGCAAGCTGGCGGTGGAAAACCGCTACTGGTTCTCCACTCTCGACGACATCCACCTGCTGGTTGAAGTGAAGGCCGAGGGCGAACTGCTGGCCAGCCAGCAAATCCGGCTGGAAGGGGTTGCTCCCGGTGCCATCGCCGAGCTGCAACTCGAATTGCCCACGCTTGATGGGCGGGAAACCTTCGTCCAGTTGCGGGTCATCAAGGCGACTGCCACCCGCTACAGCGCGGCAGAGCACGAGTTGGGCCAGTACCAGTTTCAACTGAAGGCATCGACTCGCCAGCCGCAGCCCTTTGCCAATCCCAACGCTACCCCGTTGCATATCGCCGATGAGCGCCTTGACCTGACCTTGAGTGGCAGCGGCTTTGCCCTGCGCTTCTCGCGCCTCGATGGCAAGCTGGTGAGCTGGCAGCAGGATGGCATTGAGCTGATTGAACGGTCGCCGCGCCTCACCTTCTTCAAGCCGATGATCGACAACCACAAGCAGGAGTACGAGAGCCTGTGGCACCCGAATCACCTGCAGATCATGCAGGAGCACTTCCGCACCTTGAGCTGGCGTCAGCTGGGCGAGGCGGTTGAGGTAACGGTGGAGAGTCTGATCGCGCCGCCGGTGTTCGACTTCGGCATGCGTTGCCGCTACGTCTACACCCTGAGCCCGAACGGCCAACTGCACGTGGCGCTCTCTGGTCAGCCCTACGGCGGCTATGACGACATCATTCCCAAGATCGGCTTCGAGCTGGGCATTCGTCAGGATCTCGACCGGGTTCACTACTACGGCATGGGACCGGGCGAGAACTATCAGGACAGCCGCCAGAGTAACTGGATCGACAGCTTCCAGAGCACAGTCAGCGAGATGTGGGAGCACTATCCCTTCCCGCAGGATAACGGCAACCGCCAGCAGGTGCGCTGGGCGACCCTGACCAACCGCCACGGCGCCGGTCTCTACGTGCGACCCGATGCCCCCATCAATCTGAGCGTCTGGCCCTACAGCTGGGAGCATATCCACGCGGCGCAGCACATCAACGAGCTGGAACCGAGCGGTTATCTCACCCTCAATCTGGATCACAAGGTACTGGGGCTTGGCTCCAACTCCTGGGGCTCCGAGGTGCTGGACTCCTGGCGGGTGCGCTTCGAGCCGTTCAGCTTCGGCCTGACCCTGCTGCCCATCGCCCGTGGCAACCTCAATCCGGCTGCGCTGGCCGGGCTCGATCTCACCATCAACGGCGGGAGGAACCTCGCATGATCACCCTGGACAACCTGACCCTGTTCAAAAACATCTACCGGGAGGGCAAGAAGTGGGGCCGCTGCGTGGAGGCCATCAACAACCTGCCGAACCTCAAGCCCGGCATTTGCCACTCCATCGGTGACTCCCTCACCTACCGCTTGCAGGAGGGGGCCAGCCCGGCTACCTCACTGTTCGAGGGGCAGCGCCGCTACTTCGACGTTCACTACTACCTGGAAGGGGCAGAGACGGTGGAGTGGGCTGCCAAGAGCGAGCTGGCGGTCGAGCAGGCTTACGACGACACCACAGACCGCGAGTGGCTGGCCGGCGAGGTGCGTGAGCGCCAGAAAGTCGGCAACGGTCAGGTGGTGATCTTCGAGAACGACGAGGCTTACCGGTTCACAGGCGACAGCCCGGTGCGCAAGGTGATCATCAAGGTCACCGTCGAAGGCGGCTACTTCAAGAACAAATAACAAGCCGCCGGTTCTGCACTGATAAAAGCCGGAAGGGCGGGGCTCACCCTACAAATCATGCCCCGCCCTTTCGCTGAGATAACTACAGGTCTGGAGATGCACCATGTCTGATTCCAAACGGAATACGATAGGCAAGTTTGGTCTGCTGTCGCTCACCTTCGCGGCGGTATTCAGCTTCAACAACGTCATCAACAACAACATCGAGATCGGTCTGGCCTCGGCCCCGATGTTCTTTCTGGCCACCATTTTCTACTTCATTCCGTTTTGCCTGATCATTGCGGAATTTGTGTCACTGAACAAAAACTCCGAAGCGGGGGTTTATGCCTGGGTGAAGAGCTCTCTCGGCGGTCGTTGGGCCTTTATTTCCGCTTACACCTACTGGTTCGTGAACCTCTTCTTCTTCACCTCCTTGCTGCCGCGGGTTATCGCCTACGCCTCCTATGCCTTCCTCGGCTACGAGTACATTCTCACCCCGGTGGCGACCACGGCATTGAGCATGGTGCTGTTTGCCTTTGCCACTTACGTCTCCACCAACGGCGCCAAGATGCTCGGCCCCATCACCTCGGTGACCTCGTCCCTGATGCTGCTGCTGACCCTCTCCTACATTCTGCTGGCGGGTGCGGCACTGGTGGGCGGCGTGCAGCCGGCTGACCCCATCACGGTAGAGGCGATGATCCCCGATTTCAGCTGGGCCTTCCTCGGCATCACCACCTGGATCTTTATGGCAGCCGGTGGCGCCGAGTCGGTGGCGGTCTACGTCAATGACGTGAAAGGTGGCTCCAAGTCCTTCGTGAAGGTGATCATCGTCGCCGGGATCTTTATCGGCGTGCTCTACTCCATTGCATCGCTGTTGATCAACGTGTTCGTCCACAGCGACACCCTGAAATACACCGGCGGCTCGGTGCAGGTGTTTGAAGGGCTGGCAGCCTACTTCGGCCTGCCGGAGATCCTGATGAACCGCTTCGTCGGGCTGGTCTCCTTCACCGCCATGTTCGGTTCCCTGCTGATGTGGACGGCGACCCCGGTGAAGATCTTCTTCTCCGAAATCCCGGCCGGTATCTTCGGCAAGAAGACGGTCGAGCTGAACGAGAACGGCGTGCCCGCCCGCGCAGCCTGGATCCAGTACCTCATCGTGCTGCCGCTGATGGTGATCCCGACTCTGGGCTCCAACACCGCGCAGGATCTGATGAACACCGTCATCAACATGACCGCCGCCGCCTCCATGCTGCCGCCGCTGTTCATCATGCTGGCCTACCTCAATCTGCGGCTGAAGCTGGATCACCTGCCGCGGGAGTTCAGGATGGGTTCGCGCACCACCGGCATCGCCGTGGTCTCGGTGCTGATCGCCATCTTCTCGGTGGGCTTTCTCGCCTCCACCTTCCCGACCGGCGCCGACATCATGACCATCATCTTCTACAACGTCGGCGGGATCGTGATTTTCCTCGGCTTCGCCTGGTGGAAATACAACAGATACGAGGCGTCCCTCAGTGCCGAAGCGCGTGCGAAAGAGGCCCAGCCGACGGCGCAGGTTGCCATGCAGACGCCATAGCCACTGCATTGAATTCCAATCAAACCGGGTGGCCGTTGGCCACCCGCAAACCGTTGAACCAGAAAAGGAAAAGAGAATGAGCGAGACGATCGAGTTTGCCGAATTCAAGCGGGTCGAGATGAAGGTGGGCAAGGTACTGGAGGTGGTGCGTCACCCCGGGGCCGACAAACTCTACATCGTCCAGATCGACGTGGGTGGCGGGCGGCCGCTGCAGACTGTCACCAGTCTGGTGCCTTACTACAGCGAAGAGGAACTGATGGGCAGCGAGGTGGTGGTACTGACCAACCTCAAGCCCACCAAAATGCGCGGTGAGCGATCCGAGTGCATGTTGCTGTGCGCCGAGACCCCGGACGAGAGCCAGAGCGTGCTGTTGCAACCGCGGGTGCCGATGGCGCCGGGCACTCCGATCGTCTGAATGGTATTGCGAGCCGGTGCGGGAGACGGCACCGGTTCAGCAACGAGGCCGTCCACGCGGCCCGATCATAACAAGAGAGTAAAGCGCGGGGCCGACAGACCCTTGCCGAACACATCACAGAGTCACAGCGTTACCCGCAGGGAGCGCAAGTCCACTGGAGGACACCATGTCTGAATCCGTACGCGGCACCATAGGCAAGTTTGCCTTGTTGTCGATGACCTTTGCCGCCGTGTTCAATGTGCGCAACATCGTCAACAACAACATCGAGCTGGGGCTCAGCTCCGCCCCCATCTTCCTGCTGGCGACCATCGTCTACTTCATCCCGTTCGTCTTCATCATCGCCGAGTTCGTCTCGGCCAATAAAAACTCCGAGTCGGGGATGTACGACTGGCTGAAAAAACCGCTCGGCACCCGGATGGCCTATCTGGGCTCGTTTCTCTACTGGTTCGTGAACCTGTTCTGGTTCGTCTCATTGCTGCCCAACGTCATCGCCTACGCCTCCTACGCCATGCTGGGCTATGAGTACAGTTTCTCCCCCATGGTCACCTCGATCATCTCCATCGTGCTGTTTGCGGCGGCGACCCACATCTCCACCAAGGGTGCGAGCTGGCTCGGCAAGATTGCGGAGATCGTGGCCTACGGGGTATTTGCCCTGTTCGCCATCTATGTGCTGGGCGCGTTGATGGCCCTGAGTGGCGATCATGTGCCGGCCCAGCCCATCACGCTGGAGGCGATGACCCCTACCGTCAACTGGGCGACCCTCGGCATCATGTGCTGGATCTTCCAGGCGGCGGGCGGTGCAGAAACGGCAGCGGCCTACCTCAATGATGTGAAGGGCGGCCAGAAGTCCTTCATCAAGGTGATCATCAGTGCCGGTATCGTCATCGGTGCCATGTATGCGGTCGGTTCCCTGCTGGTGAACGTGTTCGTACCGCGCGAGAGCCTCACCTATGCCGGCGGCATGGTGGAGATCTTCACCGGCATGGCGCAGTATTTCGGGCTTTCCGAGGCGCTGGTTGGCCGCTTCGTCGGCGTGGTGCTGTTCATCGCCATGTTCGGCTCCATGATGATGTGGACCTCGGCGCCGGTGAAGATCCACTTCTCCGAGATCCCGCAGGGGGTTTACGGCGAGAAGACCACCCAGCTCAACGAGCACGGCGTGCCGGTGCGCGCCGCCTGGTGGCAGTTTGTCTTCGTGTTCGCGATGCTGGTGGTCAACGGCTTCGGCTCCGAGTCGGTGCAGCAGATGATGAACACTGCCATCAACCTCACCGCCGGTACCGCCATGTTGCCGCCGATCTTCATCATGGTGGCCTACTTCGTGTTCCGCTGGAAACATGACGACACCCCCCGCGACTTCCGCATGGGGTCGCGCAAGTTCGGGATGGGCGTGGTATCGGTGCTGATCGCCATCTTCGTGGTGAGCATGAGCGCCTCCGCCTTCCCGGCCGGGGTGGATCTGGTGCGCGCCTTCTTCATCAACGTCTTTATGACCGCGGTCTTCTCGGCGCTGGCCTACTGGTGGATCTCCCGTTTCGAGAAGCGGCAGGCCCGCATGCTCGGCGGCAATGAGAAGAAAACCGGCAACGGCACGCTGGCCAGCCAGCGCTGATCGGCTGAGTGAAAAAACGGAACGGGCGGCCTTGGTCGCCCGTTTTTTTATCCATTTTTAGCCGTTTGGGAGCTGTCAGGGCCGTTTCATCGTCAACTTTTGCTGCTCGATATGGCGAGGGCGTTAAGCATTGATGAACAATTATTCGCCGCTCAACTTTGCGCCTCTCCGTTATCGGGGTAAGCTGGAGGTTCGTTTTAGCGGGAGGTGCCAGACATCTCCCGCTCTGTTTCTTGTCCTCCCCAATCCTGACTGCCGCCACGGTTGCAGGATGCCCTTCTGATGGAGACCTTTCGTGCGTCTGGATCCCTTTACTGTTGTGCTGATTGCGGTGGTCACCCTGGCCTCCCTCTTTCCCTGCGAGGGGCAGGTGGCCGTCTGGTTCGGTCTGCTGACCAAGCTGGCGGTGGCGCTCCTGTTCTTCATGCATGGCGCCAAGCTGTCGCGCCAGAACCTGCTGGCGGGCCTCGGCCACTGGCGGCTCCATCTGGTGGTGATGCTCAGCACCTTCGTGCTGTTTCCGCTGCTCGGGCTGCTGCTCACGCCGCTGGTACCGGGCTGGCTGAGCCCGGCCATCTACCTCGGCTTCCTCTATCTCTGCGCTCTGCCTGCCACCGTGCAGTCGGCCATCGCCTTTACCTCGATGGCGGGGGGCAATGTGTCGGCGGCGGTGTGCAGCGCCTCGGCCTCCAGCATCCTCGGCATCTTCCTCTCGCCGGTGCTGGTGGGGATGATGATCCACGTACAGGGGGAGGGGATCGACACCTGGCACACCATCCAGTCCATCATGATGCAGCTGATGCTGCCGTTCGTGGTAGGCCACTTGTCGCGCCCGCTCATTGGTCGCTGGGTCGACAGCCACCGTCCGCTCATCGGCAAGCTGGATCAGAGCTCCATCCTGCTGGTGGTCTACGTCGCCTTCAGCGAGGCGGTGGTGCAGGGGATTTGGCGTCAAGTAAGTTGGTACGATCTGGCCAGTATCGTGCTGCTGAGCTGCGTCTTGCTGGCGCTGGTGCTCTGCTGGAACGTCTGGATCAGCCGTCGCCTCGGCTTCGACAAGGCGGACGAGATCACCATTGTCTTCTGCGGCTCCAAGAAGAGTCTGGCCAACGGGGTGCCGATGGCCAACGTCATGTTCCCGGCCGCCAGCGTCGGGGTGATGGTGCTGCCGCTGATGATCTTCCACCAGATCCAGCTGATGGTCTGCGCCGTGCTGGCGCGCCGCTATCACGAGCAGGGGCATTGATACTCGCGCCGTTTTTATTGCCATAACAAGAGGGAGGCCCGTTGGCCTCCCTCTTCTCATCTGCATGCCGACCGGCGTGCTAGCGTTTTCGCCAGACGGTGAGCTGCGCCACCGTGTGCTGGTATTTGCGGGCGGTCTCGCGGATGACGAAAGGCACATCCCGCGGCGGGCAGTGCTCCTCGAACTCCGCCGCCAGCAGCCGTTGCAGCGCTTGATAGGTGGTGAGCGCCTCGCCGTTTTCGCGAATGCCGCCGAGCCAGTTGGCGGGCGGGGTATATTCCGCCAGCCAGGTATAGGGGCTGGTAAGCACCAGCAGGCCACCGCTGCGCAGCCGGGGGGCGATATCCCGCAGGAAGCGGGCGGGCTCCCGCAGCCGGTCGATGAGGTTGGAGGCGAGCACCAGATCGTAGTGGTCATATTTGGGCTTGAGGTTGCAGGCATCCCCCTGACTGAAGTGGATGCGCTCCGCCTGACTCGCCCCCAGCCCGTGGCTCGACAGGCGCGCCTCGCAATACTCCACCAGTTCACCCTCCAGCGGAATGGCGTAGCGGAAGCTGTCCTGACTGGCGAGGGCTAGCGCCACATCGATGAAGCGGGCCGAGTAGTCCACCCCGTCCACATGCTGGAAGTGGCGGGCCAGTTCGAAGCTGGCGCGGCCGGTGGCACAGCCGATATCCAGTGCCCGCTGGTGGTTGCTGCACAGCTCGCCAGCAAGATCAGCAAGCGTCTTGGCGTAGTTGGCTACCCCGAAGTGGCTCGGGCCGTACTGGAAGTCGAGGTACTGAGCGACCAGCGTGTCGGTTTCATAGGGATTCACGATAACGGGTTCCTGATAACGGGAGACCAGATAACGGAAACCCGCATGCTGGAAGAAGTGACGCCGGAAAGCGTAACGGGATGATTTGAGCGCTTCGTTACCCGTGCTGATCCAGCTGCCGCCCTTGATCAGGGTGTGCTTGCCATCAAAGGTGGGGGTGGAGAAGTCGTCGTAGAGCGGGTGGATTTTAAAGCCGTCGAAGCCGTCGATGGCGGTGCTGGTCCACTGCCAGACATTGCCCACCAGATCGAAGAACTCCCCTTGCGGGCAGGCATCCACCGGGCAGGAGGAGGCGAAACGGGCCAGATTGATATTGCCGGGGGCCTGTGTCCAGTCCGGCTGATCGCCGGGTAGCTGCTCGCGCAGCAGCTGCCACTCCGCCTCGCTCGGCAGCTGGATGGGGAGTCCGGTCCGGGCCGCCTTCCAGCGACAGAAGGCAGCCGCCTCCAGCTGATTCACCTCCACCGGCCAGTCCCAGGGCATGGCGACCTGCTCGGTCATCAGCCGCAGCTGCAATTGTTCGGGCTCGGCGGGGTCACCCACCCAGAAGGTGGGCATCTGCGCCTTGGCGTACTGGCACCAGCCCCACCCTTCCTCATCCCACCACTGTTGCTGGCCATAGCTCCCCGCCTGGACGAAGGCGAGGTACTCGGCATTGCTCACCAGCATGCGGCTGGCCTGAAACGGGGCCAGCTCGATATGGCGCTCGCCATATTCGTTGTCCCAACCGTAGGTGGCGTCCCGCTTGCCAAGGCGCACCTTGCCGCCGGCCACCGGCAGCAGGCTGTTGGCGGGCACCTGATCAATTCGGTGGCGGGCTTCAGTGCAGGCGGGCCAATAAGGCTGCGGTCGCACCCAGGCGAGTGGCAACTGGCGGATCAGCACGCTGGAGGTCTCGAGGTGGATGCGCTCGTGCTCTATCCCCATCAGGATCACCCAGGCCGGGCTCTGCCAGTCGATGGGCAGAGTGAGCGGCATCTGGCGAATAAAATCGCACACCAGCGAACGGACTTTGGCCCGATAGCTGCGCAGCTCGCTGACCTTGGGCCAGTCGTAGTGGGTCTCGTCCAGATCGTCCCAGCTCATCTCGTCCACCCCGATGGCAACCATGGCCTCGATGCGGGCATCCAGCCGCTGGTCGATCAGGCGCGCCGCCAGCAGCTTGTTGATGAAGAAGGCGGCGGTGTGGCCGTAGTAGAAGATGAGAGGATGGCGCAGCGGGATCGCCTTGTTGAACCAGGCCCGCTCATCGGCCAGACAGTCGAACAGCGAGTCGTAGAGATCGAAGGTCTGGCAGAAGTAGGTGAGCAGCTCGCGCCGTTTCTGCTCGGGATCGCTGCCGGTCAGCAACGGGGTGCGAGTCGGCTCCGGCAGACCGGTGGCAGTGGAATAGAGAGGGCTTGCTTGGGTCACGCTCTGACTCCTTGTTGGCAGTGAAGACTGACAAGACAGTGGTAATGACATTACCGCAATGGAGAGCTTGGTACGCACGAAGTACCACTATTGGCTCAACAGACCGGTACAGCAATCAAAAACTTCCACGGGCTGTCAGCATAGTGACCGGCAGGGCGACCCGCCAATTAGCCACAATCATATCCGTTCGAGAATGGTTTTTTTCACCAAAATATGGTCTAAATGGCTCTCTTGATTCTTCTGTCTGTTCTGGTTGAAATGGTTATTTCCTTTTGAATCATCATGTTAATTTTTGGCTCACGCTTTGCAGAGCATGAAAACCAATTGGCCCTGGATGGCCAACACATAAGGAGGAGAGTAGCGATGAAATGGATGATGGTTGTCATGTTGATGGCAGGGCTCAGTGGGTGTCACTGGCTGGATCAGACCAGAGTGACCGGAACGGGGGCTGTGGTCGAGCGCCAGCAGGTGCTCGGTGACGGGGTGACCCGGGTGCTGGCGGGGGTGCCTGCCACCCTCCATCTGGTCGCGGGGGAGCCGCGCGGTATCCTGATCAAGGGGCAGGAGAATCTGCTGCCCTATCTGGTGCTGACTGAGAGCGGCGACAAGCTGGAGATCGAGGTGAAGGAGGGTTACCGGCTCGATCCTACCGAGCCGCTGGAGCTGACCATCACCTTGCCGGTGTTGAACGAACTGGCATTGGCCGGGACCGGCAACGGCGATCTGAGCGGCTTCAAGGGGGATTCGTTGGTGCTGTCGGTGGCCGGTACCGGTGACATCGTCGCCAGTCAGCTGGAGCTGAAACGACTGGAAGGGAATATCGCTGGCACCGGCAGTCTGGAGCTGGGCAGCGGTTCGGCACAGGCCATCGAGCTGAACATTGCCGGATCTGGCGACGTGCTCGGGAGCGAGATGCGCGGCAACGAGGTAGAGGTCAATATCGCCGGCAGCGGTGATGTGGCGGTACGGGCGCAGGAGACGCTGAAAGTCGGCATCGCCGGCTCAGGCAACATCGCCTACTGGGGCGATCCCAAGGTGGAGCAGCAGATCGCAGGCTCCGGCGGGGTGACCCGAGCGGGCAGTTGATATCAACCGATCACCACAACTGAAACAGGCCCGCAACGGGCCTGTGTTGATCAGCTGTGTTGATCAGAGGTGGCGGGCGTGAAAGTGCAGGTGCGCCTCGATAAAGCTCGCCACGAAGTAGTAGCTGTGGTCATAACCCTCGTGGCGGTTGAGCTCCAGCGGCCACTCCTTGTTGGCGGCCACTTCGGCCAGCGCATCGATATGCAACTGCTCGGCGAGAAAGGGATCATCCAGTCCCACATCCACCAGGGTGGGCAGCGGCGTGACCGGCTGGTGGCGCAGCAGCTGGCAGGCATCCCACTCCTGCCACAACAAGGGATTGCTGCCGAGATATGCCCCGAGCGCCTTCTGGCCCCAGGGGCTGCGGCTAGGGTGGCAGATCGGGCTGAACGCCGAGACCGAGCGGTAGCGACCGGGCTCGCGCAGAGCGGCGATCAGCGCCCCGTGACCGCCCATGGAGTGGCCGCTGATGGCGCGGCGGGTCGAGACCGGGAAGTGGGTCTCTATCAAGTCAGGCAGTTCGCGGGTGACGTAGTCATACATCTGGTAGTGCGCCTGCCAGGGGCTCTGGCTGGCATTGACGTAAAAGCCAGCTCCCATGCCGAGGTCATAACCGGGGTCGTCCGCTACGCCGTCACCGTGGGGGCTGGTGTCCGGCGCCACCAGGGCGATGCCAAGCTCGCCGGCGATGCGCTGGGCTCCCGCCTTCTGCATGAAGTTCTCATCGGTGCAGGTGAGGCCGCTGAGCCAGTAGAGTACGGGCACCTTCTGGCCGGTGAGGGCCTGGGGCGGCAGATAGATGGCAAAATTCATCTCGCAGCCGAGCACGCTGGCGTGGTGGCGATAGCGCTTGTGCCAGCCGCCGAAGCTCTTGTTGCTGCTGATAATCTCCAGATTCATCGAAGGACTCCTGCACCCCGCCCACGATGGCGGGCGGGGTGATCATGCTCAGTAGTGGATGACGGTGCGGATGCTCTTGCCTTGGTGCATCAGATCGAACGCCTCGTTGATCTGCTCAAGCCCCATGGTGTGGGTGATGAAGTCATCTAGGCGGAACTCACCCTGCATGTAGCGCTGCACATAGCTCGGTAGTTCACTGCGACCGCGAACCCCGCCGAAGGCGCTGCCGCGCCAGACCCGACCGGTCACCAGCTGGAACGGACGGGTGCTGATCTCCTGACCCGCTCCGGCGACGCCGATGATGACCGACTCGCCCCAACCCTTGTGGCAGCACTCTAGCGCCGCACGCATCACCTTGACGTTGCCGATGCACTCGAAGGAGAAGTCGACGCCGCCGTCGGTCAGCTCGACGATCACCTCCTGAATCGGTTTGTCGTAATCGTTCGGGTTGATGCAGTCGGTGGCGCCCAGCTTGCGGGCCAGCTCGAATTTGCTCTCGTTGATGTCGATGGCGATGATGCGACCGGCCTTGGCCAGACGAGCCCCGATCACCGCCGAGAGGCCGATGCCGCCCAGCCCGAAGATGGCGACGCTCTCACCCTCTTTCACCTTGGCGGTGTTCATCACGGCGCCGATGCCGGTGGTGACGCCGCAACCGAGCAGGCAGACCTCTTCCAGCGGGGCGGCCGGGTCCACCTTGGCGATGGAGATCTCCGGCAGTACCGTGTATTCGCTGAAGGTGGAGGTGCCCATGTAGTGATAGATGGGCTGGCCATCTTTCGAGAAGCGGGTGGTGCCGTCCGGCATCAGCCCCTTGCCCTGGGTGGAGCGGATCTTCTGGCAGAGGTTGGTCTTGCCGGATTTGCAGAATTTGCACTCGCCGCACTCGGGGGTGTAGAGCGGAATCACGTGATCCCCCACCTTGACGCTGGTGACCCCTTCGCCGACCGATTCGACGATACCGCCCCCCTCGTGGCCGAGAATGCAGGGGAAGACCCCTTCCGGATCTTCACCGGAGAGGGTGAAGGCATCGGTGTGGCAGACGCCGGTCGCGACGATGCGCACCCGCACTTCGCCCGCTTGCGGTGGCATGACCTCGACTTCTTCGATGGAGAGGGGCTGACCCGGACCCCAGGCGATGGCGGCTTTACACTTGATGCTTTGAACCTGTGCCATGAATGACATCCTTCTTGTTGAGCAGGGTGAACAGAGATGAGTTCGGACAGTCAGTGTAGTTTCCCGCCGATTTGGTGATAATGAGGGCAAATCTCAAATCACTTTTACACACAGGTAATAATGTTCGGCTGGGAAGGGATCTGTGAATTTGTCAGCGTGGCGGAGCAGGGGGGCTTTACCCCGGCGGCGCGCAAGCTGGGGGTGTCGGTGGCGCAGGTCAGCCGTCAGGTGGCACAGCTGGAAGATCGGCTGCAGGCCAAGCTGCTGCTGCGCACCACCCGTCAGGTGCGGCTCACCGAGCTTGGCGAGATCTACTATCGCCACTGCCGTCAGTTGCTGGACAACCTCTACGAGGCAGAGCTGGCGGTGGGGCGCCATCAGGCGGTGCCGCAAGGGTCGCTGCGCATCACGGCGCCCGTCTCTTACGGTGAAAGCCGCATCGCCCCGCTGGTGAACGACTTCATGGTGCGTTTCCCCCAGCTGGAGGTGACCCTCAACCTCACCAACCAGCTGCTGGATCTGGTGCATGAGGGTTACGATCTGGCGCTGCGGCTCGGCCATCTCAAGGATTCGACGCTGGTGGCGCGCAAGCTGGCGCAGCGGGTGCCCTATGTCTGCGCCTCACCGGCTTACACCGCCCACCACGGCATCCCCAACAGCCTCTCCGAGCTGACCCGCCACACCTGTCTGGTGGGCAACAGCGACGAGTGGCACTTCACTCTGGATGGCCGCCCCCACAGCGTGCGGGTGCGCGGCCTGCTGCAGTGCAACAGCGGCCACGCCCTGCTGGATGCGGCGCTCAAGGGAATCGGCATCATCCAGCTGCCGGACTACTACGTGAGCGACCATCTGGCCCGAGGCGAATTGATCGAGCTGCTGCCCGAACTGCGGGCCCCGGCGGAGGGGATCTGGGCCCTCTATCCCCATAACCGCCACCTCTCCCCCAAGGTTCGATTGCTGGTGGACTATCTGGCCGAACGGCTGAGCGACCCTCACCAACCGGCGCTGGTGATGCCGATAGGCTAGGGTGTTCCCCGCCCGTTGACTCACTGGCGGCGGGCGACAGGTGCGATGGCCGGAAAATAAAAGAGCCCTTGAGGAATCAAGGGCTCTTTTGCAGGCAACAACCGGAGAGTCAGCGACCCATCACTCGATGTTCTGAATTTGCTCGCGCATCTGCTCGATAAGGACTTTCAGCTCGACGGCGGACTGGGTCACTTCGGCATTGATGGACTTGGAGCCGAGGGTGTTCGACTCGCGGTTGAACTCCTGCATCATAAAGTCGAGACGACGGCCGCAGGCGCCACCCTTCTTCATGATTTTGTTGGTTTCGCTGATGTGCATCTCCAGACGATCCAGCTCTTCGGCCACGTCGATCTTCTGGGCCAGCAGCACGATCTCCTGCTCGATGCGGGCCGGATCCAGCTCCACCTTGGCTTCGGCCAGACGGTCGGTGAGCTTCTGGCGCTGCCACTCGATGATCTGCGGCAGGTGGACGCGTACCTTCTTCACTTCCACCTGAATACTGGCCAGACGCTGTTCGATCAGCGCCTTGAGGTTGGCCCCTTCGCTGGCGCGGGAGGCGAGGAAATCTTCCATGGTCTGGTCAAAACCGCCGAGCAGCTCGGTGGCGACCGCGTCCATGTCCTGCTCGGCGGCGGCCATGACGCCCGGCCAACGCAGTACGTCGACCGGATTGAGTTGGCCCTGACCCGCCTCTTTCATTACCCAGCTGGCGCTGTCGATGATGAGCTTGGCCAGCTCTTCATTGATATGGAGTTGGCTGGCGGCGGCCTGAGCGGCTTCAAAACGCAGGTTGCACTCCACCTTGCCGCGCTGCAGCTTGGCGCGGAAACGCTCACGCAGAACCGGTTCCAGGCTGCGCAGTTGCTCCGGCAGGCGAATGTAGGTTTCCAGATAGCGCTGGTTGACCGAACGAATTTCCCAAACGGCTGTGCCCCAGTCGCCCTTGAATTCCTTGCGGGCGTAGGCGGTCATGCTGTGAATCATTGATTGTTCCGGGCTTGATGAAGTGTGCGGCCAGTATACTCAGCCCGGCCCTGCTCGTCAGCCGATGCCGTGGTTTTAGCGGCTGATATTTGGGGCGGGATCACTTATAATCCCCCGCCAATTTGAGCCAGCCCAGAGGTCCGTTCCATGTCACGTCCAAGCGATCGCAGTGCCGCGCAACTTCGCCCGGTTACCATTACCCGCAATTTCACCAAACATGCAGAAGGCTCAGTGCTGGTGGAGTTCGGTAACACTCGCGTGCTCTGCACCGCCAGCGTTGACACCAGCGTTCCGCGCTTCCTGAAAGGGAAGAACCAGGGCTGGGTGACTGCCGAATACGGCATGCTGCCGCGCTCCACCCACTCCCGGATGAACCGCGAAGCGGCCTCCGGCAAGCAGAGTGGCCGTACTCTGGAGATCTCCCGTCTGATCGCCCGCTCCCTGCGCGCGGCGGTAGACCTGACTGCGCTGGGCGAGCACTCCATCACAGTTGACTGTGATGTGCTGCAAGCCGATGGCGGCACCCGTACCGCCTCCATTACCGGTGCCTGCGTGGCGCTGGTGGATGCGCTGAACTGGATGGTCGAGAAGGGCATGATCAAGCAGAGCCCGCTCAAGCAGATGATCGCCGCCGTCTCCGTCGGCATGTATCAGGGCGAAGCCATCTGCGATCTGGAGTACATCGAAGACTCCGCCGCCGAGACCGACATGAACGTGGTGATGACCGAAGATGGTCGCATCATCGAGGTGCAGGGCACCGCGGAGGCCGAGCCCTTCACCCACGAAGAGCTGCTGGAGATGCTGGCGCTCGCCAAGGGCGGCATCGCCGACATCATTGCGCTGCAGAAGCAGTCGCTCTCCTGATTTTAAAAACGCGGCATTGACCGCGTTTTTTTATACCCCCACACAAGACAACGACAAGCCAAGCAAGGAGCCAGAATGAAAGCCTACCAGCGTCAATTTATCGAGTTCGCCCTGGAGAAACAGGTCCTCAAATTCGGTGAATTTACCCTGAAATCCGGTCGTAAAAGCCCCTACTTCTTCAACGCCGGTCTGTTCAACAGCGGCCGCGATCTGGCCCGTCTCGGCCGCTTCTATGCCGCCGCCCTGATGGATGCCGGCATCGAGTTCGATGTGCTGTTTGGCCCGGCCTACAAGGGGATCCCCATCGCCTCCGCCACTGCGGTGCAGCTGGTGGAGCAGCACGACGTGGACGTGCCCTGGTGCTTCAACCGCAAGGAGGCCAAGGATCACGGCGAGGGCGGCAACCTGGTGGGTAGTCCGCTCAAAGGGCGCATCATGCTGGTGGACGACGTTATCACTGCCGGCACCGCCATCCGCGAATCCATGGATCTGATCCAGGCCAACGGCGCCTCCCTGGCCGGCGTGCTGATCGCGCTGGACCGTCAGGAGAAGGGCAAGGGCGAGCTCTCCGCCATTCAGGAGGTGGAGCGTGACTACGGCGCCCACATCATCGCCATCATCCAGATGAGCGACCTGATCCAGTATCTGGAAGAGAAGCAGGCCGAGCAGCCTGAGCTGGCGGCACAACTGGCGGCCATGAAGGCTTACCGCGCCCAGTACGGTATCTGATCTCCGCTCACACCGCGCAATAGCTGAATGCGGCGCCCGTTTGCTCTCTGGCAGCAAACGGGTGCCGTTTTTTCATCTGCAAAAAGTGGATCATGTGGCTTGAGCTTGCCCTTACAGTAAAGGTTAGGGTTTGCCAGTCGGCGTTTTGTGGTGTCGACGGGTTCCGGGGAGGAACAACATGACCACTCATCTTCAATCACCGATTCATCTGCAGTTGCCGCTCAGCGGCATGAGCTGCGCCAACTGCGCAGGCCGTATCGCGGCCAGTCTCAACAAACTTGACGGGGTATCGGCCACCGTCAACTTCGCGCTGGAGCAGGCGGCCATCGAGCTGGCCAGCCCCGATCGCCTGCCTGCGGTGCTCGACAGCATCAAGAGTCAGGGTTACGACTACGGCAGCGAGACCTTTTTGTTTCAAATTACCGGTATGACTTGTGCCGGTTGTTCGGCTCGACTGAACAAAATGCTGGCCGCGCTGCCTGGCGTTATCTCCGCCGAGGTCAACTTCTCCATCGAACAGGCCCGCATCGTGCTGATCCCCGGGATGCAGACGCCCGCCGCTTTACGCGAGCAGATCGAGGCGCTTGGCTTTGGCGCCCAGCTGGCACAGGGTTCGGCCAGCGGCCGCCGCCAGCAGTTGCTGGAGCGGGAGGCGCAGGAGGCCGCCACTGCCCGTCAGGCTCAAACCCGGGTCATCGTCTCGGCTTTGCTGACGTTGCCGCTGCTGGTGGGGATGCTGGCCATGGCCGGACTGTTCCCCTGGCATCTACCCGCTTGGCTGGAGCTGGTGCTCGCCACCCCGGTGCAGTTCTGGATCGGGGCCCGTTTCTATCGCGGCGCCTGGCTTGCCATCAAGAACCGCGCAGCCAATATGGATGTGCTGGTGGCAACCGGTACCAGCGCCGCCTACTTCTACAGCCTCTATCTGTTGTTGACGCTGGGGATGGCTGCCAGCGGCAAGCTCTATTTCGAGGCGAGCGCCATCATCATTACCCTGATCTCCCTCGGCAAGTTGCTGGAGGCACGGGCCAGACGCAGCACCCAGTCCGCCATTCGCGAACTGATGGCGCTGCGGCCGGAAACCGCCACCGTCTGGCGTGGCGAGAACTGGCAAAGCGTCGCCATCGACGAGGTGCTGCGCGGCGATCGGCTGCGGGTGCTGGTGGGCGAGCGGGTGCCGGTGGATGGCAAAATCGTGAGCGGCGCCAGCGAACTGGACGAATCGATCCTCACCGGCGAGAGCCTGCCGGTACCGCGCAATGTGGGCGACAAGGTGCTGGGCGGCGCCATCAACCGCTCCGGCGTGCTGGAGATCGAAGCCACGACCGTGGGGGAGGACTCCAGCCTCAACAAGATCATCGCGCTGGTGGAGAGTGCCCAGATGGGCAAGGCCCCGCTGCAACAGCTGGTGGACAAGGTTTCCGCCGTGTTCGTGCCGGTGGTGATGGCCATCGCCCTGTTCACCCTGCTGGTGTGGTACGCCATCAGCAACGACTTCGGTCAGGCGCTGCTGGCAGCGGTGGCGGTGCTGGTGATCGCCTGCCCCTGCGCGCTGGGGCTGGCGACCCCGGCGGCCATTGTCACTGGCACCGGCGTCGCGGCGCGTCACGGCATTCTGATCAAGGATGTGGATACCCTGCAGAAGGCCCACGCCATCAAGGCGCTCATCTTCGACAAAACCGGCACGCTCACTCAAGGCAAGCCGGTGCTGGCCAGCTGGAGCGGCACGGGCGAGCAACTGCGCCTCGCCGCCGCCCTGCAGCAGGCGAGCGAACACCCGCTGGCGCTGGCCATGCGCGAGGCGGTCGGCAGCGGGGTGGCACTGCCTCAGCCCGACGCGGTCGAGGTGCGGGTCGGTGCCGGTATTGTCGGTCAGGTAGCGGGTCACACAGTCGCTATCGGCAATGGATCCCTGCTGGCCCAGCTCGGCATTGAAGTGACACAACAGGAGCAACAACCCGCCGATGGCGCGACCCGGGTTTGGGTGGCCATCGACGGCGTGGTGGCCGGCATAGCGGCGCTGGCCGATACCCTGCGCCCCGAGAGTCCGGAAGCCATCGCCACCCTGCGCCAGCGTGGTATCGCCAGCTGGCTGGTGAGTGGCGATGCACCGGCGCCGGTGGCCCATATCGCCGCCAAGCTGGGGCTGGATGGGGCCTTTGACTCCGTGCTGCCAGCGGGCAAGGTGGAGAAAGTGGAGGCGCTGCGGGCGCAAACCCGCGGGCTGGTGGCCATGGTGGGGGATGGAGTGAACGATGCCCCGGCGCTGGCGGCGGCGGACGTCGGCATCGCCATGGGCTCCGGCTCCGACGTGGCGATGGAGACAGCTTCCATCACCCTGATGCGCTCCGATCCGCGGCTGGTGGCCGATGCCATCGACATCTCGGCGGCGACCTGGCGCACCATACAGCAGAATCTGTTCTGGGCCTTCGTGTTCAATATCATCGGTATTCCGCTGGCGGCGCTGGGCTACCTCAGCCCCGAGCTGGCGGGGGCGGCCATGGCCCTGAGCAGCATCACCGTTTTGAGCAATTCCCTGTTATTGAAACGCTGGCAGCCCAGGGCGGCGCACGGGCCAGCATCCAACCCGATCAGTAAGGAGGCATAAATGAACATCAGCAAGGTTGCCAAGGCCACTGGGCTGACCGCCAAGACCATCCGTTATTACGAGAGCATTGGCCTCATCACAGCCCCGGTACGCAGTGACAACGGCTATCGCAGTTACACCGAGGGGGCGTTGCGGGAGTTGCGTTTCGTCAAGCGGGCGCGGGAGACCGGCTTCAATCTGGAGGAGTGTCAGGAGCTGCTGGCGCTCTACCGTGACGAACACAGAACCAGTGCCCAGGTGAAGAAGCTGGCGCAGGAGAAGATCGTCGATCTGCGCGCCCGCATCGCCGGGCTGCAGGCCATGCTTACCTCCCTGGAAGGGTTGGTTTGCTGCTGCCACGGGGATGAAAATCCCGAGTGCCCGATCCTCGACGAATTGGAGAAGGGGTGAGCAAGGACTCACCTGCCAGCGCAGAAGAAATCGTTATTGATTGATTAACTTCTTAATAAGCGGCGCTTTATTGTTGCGGGTCAGGGGGTAATGGTAGACTGCTCGGCTCTTGTACAGGAGTACTCAGTTGACCCAGAGTGTGACACGCCAGGTTAAGCAGGCCATCATGGCCCAGCTCTATACCCATGCATCGTTCAGTCTCCCCTGTTTGGGCGTGTTGGCATTTGGCTGGAGTCTGCTGTTTCACGACTATCTACCCGCCATCGAAGCGCTCGGTTGGCTGGCAGGCACTTTCCTGTGGCTGCTGGGTCGGGGCTGGCACTTGCGCTGGCGCCGAGCCCGCCTGCACCAGACACCGCTGCCGGTGCTGGAGCGGGAGCTCTTTATCGGAGCCACCATCACCTCCATCATCTGGGCCCTCGGGGTGCTGCTCTACATGGACAAGCTGCCCGATACCTACCGGGCCGCCATGATGATGCTCTCCAGCCTCATTCTTACCGGCAGCGCCATCATGCTGTTTGGCAGCCGCCGTACCCTCTATGGTTCCGCCCTGCCGCTGGGCATGGCGATGCTGTTCGAGCTGGGTAATGGCAACGAGCAGGAGCGGATCGTCTCCTGCATGCTGGCGGGCTATCTTTTTGTCTTTCTGCCGACCCTGTTGCGCCGGATGCGGCGGGATCAGATCGCCTCGCTCCACCACCGCTTCTCGAACGCCGAACTGGTTGCCGAACTGAAGGCGGTCTCCGAGCATTTGCGTCTCACCTCCCGCCTCGACGGCCTGACCGGCATCGCCAACCGCGCCCATCTCGACGACTCTCTGGAGCGGGCCTGGCGGCGCTGCCATCGCGCCCGGGCGCCGTTGTCGCTGGTGCTGGTGGATGTGGATTACTTCAAGCAGTTCAACGATCTCTACGGCCATCAGCTGGGGGATGACTGCCTGCAACAGGTGGCGGGGCTGCTGGCCGAGGTGGAGCGGCGCGAGGACGATCTGGCGGCCCGTTACGGGGGCGAAGAGTTCGCCTTGCTGCTGCCCTGCACCGGCATGCAGGGGGCGTTGCAGGTGGCGGACAATGTGCGGCAGGCGCTCAAGGAGCTGGCCATCCCGCACCAGAAGTCACTGGTCTCCGGTCGGGTCACATGTAGTTTTGGTGTTGCGACACTGATACCGGACAACAGCATGAAAATCGCCGATTTGATCCAAAAAGCGGATGCGGCCCTGTATCAGGCCAAGCATAATGGGCGGGATCGAATCGAAGTAGCCTTGATGGGTAAGGTTGCCTGAATTTAACGTGACAGATTAAAGAGGTTGTCTATGCAATGTCATCGTATCGAAGAGCTGCTGGAGTTGTTGCAGCCTGCCTGGATCAAGGAACAGGATCTCAGCCTGGTGCAGTTTGTTGCCAAACTGGCCCAAGAAGCAGGATTTGAAGGGCCTCTGTCCGAGCTGACCGACGACATGCTGATCTATCACCTCAAAATGCGGGAATCCGACAAGCAGGCGATGATCCCCGGTCTGGCCAAGGATCATGTGCCCGATTTCAAAGAGGCGCTGCTCAAGGCTCGCGGAATCAAGTGAATCTTTAGCGGAAGCGCATCACCTCGTGGTGATGCGCTTTTTTGTTGCCGAAAATTGCGATCCAACCCCAATATTAGATACATCTAATCCACACAATTAGCATGCTGTTTAAGATATAATCCGCTCCATAACAAATAAGGGAGCGATGTCTTGCAATGGCCGACCACGATAAAATCGATATCAAGGACGTCACCGACAAGGGCGTAACCGGGACCTTCAACCCCAATACGTTCAAAGCCAGCGACGACAGATTCAACCCGGGCAACCGCATCTATGTGCGGGCCCAGAAAGGGTATTGGCAGCGGATGCGCAAGGCCATGGGCTGGTTCTTTGTGGCGCTGTTCGTGCTGCTGCCCTGGCTGCGTTACGACGGGCGACAGGCGGTGCTGTTCGACCTCGGTCACCAGCAGTTCCATATCTTTGGCGCCACCATCTGGCCGCAGGATCTGACCCTGCTCGCCTGGCTCTTCATGATCGCCGCCTTCGGACTCTTCTTTATTACCACTTTCCTCGGTCGGGTCTGGTGTGGCTATCTCTGCCCGCAGACGGTCTGGACCTTCATGTTCATCTGGTTTGAAGAGAAGCTGGAAGGGCCCGCCAATAAGCGGCGCAAGCTGGACGAGGCGCCCTGGAGCGGCGAGAAGCTGGCCCGCAAGGGAGCCAAGCATCTGGCCTGGCTGGCGATCTCACTGGTGACCGGCCTGACCTTCGTCGCCTACTTCCAGGATGTAACTGAACTGGTGCCGGACCTCTTCACCCTGCAGGCCAGCGGATGGGTGCTGTTCTGGGTGATCTTCTTCACCATCATTACCTACGGCAACGCTGGCTGGATGCGTGCCATCATGTGTATCCACATGTGCCCCTATGCCCGCTTCCAGTCCGCCATGTTCGACAAGGACACCTTCATCGTCGGCTATGACACCAAGCGTGGCGAGACCCGTGGCGCCCGCTCCCGCAAGGCAGATCCCAAGGCGATGGGATTGGGTGACTGTATCGACTGCGATCTCTGCGTGCAGGTTTGCCCGACCGGTATCGACATCCGCGATGGCCTGCAGTACGAGTGCATCAACTGCGGCGCCTGCGTCGATGCCTGCGACCAGACCATGGAGCGGATGGGCTACCCGAAAGGGCTCATCAGCTACACCACCGAGCACAAGCTGGCCAACGACTCCACCCATGTGGCGCGGCCCAAGCTGATTGGTTACGGGCTGGTGATGGCGGTGATGCTGGGGGTATTTGTCTACAACGCCATGTCCATCATGCCGATGGGGCTCGATATCCTGCGGGATCGCAACCAGCTGTTCCGCGAAAACAGCGAGGGGCTGATTGAGAACACCTACACCCTCAAGATCCTCAACAAGACCCTGCAGTCCCAGACCTACCAGTTGGATGTGGAGGGCTTGCCCGAGTATCAGTGGTTCGGCCCCCGTGAAGTGACCCTGAAGGCGGGCGAGATCTACACCCTGCCGGTCAGTCTGGCGGTCGATCCCTACAACCTGAAACGGCCGGCGCTGGATATCCAGTTCGTGCTGAAACGGGAGGGGGCGGCGCCCGATGACAGCAAGGGCAACCTGCGCCAGGGCAGCAAGTTTATCAGCCGGTTGTAACTGCGTGTGGCTGCGGGCGGGGCGTGACACCAGTCCGGTCACCAGCGAGCACGGCAATGCCGGTCAGTAGTGATAGAATGGGGCGCAACGGCGCCCCTTTCTTATGGTGGATGACATGCGTTTCAACTATTCCGACCTCAATCCCGACCTCATCATGGATGCGCTCGATCTCAGTGGCCTGCGGCTCGACTCCGGCCTTATCGAGCTCAACAGCTACGAAAACCGGGTCTACCAGTTTCAGGATGAGGATCGTCGCCGCTATGTGGTGAAGTTCTACCGTCCCGGCCGCTGGAGCAGGGCCCAGATCCTCGAGGAGCACGAGTTTGCCACCCGCCTTGCAGAGGCTGAGATCCCGGTCGCCGCACCGCTCGCCTTCGCGGGCGAGACCCTGCTGGAGCACGAGGGCTACCCCTTTGCCATCTGGCAGAGCGTCGGTGGCCGCCAGTTCGAGGTGGATAACCTTGACCAGCTGGAGTGGGTGGGGCGTTTCCTCGGTCGTATTCATCAGAGCGGCGCCAGCAAGCCGTTTCACCATCGGGTGCGGCTCGATGTGGAGAGCATGCTGCACGAACCGCGTCAGCTGCTGGCGTCTGGCGAGTGGCTGCCAAGCGGGCTGGCGAAGCAATTCTTCGGGGTACTCGACGAGCTGATCAAGCATGTCAGCGACGCCATGACCCTGGATGTGGCGCAGATCTCCCTGCATGGCGATTGCCACCCGGGTAACATCCTCTGGCGCGATGGCCCCATGTTTGTCGACCTCGATGATTGCCGTACCGGCCCCGCGATTCAGGATCTCTGGATGATGCTGAGCGGCGAGCGCCACGAGCAGCAGATCCAGCTCGACACCCTGCTGGCGGGCTACGAGGAGTTTATGGAGTTCGACTCGCGGGAGCTGGCGCTGATCGAGCCGCTGCGGGCAATGCGCATCGTTCACTACATGGCGTGGCTGGCGCGGCGCTGGGAAGATCCCGCCTTCCCCCGTCACTTCCCCTGGTTCAATACCGATCACTACTGGCGTCAACAGATAGCGACACTGCACGATCAGCTGGAGGCACTCAAGGCGCCACCGCTGAGCCTGATGCCAAACTGGTGAAATAGAAGGGATCTTGCGCGGCAAGGGGGACTCGATCTCCGGCCCTGACCATTGACGTCAGCATGGCGAAACAATAGGCTTGGCACTGCTTCGGTTCGCCGGGCGTGCCTCACAGTGATCCCTTAACAGGAAACATCATGAAAAAAGTTCTATTTTTCCTTGCTGCCATGCTGATGATCCCCATGGTTCACGCCGCCCCCGAGTTCAAGGAAGGCGTCAACTACGATGTGGTCAAACAGACTGGCAGTGCCCAGCCGGAAGTGATGGAGTTCTTCTCCTACTACTGCCCGCACTGCGCTACCTTCGAACCGATCGTTGAACAGTTGAAGGCCGGGTTGCCAGAGGGTGTGCCCCTCAAGAAGAACCCGGTTGCCTTCCTCGGTCGCGAGATGGGCCCCGAGATGCAGCGTGCCTACGCCGTTGCCAGCCTGCTCAACGCCGAAGCCAAGCTGACCCCGGCCATCTTCACCAAGATCCACACCCAGCGTCAGCCGCCGATGAGCCGTGACGACGTAAAGAAGATCTTCGTGGACAACGGCGTTCCGGCTGAAGAGTTCGACGGTGCCGTCGACAGCTTCGCCGTCTCCGGCATGGTCTCCCAGTTCGATCGCAACACCGAGAGCTACAACATTCGCGGTGTACCGGCTTTCCTGGTGAACGGCAAGTACATGGTGAAGATTGAATCCATCACCTCTCAAGAGCAGTTCAACAAGCTGGTGCAGTTCCTGCTGGCCAAGAAAGACTGATACCTTTTGAGTTGATTAAAAAAGCCCGCCGGTGTGAACCGGCGGGCTTTTTGTTTTCTGATTGTCGGGAAGATCAGACCCCGACGTGGAACGCCTGTTTGAGGTTGCGGATAAACTCCGCATCCCGGCAGAGGGTTTTGCCCGGGCTGTCGGAGATCTTGGCAACCGGGCCGCCATTGCACTCGATCAGCTTGAAGACGATGTTCATCGGGCTGACACCGGGCAGATCGCAGGTGAGCTTGGTGCCGATGCCGAAGCTGGTATTGATGCGGCCACGGAAGTGGCGGAACAGCTGCACCGCCTTGTCGAGGTTGAGCCCGTCGGAGAAGACCAGGGTCTTGTCGGTGGGGTCGATGCCGAGGCGCTGATAGTGGCTGATCGCCTTCTCGCCCCACACCACGGGATCGCCGGAGTCGTGGCGCAAGCCCTGATAGCTGCTGGCCAGCTCGAAGTCGAAGTCGCGCAGGAAGGCATCCATGGTGATGCAGTCGGTCAGGGCGATGCCGAGATGGTCGGTGAACTCGTCCAGCCAGCTGGTCAGGGCGGCGCGCTGGCTGTGCTCCAGCGGGAAGCCGAGCTGCTGGTGTGCCTGGAACCACTCATGGGCCTGGGTGCCGACAGCGGGCAGCTTGTACTTCTGGGCCAGCATGTAGTTGCTGGTGCCGCGAAACGCCGGCAGCCGCTCCTTGAGGCGGCCCACTACCGCATCCTGTACCGCGTGAGAGAAGCGGCGGCGGGTGCCGAAGTCGATGAGGTTAAACTCGCTCATCTCGTCGCTGCTCAGCTCCTTCTCCAGCTTGTCGATCTTCTGATCGAGCCGCTCCAGCGCGTGGCTGACGCCGAACTGGGGGTAGCGGAAGCGGTTGCGCATCTCGCTGATGATGGCGAGCACCGGGATTTCCCACAGGATCACATCCTGCCAGGGCCCCTCGACCCGCACATTGATGCGGCCATCCTGCTCGAACACTTTGAGCAGCGAGGCATCGAGTGGCTTGCGGCGCAGGTGGTCGAGGTAGTCAGAGGTGAAGAAGGGACGCTCGGCCAGAAAATCGAGCTCTGGCCTGGTCAGTCGCAGGGAACCGGCGAGGCGCAGTTGCTCCTCGATCTGCCCCATCATGGGCAGCAGATCCTCTTCATTGCGGCTGTGAAACTCGGCCACCACCTCGGCATCCGGATAGCGATGGAACACCGCCTGCTGCATATGCAGTTTGTAGGCATCGGTGTCGAGCAGGCTGGTGAGGATTGGGGGCATATCAGGCTCCTCGCAGACTGGTGAGCACGATGGAGCTCCCCTGCCGCATATGTAACGTGCAGGCATCGGTGTCGAGCAGGCTGGTAAGAATCGGTGGCATATCAGGCGTCCAGCAGGCGTTGTACATCGATCAGGGTCTGGGCCAGTTCGGCGCCAGCCTCAATCATCTGGGTGTGGGCGCTGGCAACCGTCGCGGGCGCGATGCCACGGCAGGCATCGAGATGGACGATCACCCGGAAACCGGCGCGGCGCAGTTGCAGCACGCTGGTTTTGACACAGTAGTCGGTGGCGAGGCCGCCGACCAGTACGGTATCGACCTTGCGGGTTTGCAGGAATTCGATGAGTCCGGTGCTGCGCCGTTCGGCCAGGTCGTGGAAGCAGGTGCCGTAGGGATGGAGATCCGGTTCGACCCCCTTCCAGACGAAGAAGTCATAGTCGATGGGAGCGGGCAGGCCGTCGAGCAGCTCGAAGCCCTTGCTGCCCGGTACGCAGTGCACCGGCCAGGTGAGGTCGGCGTTGGGCAGATCCAGCGGCAGCAGCATGCCGGCGGGGTCAGAAACGGCCCAGTCGGCATTGGCGGGGTGAGAGTCCTTGCTGCCGATCCGCAGCGTGGCGAGGGTGGCCTGAGCGTTTAGCGCAGCCACAATATCATCACCGCCCGCAACGGGCAGTTCGTTCGGGCAGAGGGGGGTAAAGCCCTTCTGCGCATCAATATCCAGGCTGGCGACGGTTCCCATGATTGGCTCCTGCACATACTATTCGTGTGATATTATCTACCAAACATTAATGGAAGGCGAGCAGGGCGATCGGCATGCTGAGAATGAGTCTGGATATGGTGGTGCTGCGGTTGCATGAGGAGCGGCTCGAACTGCTGCTCGAGACCCGCGATCGCCCCCCCTTTGCCCACTGCTGGCAACTGCCTGCGCTGCGCATCGACGAGACCCGGGATCGGGATCTTGATGCCGCCCAGCGCCGCCTGCTGGTGGAGTGGGGGCTCGGTCACTGCTACAGCGAGCAGGTCTGCACCCTCGGCAATCTGGAGCGGGATCCCCGCGGCTGGTCCACGACCCTGGTCTATCTCTGTCTGGTGGATCCGGAAGTGGAGGCGATCCACGGTTGCTGGCATCCGCTCGCCAACCTGCCGGGGCTGAGCCTCGCCTTCGACCATGTCCAGCTTATCGCCAAGGGGCTGGAGCGGCTGCGGATTAAGAGCCGCTACAGCACCCTGCCGCTGCAACTACTGGGGCCCGAGTTCACCCTCTCCGAGGTGCAGCGCGCCTTCGAAATCATCCTGCAGACCCCCATGAATACGGCGGCATTTCGCAAGCGGATCCATCGCGCCGACATTCTGGTGGATACCGGTCGCAAGCGTACCGGCAAACAGCGCCCCGCCATTCTCTATCGGCTGGAGAGTCCCTGCTGCGTGATGTTCGATCAGGTGATGCATGGAGCGGAAGCATGAGTGATACCAGCGTGCACAAGGTGCTGGTGAGTGCCTGCTTGCTGGGTCAGCCGGTGCGTTACGACGGTCAGAGCAAGGAGATTGTCAGCGACTGGCTGAGTGAGCTGGGTGCCGAGGGGCGGGCGCTGGCCTTCTGTCCCGAAGTGGCGGGCGGTCTGCCGACCCCGCGTCCTCCTGCCGAGCGGCAGGGCGAGCGTGTAGTGACGGCGAGCGGGCTGGATGTGACTGAAGAGTTTGATCGCGGCGCCGAGCTGGCGTTGGCTATTTGTCAGGCGCAGGGCATTCGCTTCGCCCTGCTGAAAGAGGGGAGCCCCTCATGTGGCAGCGGCCGTATCTATAACGGCCGCTTTGAAGGTGTTTCTGTAGCGGGCGAGGGCAAGACCACTGCCCTGCTGCGCCGCCACGGGATTGCAGTCTTTTCCGAAGATCAGTTGGCCGAGTTGGCTTCTGCGCTCTCTTTGGATTCATCCCCGGATTTGGCGGCAACTGGCAGCGGCACCTGACCGCTCTGCCACCCCTCCAGCACCTCGTCCTTCTCCTGCCAGCGCTGGTTTAGCCACTCCTGAAAACCGCGCTTGAACTGCTTGTCGTTGAAGTAATCTCCTATCAGCTGTTCATTCACCGGCAGCTCCTCAATCCGCACCTGAATGCGTTTTACCCGCCCCATCAGGAAGTCCTTGAACGGGGTCTCGGCGTTGTCCGGATAGCGGATGGTGACGTTGATCAGGCTGTCGAACTGCTCGCCCATGGCTGCCAGCGTAAAGGCCAGCCCCGCCGCTTTGGGGGGCATCAGATGGCGGTAGCGGGAGCGGGCCGCATCCCGTTTCTGCTCGGTGAAGCGGGTTCCTTCCACGAAGTTGATGACGGTAGTGGGGATGTGGCGAAACTTCTCGCAGGCGTTGCGGGTGGTCTCGATATCCTTGCCGCGCAGGTGCGGGTTCTTCAGCAAAAACTCCCGTGAGTAGCGACGCATAAAGGGCATATCGAGCCCCCAGCAGGCGAGCCCCAACAGCGGGATATAGATCAGCTCGTGCTTCATAAAGAACTTGGGCACCGGCAGCCGGTCGCGGAACAGGTGGCCGAGCACCACGATATCGGTCCAGCTCATATGGTTGCTGATGATGAGATACCAGCCATCCTTGCGCAGCTTGGTATTGTCCTCCACCTGCCAGTCAATGCGGGTGGTGAGGCGGATCACCAGCGCATTGCAGGCCAGCCACAGACGCATGAAGCGGTTGTTGAGGCGGCTGCAGGCGCGGCCAAAGGCCGGGATCGGCAGCAGCAGTTTGGCCAGCGACACCAGCAGGATCAGACTGGCGCACAAGGCGGTGAAAAGGATGGTCAGGCCCGCGCTGATGATCAGCACCAGCGGGCCGGGAAGCAGGGATAGCATGAATGTTTACTGCGCCTTGGTTGCCAGCAGTTGGCTCAGGGTCTGGTCCTTTTCGTGCCAGATCCCGTTCAACCACTGTTGAAACTCTTGTTGGAACTCGGGGTCATTGAAGTAATCCCCCACCAGCTTGCGGTCGATCGGCAAATAGCGGACCTGAACCTTGATTTGCCCGACCCGGCCACACATGAAGTCCCAGTAGCTGGGGATGCCGTCCGGATAGGCGATGGTGACATCCACCAGTTGATGCAACTGATCACCCATGGCGGCCAGAGTAAAGGCGATGCCCCCCGCTTTCGGGAGTAGCAGATGACGATAGGGCGAGCCCTGCTTCTGATGCTTGCTGCCGGTGAAGCGGGTGCCTTCGACGAAGTTCATCACACTCACCGGAATGTGGCGGAACCTGGCGCAGGCCTTACGGGTTGTTTCTATGTCTTTTCCCTTCAGATGGGGATGCTTTTCCAGAAATTTCCGGGAATATCGCCGCATGAAGGGGAAGTCGAGCGCCCACCATGCCAGACCGAGAAAAGGTACCCAAATCAGCTCTTTCTTGAGGAAAAACTTCAGGAAGGGGATTTTTCGGTTAAAAACCCGCTGCAGTACCAGTATGTCGACCCAGGATTGATGGTTGGCAATCACCATATACCACTCATTCCGGCGCCCTTTGTCCACTCCGACCACCTCGAAAGGGGTTTTTATGATGGTTTTCTGGATCAGATTGTTGAAACCTATCCAGCAGCTGGCACAGCCATCGAGCAGCCAGTTGCAGAGGGTGCGCCACCCCTTGAGGGGGAGCAGGAGCTTGAGCAGGCCCAGCGAAAAGATGGGGACAAACCAGAAGAGGGTGTTGAAAAAATAGAGCAGGGTGGAGAGGCTGCCGCGCAGTCGCTCTGTCAGCTTGTTGGGCATGAGTCGGGTCCGTCTTGCTGTCGATAAAGGGCCATCAAGTGGTCAGATCTGTGGCCATAATATCAGCCGATTGCCCGTGAGACCATTCAGAGCCTTTACGGGGTTGGACTCACCCTTTCCCTTCTGTCAGCTGCTGCGCAGTCGCGACAGCAGCCTGTCCATGGCGCGATAACCGAGCGCCTCGATAAGATGCTCCTTGCCGATGGCGGGTTGCCCGGCCAGATCGGCGATGGTGCGTGACACCCGCAGGATGCGATGCCAGGCCCGGATACTGAGCCCCAGCTTCTGAATGGCATTCTCCAAAAATTCGGCATCTTGTGGTGATAGTCGGCAAATATCCTCTATCTCACGGCTATCCAGCAGGTTGTTGAGCTTGCCGTTGCGACTCAGCATGCGCTCCCGTGCCGCCAGTACCCGATCGCGGATCTGCTGGCTCGACTCCCCCCGCTCCGCCTTGCCGGTCAGGCTCCCCTTGGGCAGCAGTGGCACCTCCACCGTCAGGTCAAAGCGGTCGAGAAAGGGGCCGGAGAGTTTGCCGAGGTAGCGAAGGATCTGATCCGGGCTGGAGCGGGTCTGGCCGTCACCATAGTGGCCGCAGGGGCTGGGATTCATGGCGCCCACCAGCTGGAAGCGGGCGGGAAAATCGACCTGACGGGCGGCCCGGCTGATGGTGATGTGGCCCGTCTCCAGCGGCTCGCGCAGGGAGTCGAGCACCTTGCGCTCGAACTCGGGCAATTCATCCAGAAACAGCACCCCGTTGTGGGCCAGCGAAATTTCGCCTGGCCGTGGGTGGCTGCCGCCTCCCACCAGCGCCACTGCCGAGGCACTGTGGTGCGGCGTGCGGTATGGCCTGTGGTGCCAGTGACCGGCGCGTGGGGTGAGGCCACCGATGGAGTGGATGGCGGCGGTCTGCTGCGCCTCCTGTTCGCTCAGCGGTGGCAAGATGCCGGGCAAGCGGCTTGCCAGCATGCTCTTGCCGGTGCCGGGCGGGCCGATGAACAGCAGGTTGTGACTGCCGGCGGCGGCGATCTCCAGCGCCCGCTTGGCCTGTGACTGGCCGATCACATCCTGCAGATCCGGTACATCGGGCAGGCTCTCCGCGTTTTGGGGATCCGGCAGCGGCAGTTCGTACTGGCCCGCCAGCCAAGCTGTGACGGCCAGCAGCTGATGGGCGGTGCGCACCTCGGCATCCTGAATGAGGGAAGCTTCGGGGCCGTTCTCTCGCGGTACCAGCAGGGTGCGACCCGCATCCCGGCAGGCGAGCACGGCGGGCAGCACCCCGAGCACAGGACGGATCTCTCCGGTCAGGGCCAATTCCCCTAAAAATTCGTGATCGAGCAGATATTTTGCAGGTATCTGCTTGGAAGCGGCAAGAATACCGATGGCGATGGCCAGATCGAAACGGCCACCCTCCTTGGGCAGGTCGGCGGGGGCCAGATTGACGGTGATGTGTTTGCTCGGGAACTCGAAGTTGCCGTTGAGTAGGGCGCTGCGCACCCGATCCCGCGACTCTTTCACCGAGGTTTCCGGCAGGCCGACCATGTTGAAGGCGGGCAGGCCGTTGGAGAGGTGAACTTCCACCGTAACTTGCGGGGCCGCGATCCCGAGGCTGGCACGGCTATAAACCACAGCTAATGACATAAATCCCGTCCTTGAGTTGATATATGTTCTGACTAACTGCTTGTTGTTGGTTTTTTATTCCAGAGTTCCGGCTGGGGAATAGCCAAAATCAGTGGGTTGTCACAGAAAAAAGGCTTGCCCAATAAAAATCACCGTGCTAGTTCTAATAGTCATTCGCGGTAGAAACCGCCCCAATTTCACAGGATTTCCGGTTGTAACTATGAACATGGCCTCCCGTTTCGTCAGCATTATTGTGGTCCTAGTGGTGATTATTATCTCACCGCTCGGGGCTCGTTTAGCTGCACGGAACAAGGGATAGACCCACCACCGGACAGAACGAAACAAGCGACCCCTGAGCCTCACAGCTCGGGGGTTTTTTTTCGACCAAAGGACAGGATTTTCCACATGAACGGCGCGCAGTTTTTGGTACAGGCTCTCAAGAAACAGGGTGTGACCCAGGTGTTTGGTTACCCGGGCGGGGCCATCATGCCGGTCTACGATGCTCTGTATGACGGTGGTCTG
This sequence comes from Aeromonas sp. R2-3, assembly GCF_040908375.1. NCBI lineage: Bacteria > Pseudomonadati > Pseudomonadota > Gammaproteobacteria > Aeromonadales > Aeromonadaceae > Aeromonas > Aeromonas sp. R2-3. The sequence continues at coordinate 114,268 of NZ_JBFODP010000024.1, read as the reverse complement.
GCCCATCAGCTCTGCCGCCACGAGCAGGGTGCCGCCATGGCCGCGGTCGGTTATGCCCGCGCCTCCGGTCAGGTGGGGGTCTGCATCGCTACTTCCGGCCCCGGCGCCACCAATCTGGTGACCGGTCTGGCGGAGGCGCTGCTCGATTCGGTGCCGCTGGTGGCCATCAGCGGTCAGGTGCCCTGTTCAGCCATCGGTACCGATGCGTTTCAGGAGGTCGACGTGCTCGGCATGTCCCTCTCCTGCACCAAGCACTCCTTCATGGTGACTGATGCCGCCGATCTGGGACGCGTGTTGGCAGAGGCTTTCGCCATCGCCACCGAAGGGCGCCCCGGTCCTGTGCTGATCGATCTCCCCAAGGATGTGCAACTGGCCGCGGTGCCGCCCCAGAGCCCGCTGTTTGCAGTGGAGGAGCCGGAGGCGCTCAACCCCTCGGAGTTGACTGCTGCCCGCACCCTGCTGGCCGCCGCCAAGTGCCCGGTGCTCTACGTTGGCGGTGGGGTGGGCATGGCCAATGCCGAGCAGCAGCTGCGCGAGTTTGCCGCCGCCACCGGCATGCCTGCAGTCACCACCCTCAAGGGGATAGGGGCGCTCGATCCCGACAGCACTGTTTATCTGGGCATGCTCGGCATGCACGGCACCAAGGCGGCCAACTATGCGGTGCAGCAGTGCGATCTACTGCTGGTGGTAGGTGCTCGTTTCGATGATCGGGTGACCGGCAAGCTGGAGGAGTTCGCTCCCGAGGCCAAGGTGATCCATCTCGATGTGGATGCTGCCGAGTTCGGCAAGCGCCGCGCCGCCGAGGTGGGGATCACCACGGATCTCAAACAGGTGCTGCCGCGCCTCGCCATGACTCTCGACATCGCCCCCTGGCGTGAACACTGCGCCGCCATGGCCCGCGAATATGCGTTTCGCTACGACCATCCGGGTCAGGCCATCTATGCCCCGGCTCTGCTCAAACAGCTATCTGCCAGGTTGCCGGAGAGCAGCGTGGTCGCCTGCGACGTGGGTCAGCACCAGATGTGGGTGGCCCAGCACATGCGTTTCACCAGCCCGCGCAACCACCTCTCCAGCGCCGGTCTCGGCACCATGGGTTTCGGTCTGCCCGCCGCCATCGGCGCCAAGATGTCGCGCCCGGAGGATGAAGTGGTGCTGGTAAGCGGTGACGGCTCTTTCATGATGAACGTGCAGGAGCTCGGCACCATCCGCCGGGCCCGGCTCAAGGTGAAGATGGTGCTGCTGGATAACCAGCGCCTCGGCATGGTGCGCCAGTGGCAGGAGCTGTTCTTCGACGGCCGCTACAGCGAGACCATCCTCTCCGACAACCCCGATTTCGTCGCCCTGGCTGCCGCTTTCGGCATTCCGGGTGAGACCATCACATGCAAGGAGCAGATATCCGGAGCCCTCGATCGCCTGCTGGCAAGCGAGAGTGCCTACCTGCTGCATGTGGCCATTTCAGAGGAAGAAAACGTCTGGCCCCTGGTTCCGCCGGGAGTCGCCAACCACCAGATGATGGAGCAACGCCCATGAACCCGCACACCCTTGCCCAGCCAGCATTTGCACAACACACCCTGCATATCCACGCCCAGCCCAGACCGGAAGTGATGGAGCGGGTGCTGCGGGTGGTGCGCCACCGCGGCTTCAATCTCTGCGCCTTGAATATGGAGCAGGATTGCCAACAGCTGCGGATCACGGTTACTGTCGAGTCGGTGCGTCCCATCCAGCAGTTGTGGAGCCAGCTGGTGAAGCTGGTGGACGTCTCCCGGGTCGATGCACTGGAACAGCAACCCCGGATCAGAGCTTAAGGAGCCAAGCCAATGTCACAGCCTTCCCAATCTGCCACTCACCCCCAATACATCTGGTTCAACGGCAAACTGGTGCCCTGGCAGGATGCCCAGGTGCACGTGATGAGTCACGCCCTGCACTATGGCTCCTCGGTGTTCGAGGGTGTACGTGCCTACGATACCCCCAAAGGCACCTGCATCTTCCGTCTGCAGGAGCACACCCGCCGCCTGTTCGACTCCGCCAAAATCTACTGGATGGACGTTCCCTACAGCGAGGCCGACGTGAATGAAGCCTGCCGCACAGTGGTGCGCGAGAACGGCCTGAAGAGCGGCTACCTGCGCCCGCTGGCCTTTGTCGGCAACGTGGGGCTGGGGCTGCATCCGCCGCTGGATGCCAAGGCCGACCTGATGGTAGCCGCCCTGCCCTGGGGCGCCTATCTGGGGGAGGAGGGGCTGAAAAACGGGGTGGATGTCTGCGTTACTTCGTGGAACCGGCTCGCTCCCAACACCATCCCCACCGGCGCCAAGGCGGGGGGCAACTATTTGTCCTCCCAGTTGATCAGCCGTGAGGCCAAGCGCAACGGCTTTGCCGAGGGGCTGGCGCTGGATGTGAACGGCTACCTGAGCGAAGGGGCGGGGGAGAACCTGTTTCTGGTGAAGAACGGCGTGCTGTTTACCCCGCCTGCTACCGCCGCCATCCTGCCGGGCATCACCCGCGACACCATCATGACGCTGGCGCGGGATCTGGGTTACGAGGTGCGCGAGCAGGCGCTGCCCCGCGAGGCGCTCTATGTTGCAGACGAAATCTTCATGACCGGCACCGCCGCCGAAGTGACCCCGGTGCGCTCCGTCGATCGGATGAAGGTAGGGGCTGGCAGCCGTGGCCCGGTGACCGAGCAGCTGCAGAACGCCTTCTTCGGCCTGTTCAATGGAAAGACCGAGGACAAGTGGGGTTGGCTGACGCCCGTCAACGACTGATGAGGGAGGGGAGGCACCATGCCTCCCCGAGTCGCTTCCGGTGAGAGCTTCTCAGAGGAGTGCTCACCAGGATCGATTCCGATCCACTCGTATCATCACCGCATAACGCATCGAGCCCATATGGGCATTCAGGGAGTAGAGACATGCCGAAGTTGAGATCCGCCACCACCACCCACGGACGTAACATGGCCGGGGCCCGCGCCCTGTGGCGTGCCACCGGAATGACCGATCAGGATTTCGGCAAGCCCATCATCGCCGTGGTCAACTCCTTCACCCAGTTCGTGCCGGGCCACGTCCACCTCAAGGACCTGGGCCAGCTGGTGGCGCGTGAGATCGAGGCCGCAGGCGGCGTTGCTAAGGAGTTCAACACAATCGCCGTGGATGACGGCATCGCCATGGGCCATGGCGGCATGCTCTACTCCCTGCCATCGCGGGAGCTGATTGCCGACTCGGTGGAGTACATGGTCAATGCCCACTGCGCCGATGCCATGGTCTGTATCTCCAACTGCGACAAGATCACCCCGGGGATGCTGATGGCCGCCTTGCGCATCAACATCCCGGTCATTTTTGTCTCCGGCGGCCCGATGGAAGCGGGCAAGACCAAGCTCTCCGACCAGATCATCAAGCTGGATCTGGTGGACGCCATGATCCAGGGCGCCGATCCCAAGGTCTCCGACGCCCAGAGCGAGCAGGTGGAGCGCAGCGCCTGCCCCACCTGCGGATCCTGCTCCGGCATGTTTACCGCCAACTCCATGAACTGTCTGACCGAGGCGCTCGGTCTCTCCCAGCCGGGCAACGGCTCCCTGCTGGCGACCCACAGCGACCGCGAGCAATTGTTCAAGCTGGCGGGTCAGCGCATCGTGACTTTGGCCAAGCGCTGGTATGAGCAGGACGATGCCTCGGCACTGCCGCGCAACATCGCCACCAAGGCGGCGTTCGAGAACGCAATGGCGCTGGATATCGCCATGGGTGGCTCCACCAATACCGTGCTGCACCTGCTGGCGGCGGCGCAGGAGGCGGGTGTCGACTTCGCCATGGCCGACATCGACCGCATGTCCCGCAAGGTGCCCCAACTGTGCAAGGTGGCACCCTCCACCCAGAAGTACCATATGGAAGATGTGCACCGTGCCGGTGGTGTGGTCGCCATTCTGGGCCAGCTGGAAAAAGCGGGTCTGGTGCATGGAGATACCCGTACCGTGCTGGGTTGCTCCCTCGTCGAACAGCTCAATGAATATGACGTCAGCCGCCAGCCCAGTCAGGAGGTGGTGGACTTCTACCGCGCCGGCCCTGCCGGTATCCGCACCACCAAGGCGTTCAGTCAGGATTGCCGCTGGCCGGAGCTGGATCTGGACAGAGCCGAAGGCTGCATCCGCTCGCTGGATAACGCCTACAGCCAGGAGGGCGGCCTTGCCGTGCTTTCCGGCAACCTCGCGGTCAACGGTGCCATCGTCAAGACTGCCGGAGTGGATGAAGAGAACCTCACCTTCCGTGGCCCGGCCCGGGTATTCGAGAGTCAGGAGAGCGCGGTGAGCGGCATCCTTGACGGTACCGTGAAAGCGGGCGAGGTTGTGGTGATCCGCTACGAAGGGCCGAAAGGGGGTCCGGGCATGCAGGAGATGCTCTACCCCACCACCTATCTAAAATCCATGGGACTCGGCAAGGCGTGTGCCCTCATCACCGATGGCCGCTTCTCCGGCGGTACCTCGGGTCTCTCCATCGGCCACGTCTCGCCGGAGGCTGCTTCCGGCGGCACCATAGGTCTGGTGGAGGATGGCGACATCATCAGCATCAATATCCCGGCCCGCAGCATGGTGCTGGAGGTGGCCGACAGCGTGCTGGCTGCCCGCCGTGTTGCCGTTGAAGCCCGTGGCTGGAAGCCGCTCGATCGTCAGCGTCAGGTCTCCTTTGCCCTGCGCGCCTACGCCATGTTCGCCACCAGCGCTGATAAAGGCGCGGTGCGCGATCGCTCGATGCTGGGGGAATAAATCATGGTCTCTGCGGCGGATTATCTACGCAAGGTGTTGCTCTCCCCCGTCTATGAGGCGGCGCGGGTCACCCCCTTGCAAACCCTGAAGAAACTCTCCGAGCGGCTCGGCAACCACGTCAGCCTGAAGCGGGAGGATCTGCAACCGGTCCACTCCTTCAAGCTGCGCGGTGCCTACCACAAGATCGCCACCCTGACCGAGGAGCAGAAGGCGCGCGGTGTCATCGCAGCCTCTGCCGGCAACCACGCCCAGGGGGTCGCCCTGTCGGCCGCCAAGCTCGGCATCAAGGCGATCATCGTGATGCCCAAGACCACGCCGGATATCAAGATCGATGCGGTGCGCCGGCAGGGCGGCAACGTCATGCTGTTTGGCAACAGTTTCGACGAGGCCTACGGCGAGAGCCGCCGCCTCGCCACGCTGGAGGGCTACACCCTGATCCCGCCGTTTGACGACGTCGAGGTGATCGCCGGGCAGGGCACCATCGGCAAGGAGCTGTTGGAGCAGGATACCCACCTCACTCACGTGTTCGTGCCGGTGGGCGGCGGCGGGCTGGCCGCCGGGGTAGCGGTCTATATCAAGCAGCTGCTGCCGGATGTGAAGGTGATCGGGGTGGAGGCTGAAGGCTCCGCTTGTCTCAAGGCAGCCATGGCTGCTGGCGAGCCGGTCAATCTGGAGCGGGTCTCCCTGTTTGCCGACGGGGTGGCGGTCAAGCGTATCGGCGAGGAGACCTTCCGCCTCTGCAACCAGTATCTGGACGAGGTGGTGACCGTCTCCAACGACCAGATCTGCGCCGCACTGAAAGACATCTTCGACGACTGCCGCGCCATCGCCGAGCCGTCGGGTGCCCTGTCTCTGGCAGGCCTCAAGGCCTACAGCGAGCGGGAGCAGGTGAAAGGGGGGCGGATGGCGGCCATTCTGTCCGGTGCCAACGTCAACTTCCACAGCCTGCGCTACGTGTCGGAGCGCTGCGAGATTGGCGAGAAGCGCGAGGGCATGCTGGCGGTGACCATCCCCGAGCGCAAGGGGGCCTTCCTCGACTTCTGCCGTCAGCTCGGGCCGCGCATGGTGACCGAGTTCAACTACCGCTATGCCGATGCCGAGCAGGCGTCGCTGTTCGTCTCGGTGCGTCTCACCGGCGGTGACGAGGAGCTGGGCCAGATCATCGATCAACTCGGCGGCAACGGCTACCCGGTGGTCAATATGACCGAGAGCGAGCTGGCCAAGAATCATGTGCGCTATATGATTGGCGGCCGCCCGGCCCGGCCCCTTGGTGAACGTCTCTACAGCTTCAAGTTCCCGGAGCAGCCTGGCGCTTTGATGCGCTTCCTCGAGACCTTGGGCTGTCGCTGGAACATCAGCCTGTTCCACTACCGCAACCACGGTGCCGACTACGGCCGCGTGCTCTGCGCTTTCGAGCTGCCGGACGAGGACGTGGCCGCCTTCCACGACTACCTGCGCGAGATTGGTTACGGCTGGAAAGAGGTGAGCGACGACCCGGCCTACCGGCTGTTCCTGGCCAGTTGAGCAAGGGGGCTGCAACAACTCGTCGGGAGGGAGGCGTTATGCCTCCATTTTCTATTGCTGCGTGTGGATAGGTCCACTCCGTACGACGCAACGTCATGGTTTAACTGGCAAAATAGTGTGAATAGGTACACAGGTGATTTTTACGCCGGATATTGCTGGCAAGCTCACACTCCTGATGGCTTGGTCATTTGAGGCTGCGTTCGGATGGGATACCCTGAATAGCGGAGAGGCCGCCTGACGGCTTCACACAGGGAAAGTGCGCACTCAGGCGCCCATAACGACTTATTGCAGAGGCGAAAATATGAATAAATCCATGCTTGCCGTATTGGTCAGTGGTTTGCTGGCGGCCGGAGCCGTGCAGGCCGCCGCTCAGGACAATACCTGGTATGTCGGTGGCAAGGCCGGTTGGTCCAATTACTATGGCGTTGACCACAACCAGTATGCCGAGTCGATTGCCCAGACGTTGGGTAATACCAGCGAGAACACGGATGATCTGGGTCTGGGCCTGTTCGCCGGTTACCAGCTCAACCCCAACCTGGGCTTCGAGCTGGGTTATGACTGGCTTGGCAAATACGACACCACTTCTGGCACTGGCGCCAATACCCTCAATACCGAAGCCAAGAGCCAGATGATTCAGGCCACCATGAAGATCAGCTTCCCGGCAACAAATGTGCTCGATCTTTATGGTCGACTGGGCGGCGCCTATGCCTGGACGGATAGCGAGATCAGCTTCGCCAATACCAGCGAGACCGGTAAAAAGCATGGCGCCGCCTTCGTTGGTGCGCTGGGTGCCGAATATGCCATCGATCGTGATTGGGCAGCCCGTCTGGAGTACCAGTACACCACGCCGCTGGGAGATGCGTCTCTCGATCGCTCCGGTATCGAGATGGATAACGGCCTGATCTCGTTCGGGATGCTCTATCGCTTCGGTCAGCAAGGTGGCGAGGTTGCTGCACCGGCGCCCGCTCCGGCAGCCGAACCGGCACCTGTAGCCGTGGTTGAGCCCAAGACCTTCAGTCTGAGTTCCGATGTGCTGTTCGAGTTCAACAAGGCGACCCTGAAACCGGCTGCCAATCAGGCGCTCGATGCCCTGTTCAGCCAGATTGTGGCGGCCAATCCGAAAGATGGTGTCGCAACTGTCATCGGTTATACCGACCGCATCGGTTCCGACAACTACAACCTGGCCCTCTCCGAGAAGCGGGCCCAGAGCGTGGCCAGCTATCTGGTATCCAAAGGCTTGTATGCCGACAAGGTACGGGTCGAGGGGCGTGGCAAGGCCAATCCGGTTACTGGCAACAACTGCGCCAGCCGCTCCAAGCAGGAGCTGATTGCCTGTCTGGCACCGGATCGCCGGGTGGAAATCCATCTGGAAGGGGTCTCCCAGCCTGTCCAATAAGCAGAGCAACGGGATCGATAAATGTAAAAACGGGAGGCTTGGCCTCCCGTTTCTTATGGGGTGTTTACGATGTCGTGCCTCAGAGCCCGAACAGCGGGCGCAGGCGGATGCCGATCAGGCTGCCAGCGAGGGCCATCAGCATCCAGACCCAGCCATGCAGGCTGCCAGAGGCGGTGCCATCGAAGAAGCCGCCGAGGTTGCAGGCGGCGTACATGGCGCCCATCCCCATCAACAGGCCGCCGATGATGGAGGCCAGACTGTTGCCGATCCGCATCGGGGCGAAGTTGCCGCCACCGCTCAAACAGCGCGCCAGCATGGCCCCCAGAATGCCGAGCCAGAACATGCCGACCATGGGATTGATGAAGAGTGGCTGGGCCAGCTTGGGGTTGCCTTCGAACAGGCCGAACAGGGAGGCGCCGCGCAGCGCCATGTCATAGACGGCGCCGGTGATGGTCCAGGCCGAGCCGTGCAGGGCGACGACAGTGGAGTTGAGCAGGGCGATGATGATGCCGCCGGTCAGCACGGTGAAGCGGCCATCGCGCCAGAACAGATTGCCGCCGCTGAAGAGGGGCTTGAGCTCGCCGGTACGCTTGAGTTCGCTGTTGCGAAATAGCAGGAACAGCGCGGCGACCAGCGCCAGGTTGAGCAGCATGCCGCTCCAGATATTGCCGGTCAGATCCCGGGCTAATACCACATGGCTGGAGAAGGTAGCCTCCAGTTCGGGGCGGAACTGGTTGCTGATGAGGGTGCCGATGCCGTAGCAGATCAGCACCAGCCAGAAGCGGGGTTGCCCCTCACCGCAGCAATAAAGAGTGCCGGTGGCGCAGACGCCTGCCAGCTGCATGCCGATACCGAACAGGAAGGCACCGATGATGAAGGGAATGCCGATAGCCATCACGTTGCCCACCATGGCATCGCCAAACAGGGCGTGGCTAAAGGAGAGGAAGGTGGTGAACAGCAGAATTTCGATGGCGATGGTGAGCAGGTGAACCCGCACATAGTAGCTGTTGCGCTTGGTCAGCATTTCGCGCCAACCGAATACAATGCCGAAGCGACTGAAGGAGAGGGTGAAGCCGAATCCGAATCCGATCAGGGCCATCAGAGCCCATTTCATACCAAAGGTGTTGCCAAGCCAGAGTAACGCTCCCCCCGCGATTGCCACGATGGGGAGCGACCATTTTCGAGTCATGTCAGTTGATCCTTGCAGTTGGTTTTTAGAGGGGCGGATCCTATTCCCTCACGGAGTCTAATGCTACCCATTTAACCAGTGCAGAGAAAAAGAGGAGCGCTGACTCCCGTCAGCGCCGGGGATCAATGGCGGGTGGTGTCGAGATGGAAGTGGTGAGTCTGTCTGGTCAGGATGCGGGCGTGCTGGGCGACCATGGTCGCCTCTTCGGCGGCCTGACTGGCGCTCTGGTTGGCCTCGGCCGCCAACCGCGACATCTCCCCGACCTGATGGTGGATCCCCTGCACCAGCCGGGTCTCATCGCTCATCAACTGATCGACATGAGCGATGCGCTGGTTGATCTCCTCGCAGCTCTGCGCGATCCGGGCGACGCTCTGGCGCGCTGTCATCGTGTGAGTGACCGCCTGTTCGACCCGGGCCAGCTCGGTATCCATCTCGCTGGCGGCGCGCAGGCTGACATCCTGGATCTTGCCGATGATGGTGTTGATCTCGGTGGTGGCGCTGCCGGTGCGGGTCGCCAGCGAGCGTACTTCATCAGCTACCACGGCAAAACCGCGTCCCTGTTCACCTGCCCGCGCCGCTTCAATGGCGGCGTTCAGCGCCAGCAGATTGGTCTGCTCCGCAATATCGTGAATGGCGCCCGCCAGCCCGGCAATCTGCTGCGAGAGGCCAGCCAGATCCGAAATGGTATGGGAGACCTGCTTCACTCCCGTGACTTGCTCCCCGATCACCTGTTCCACGGTGTGGATGGCGAGTGTCGCCTCTTGTGCCCGCTCTGCTGACTGCAGGGTTTGCTCCCCCACCTGATGCAGCTGGCTACCCGCCTGTTCAATGGAGTGGGTGAGCTGTTCGATGGCCTGTTCGATATGGTGGGCCGCCCCGACCTGTGCCTGACTGTCATCGGTGTGCCGTTGTGCCATGGCGGTCAGGCTGGTGGCGCGATCATCCAGCGTACTGGCGCTGCGCTGCAGCGACTCCACTAGGGTTGCCAGCTGGTCACGCATGGCCCCGATCTGGCGGATCAGCTCGCCGATGGCGTCGAGGCCCGGCTCTGGCATGGGGCGGTTCAACTCCCCTTCGGCGATGGCGGCGGTGGCCTTGCCAGCGGCCAGCAGCCGCTGTTGGGTGGGGCGTCCCAGCCAGAAGATGAGCCCAGCCCCCAGCAGTGCGGCGCACAACAGCAGTCCGTAGCAGAGTCGGGTGGTGTTGGCGAGATGGGCCATCTGCTCGGCTGCATACTCGTTGCCGCGGATGACGGTGGCGTCCACCCCTAGCCGGTGGGCGTTATAGAGGGTGTGCAGGCGCGTCGCAATCGTGCCCGCCTGTGCCAGATCCCCCGCCTTTATGGCGGGGACAAACCTGTCGTTGAGCAACTGCCAGAACAGCTCCCCCTGCACTTTTTGCTCCCCCAGCAGCAGCTCCCTGAGGGGCTCGTTCAGGCTGCTCTCTTGCCAGAAGCGGTTGCGGCTCTCGAACTCTTGCTGCAGCCGGGCGAGGGTTTGCAGCAGGGCCTCCCGCTCCTCCGGTTTGGCATGGAGCAGGGTGTAGACCTGCAACTGGGATTCGATGAGGTAGAGGGGCGGCGGCAGAATATCGGCTACCACATCCTTCCCCTGTCCCATCTGATCGGCTGCGCTCCGGACCGAATAAAGCCCGAAAAAGCTGATGGAGATCAGCGTGATAATGACCATGATCCCCAGAACCTGACCAAAAAGCAGGGATCTGTCGTGAATGTGCTTGAGCATGTTGCCTCCATTCGGCTCCGTTCATGGATAGCATAGCTCTCTGGCGGGATAGTGAGACTCGGGTGTGGTCTGTTGATGGCGAGTCGGCTCTGGAGAAGGGGAGGTTGCAGTCAGAAGGCCGCTGGTGGCACGAAAAAGAACCCCGGCTGATGAGCCGGGGTCGATGGTGGTGAGGCGGTGTCAGGTCCGGCTTGGCGCGGCTTTGCCGCTGCGCAGCCCATCCAGACTGAACAGCACCAGCGCGCTCCAGATGCAGGCAAAGGTGAGCAGTTTGTCCATCGCCAGCGCTTCCCCATAGAGGGTGACCGCGAGGATGAACATCAGGCTGGGGCCTATGTACTGGAAGAAGCCCAGGGTGGAGAGCTTGAGCCGGGTCGCGGCGGCGGTGAAGCAGAGCAGGGGGGCCGTGGTGACGGCGCCTGCGGCGATCAGCAGCAGGTTGAGGTGCCAGTCGTTCTGGGTGAGATGGCTGGTGGGGCTGTCGGCAAAGCCCCACAGATAGATGGCCGCTGGCGGCAGCATGATCATGGTTTCGATCAGCAGACCGGTGAGGGCATCTAGGGCCAGTTTTTTGCGCACCAACCCATAGATGGCAAAGCTCGACGCCAGCACCAGCGCAATCCAGGGCAAGGAGCCAAAGGCGATAAGCTGGATGGCTACGCCGGCAAAGGCCAGCGCCACCGCCCACCACTGCAGGCGGCGCAGTTTCTCGCTCAGAAACACCATTCCCAACAGTACGTTGAACAGCGGGTTGATGTAGTAGCCGAGGCTGGCATCCAGCATATGGCCGTTGTTGATGGCCCAGATGAACAGCAGCCAGTTGCCGCCGACGGTAATCGAGGTAAACGCCAGGGTGAGCAGCACTTTTGGCTGGCGCAGCACCGCCTGCACCTTGTGCCACTGGCGCCCTGCCAGGGTGAGCACCATCAGCAGCACGCAGGACCAGATCATCCGGTGGGTCAGGATCTCGGCGGCCGGAACGGCAGAGATGGTCTTGAAATAGATGGGGGCTATGCCCCAAAGGGTATAGGCGCACAGGGCGTAGATGACGCCCTGACGCTGGATCTGTTGCGGCATGCGGATGACCTTTACTGAAGCGTTGGATGCGGGAAAACATCGCAAAAAATCAGTGTAGCGATCCTTTTGCGGGGAAAGAAGCGAATAAACGAAGTTTGAGGGATAAGAGGAGTGTGGCTGGCCGGTCAGCCTTTACCACGGCGGATCTTGTCGACGTCCATCAACAGCCACAACATCAGGGCGATGGCGGAGATCCAGGGGCCCCAGGTCACGTAGGCCTCGCCGTGCCCCAGCACGAAGAACAGCAGGGGCAAACCGATCACCAGAAAAAGTACGCTTCCCAGAAAAAATAGCATTTTTGTCTTTATATTTAACATGTTGGCTTTTTTATCATTATAAGGATTGAGCCCGGTGATGGAAGGCCAAAAATGCAAAAGGGGGATTTCTCCCCCTTTTTGATCCGATACTGCTGCTTTGTCGTGTTATTCCAGCTGAATCCAGGTGCTTTTCAGCTCGGTGTACTTCTCCAGTGCATGAAGTGACTTGTCGCGACCGTTGCCGGACTGTTTGAAGCCGCCAAACGGCATGGTCATGTCACCACCATCCCAGTTGTTGACGAACACGGTGCCAGCGCGCAGGGCGCGGGAACCTTTCACCGCCTTGTTGAGATCCGCCGTCCAGATCGCCGCCGCCAGGCCGTAGTCGGTGTCATTGCCTAGCGCAATGGCCTCTTCCAGTGTATCGAAGCCGGTCACCGCCAGCACAGGGCCGAAGATTTCCTCGCGGAAGATGCGCATCTGCGGGGTCACGTCGTCGAAAATGGTGGGTTCGATATAGAAGCCGCCACTCTCCATATTGGTGCGGTTGCCGCCCAGCAGCAGCTTGGCCCCCTCCTGCTTGCCAATCTCGATATAGCGCAGCACCTGCTCCATCTGGATGTGATCCACCATGGCGCCGATGCGGGTCGCAGGGTCGAGCGGGTTGGCCGAGATCCACTCGCGGGCATGGGCCAGCAGTCGCTCCATAAATTGCGGTTTGATGCTGTTTTGCACCAGCAGGCGGGAGGCGGCGGTGCATACTTCGCCCTGGTTGTAGAAGATAGCGCCAGCGGCGCTCTTGGCCGCGGCGTCCAGATCCGGCGCATCCGCCAGTATGATGTTGGGGCTCTTGCCGCCGCACTCCATAAAGGCTCGCTTGAGGTTGGACTTGCCGGAGCACTCCACCAGATGTTTGCCGATCTTGGTGGAGCCGGTGAAGGTGATGCAGTCCACATCCATATGCATGGCCAGCGCCTCGCCCACGGTGTGGCCAAAGCCCGGCAGCACGTTGAACACGCCGTCCGGAATACCCGCCTCCTTGGCCAGACCTGCGATACGCAGGGCTGTCAGGGGCGATTTTTCGGAAGGTTTGAGAATGACCGAGTTGCCGGTAGCGAGCGCCGGGCCCAGCTTCCAGCAGGCCATCACCAGCGGGAAGTTCCACGGCACGATGGCGGCAACCACCCCGAGCGCTTCGCGGGTCACCAGCGCCAGTGCTGACTCCTCCACCGGGGCGACCTGATCGTAGATCTTGTCGATCGCTTCGGCGTTCCAGGCGATGCAGTTGGCGGCGGCGGGGGCGTCATAGCCCATAGCGTCGCCGATGGGTTTGCCCATATCCAGCGACTCCAGCAGCGCCAGCTCCACCTTGTTGAGGCGCATCAGCTCGGCGAAGCGCTGCATGATCTGTTTGCGCTGTTTCGGCGGCAGGCCGCTCCAACGCTTGTCGTTGAAGGCGTCACGGGCAGCCTGTACCGCCAGTTCGGCATCGGCGGCATCGCAGGCCGCCACCTTGGTCAGCAGCTTGCCGTTGGCCGGGTTGATGCAATCGAAGGTGGCGCCATTGACGGCATCCCGATAGCTGCCGTTGATAAAGGCTTGCGAGGGCAGGGTCAGATGGGCGGCCTTGTGTTGCCACTGGGCCAGGGTAAGGTCACTCATGTTCACTCCTTGAACCGGCAAAAGTCAGTTTCCGCGTATCAATATGCTAAACATCCTGCCGCTTGTAAATCCATCTTGTAACAATTCATTAAACATTGCCCCCCTGCCGATGCGCCTCTGAATGTCAGAAACTGGCGGGGGTGTTGGCTGAAATCAGCACGCACTCCTGTTCGCCACTATTGCGAAAACGGTGGGGGGTGCGGCTGTCGAAGTAGTAGCCATCCCCGGCGCCCAGCAGGTAGATCTGCTCGCCCACGGTCACTTCAACTTCGCCCTTGATGACGATGCCGCACTCTTCACCCTCGTGGCTCAGCATGTCGTCGCCGGTGTCGGCGCCAGGTGGCAGCACCTCCTGCAACATGCCGATGGCGCGGTTGGCTCGGCTGTGCCCGACCAGCCGGTAGCTGATGGGATGCGTGCCGAGATCCGGCATATCGGCGGCGCGGAAGATCACTTCGGTGCCCATTTCAGTCTCTTCGGTGAAGAAGCTGGCCAGCGACATGGGGATCCCTTCCAGCACCTTGCGCAGGGAGGCGACAGAGGGGCTCACCTGATTTTTCTCGATCTGGGAGATAAATCCGTTGGTCACACCGGAGCGCTTGGCCAGCTCGCGCTGGGAGAGGGCTGCCTTGGTGCGAACCGCCTTGAGGCGGTGACCGATATCCATCTATAGACACTCCTTGACTGTTTACTATTATTAAAATTGTGTTAAATATCTTATACCACCCTGCTGATGCGTCTAGCTAGGGGTGGCACCAGACAGGGCGATAACGGGCCCTTTTTTATGGATTCAGGTGTTTAATTTAATAGGCATTGGCCGACAGTTGCTAAACACCTTAAGGATGAGGTGACCATGAAACCGATCAGCGACATCAATACGCCCTCCGACATGTCCGCCTTCTGGATGCCGTTCACCGCCAACCGGCAGTTCAAGGCGGCGCCGCGTATCCTGAAGTCGGCAGAGGGGATGTATTATCACTCAGAGGATGGCCGCAAGATACTGGATGGCACAGCCGGACTCTGGTGTTGCAACGCGGGCCATGGTCGGCGCGAGATTGCCGAGGCGGTCTCCCAGCAGATTTCCCACCTCGATTTCGCCCCCACATTCCAGATGGGCCACCCCCTGCCGTTCGAGCTGGCCAACAAGCTGGTGGAGATCGCTCCCAAGGGGTTTGGCCACGTTTTCTACACCAACTCCGGTTCCGAGTCGGTCGATACCGCGCTCAAAATCGCGCTGGCCTGGCAGCGGACTCGCGGTCAGGGCACCCGCACTCGGCTGATTGGCCGCGAGCGTGGCTATCACGGGGTCGGCTTTGGCGGCATCTCTGTGGGGGGGATTCCCGGCAACCGCAAGTGGTTCGGCTCCCTGCTGACCGGGGTGGATCATCTGCCCCATACCCTCAACATCGCCAAGAACGCCTTCACCAAAGGGCTGCCTGAGGAGGATGTGGCGCTGGCCGACGAGCTGGAGAAGATCGTCTTCCTGCACGATGCCAGCAATATCGCGGCGGTGATCGTCGAGCCCATCGCTGGCAGTACCGGCGTGTTGATGCCCCCCAAAGGCTACCTCAAGCGGCTGCGGGAGATCTGCACCAAACACGGCATCCTGCTGATTTTTGACGAGGTGATCACCGGTTTCGGCCGCCTCGGTTCCCCCTTCGCCGCGCAGGAGTTCGATGTCATCCCCGACATGATCACCTGCGCCAAGGGGCTGACCAACGGCGCTATCCCCATGGGCGCGGTGCTGGTGCAGAAGCACATTTATGACGACATGATAGCGGCAGGAAAGGGGGCTATCGAGCTGTTCCACGGCTACACCTACTCCGGTCATCCTGTGGCTGCGGCTGCGGGGCTCGCGACCCTCGAAATCTATCGCAACGAGAACCTGCTCAGCCGCGCCGCCGATCTGGCGGGCTACTGGGAGGAGGCGGCCCATTCGCTGAAGGGCTGCAAGCATGTGAAGGATGTGCGCAACTACGGGCTGGTGGCGGGTATCGAGCTGGAGTCCATGCCGGATGCACCGGGCAAGCGCGCCTACGAGGTGTTCGTGCGCTGCTTCGAGAAGGGGGCATTGATCCGGGTGACCGGCGACATCATCGCCCTGTCGCCGCCCCTCATCATCGAGCGCAGCCAGATCGACGATCTCTTCACCCTGCTGCAGGATGCCCTGCAGGCACAACCCTAACCCATTTGATGGCCCCGCACTGGCGGGGCCTTGCGTTGGTTTGCTCAGCGCATTTACCACATCAGTTATCACGGAGGATACATGACATACAGGGTCAGCAACTTCATCAACGGCCAACCGCAGGAGAGTCGCAGCGAGCGCCAGGGGGCCATCTTCAACCCAGCCTGCGGCAACCAGCAGGGGAGTGTCGGGCTTTCCAGCGCCGCCGAGTGTCAGGAGGCGATCGCCATCGCCGAGCGCGCCTTTGCCGACTGGTCGCAAACCCCCCCGCTGGTGCGGGCCCGGGTCTTTTTCCGCTTCAAGGAGTTGATGGAGCGGCACAGGGACGAGCTCGCCCAGCTCATCAGCCGCGAACACGGCAAGGTCTTCTCTGATGCGCAGGGTGAGCTGACCCGCGGGTTGGAGGTGGTGGAGTTTGCCTGCGGCATTCCCCATCTGCTCAAGGGGGAGCACTCCCTCAACGTCGGTCGCGGGGTAGACAGCTACTCTATGATGCAGCCGGTCGGGGTTTGCGCCGGTATCACCCCGTTCAACTTCCCGGCCATGGTGCCGCTCTGGATGTTCCCGGTCGCCATCGCCTGCGGCAATACCTTTATTCTCAAACCCTCCGAGAAGGATCCCTCTCTCTCGCTACGGATGGCCGAGCTGCTCAAGGAGGCCGGTCTGCCTGACGGCGTGCTCAACGTGGTGAACGGTGACAAGGAGGTGGTGGATGTGCTGCTGACCGACCCGCGAGTAGGGGCCGTGTCGTTTGTCGGTTCCACCCCCATCGCCCAGTACATCTATGCCACCGCGTCGGCCCACGGCAAACGGGTGCAGGCGTTGGGCGGCGCCAAGAACCACATGGTGGTGATGCCGGATGCAGACCTCGATCAGGCGGTCTCCGCCCTGATGGGGGCCGCTTATGGGGCCGCGGGTGAGCGCTGCATGGCTATTTCGGTGGCCGTGGTAGTGGGGGACGAAACCGCCGATGCGCTGGTGGCCAAACTGACGCCGCTGGTGGAAAAACTGCGGGTGGGCCCGGGGCTGGGGCAGAGCCCGGAGAACGAAATGGGGCCGCTCATCAGCAAGGAGCATCTGGCCAAGGTGCGCGGCTACGTGGATCAGGGGGTGGCCGAAGGGGCCGTGCTGCGGGTCGATGGTCGCACGCTGAACCACGATGAGGGTTACTTCATCGGTGGCTGCCTGTTTGATGAGGTAACCCCCGAGATGCGTATCTATCGCGAGGAGATCTTCGGCCCTGTGCTCTCTATCGTGCGGGTGCCGGACTACGAGACGGCGATGCGCCTTATCAACGAACACGAGTACGGCAATGGTACCGCCATCTTTACCTGTGATGGCGACACCGCGCGGGACTTCACTGCGCGGGTGCAGGTCGGTATGGTAGGGGTGAACGTCCCCATTCCGGTGCCGATGGCGTTTCACAGCTTTGGCGGCTGGAAGCGCTCCATCTTCGGGCCGCTCAACATGCACGGGCCGGATGGGGTTCGCTTTTATACCCGGATGAAGACGGTGACGGCGCGCTGGCCACAGAGTCTGCGCAGTGGTGCCGAGTTCTCCATGCCGACCATGAAGTGACGCGCTGGCGCGTGCTCATGGCCTAACCTCTTGCCCCCGCCGGTCAATGATTGACGGGGGCGAACTCTGTAAAGGAACAACAGATGCGATTGGGAATTCTCGATTGTGACCGGCTCGATCCCGATCTGGCGGATCGTTTTGGCCCCGTTTACTCCGAGATGTTTATCAGGGGCTTTGCGGCCCTGGCCCCCGAACTGGAATTTCGGGTCTGGTCGGCTCTCGATGGGGAGCTGCCGGAGGATCTGCACGAGTGCGATGCCTGGCTCATCACAGGCTCGCGCCACGATGCTTACAGCGATATTCCCTGGATTCAGGCACTGCGGGCGTGGATCCGTCAGGCGCACGATGCCGACGTCAAGCTGGCCGGTGTCTGCTTCGGTCATCAGGTGATCGCCCAGGCGCTGGGCGGCGAGGTGGTGAAGTCTACCAAGGGGTGGGGACTGGGAGTGTCGGTACATCCCATGTTGGCAGATGAGCCCTGGATGGCGCCGTCGCGGGATCAGATCCGCATTCTGGCCAGCCATCAGGATCAGGTGGCCCTGCTGCCGCCGGGGGCGACCCGACTGGCGGGCAACGATTTTTGTCCCAACTTCATGTTTTTGCAGGGTGATCACATCGTCGCCATTCAGGGGCATCCGGAGTTCTCGGTGGAGTACAACCGGGCGCTGATCGAGCGGCGCCGCGGCCTGTTGCCCGACGAGCGCTACCAGAGCAGCCTCTCCTCGCTGGAGGGGGAGGTGGATTCGGCGACTATGATGCAGTGGCTGCTGCAGTTTCTGGGGATCCTGCCGCTGCGGGCTGGCGCGGCCTGAACCCGGTTTGTCAGCCACCCCTTCGGATGCTAGATTTTGTAGCAAAATGAAGGATCAAGCGCTGAAATGTCGGGATCGGATGGTACACTGGCCGCCCATGTGGCGGCCTGTTTGTCTGGCTTGATTGCCGTCCCGGCCTGAGCCAAACCTGTCTGAGCCAAACCAGTGTGAGAGTGTGACGCCTTGAAACTACAGCAATTGAAGTATTTGATCGCGATCCGGGACCACAACCTCAATGTGTCCGTGGCTTCCGATGCGCTCTTCACCAGTCAGCCGGGGGTCAGCAAACAGATTGGCCTGCTGGAGAGCGAGCTGGGGGTGCGGATTTTCGAGCGCCGTGGCAAGCACCTGCACCGCATTACGCCGGTGGGGGAAGAGATCATCAAGTGTGCCGAGGCGATGCTCAATATCGAGAGCAAGATCAAGGCGATCTCCCGCGAGTATCTGGACCCGACCGTGGGCACCCTCAATATTCACACCACCCACACCATCGCCCGCTACCTGCTGCCCAAGTCGGTCACCTACTTCACCAAGAAGTACCCCAAGATCTCGTTCCACCTCCATCCGGTAATGTCGGCGAGCAAGGAGCAGATCAGCAAGGGTTACTCCGATTTCTCCATCGTTGCCCACGAGATTGGCTTCGACAAGGAGCTGATCGCGCTGCCCGCCTACCTCTGGACCCTCTCGCTGGTGGTGCCGCAGGATCACCCGCTGGCCAAGGTGAAGAAGCCGACCCTGGAGCAGCTCTGCCACTACCCGATCCTCAGCTACGAGAGTGGCGCCACTGGCCGACAGGTGCAGGACGAGGTATTCCATGCCGCCGGTCTCACCCCGAGCTACTACATGACGGTGATGGACGCCGGGGTGATCAAACGCTACGTGGAGCTAGGCTTTGGCATCGGCATCATCTCCTCGCTGGTGGCCAACGACACCGACAGCCCCGGGCTGGTCTCCATCAATCTGGAGCACCTGTTCAAGCCCTGCCCGGCGCAGATCTGTTTCAGCAAGAGCATCCTGCTGCAGAACTACATGTATGACTTCATCAGCTCCTTCTCGCCCCACCTCACCAAAGAGGTGATCCAGAGCGTGATGCAGCAGCCGAGTCAGGCACGCATCGACGAGCTGCTGGCCGGGGTGGAGCTGCCCATCTATTGATCCCGATCGGATTCCCGATCGCTGCCGGTTGTCTCTTCTGTCAGGCTGGGCTCTACTCGGGGTTCAGCCTGTCTCTTTTGGGCTATCTCCATCGTCCGAGGTCTCTATGTCCCGCATTCTGCTGCTTGCCAATCTCAACTGTGATCATGTGCTCTCCCTCTCCGAACCTCTGGTGGCGGGGGCCCGGCTGCAATATGTGGATCAGGGGCGCAGGCTGGGAGGTGGTGCCGCCAATACCGGCATCGGGCTGGTGTGGGCGGGCCACGAGGTGACCATTGCTTCCCGTATCGGGCTGGACGAGACCGGCGACTGGCTGCTGGAGCAGGCGGCCGGTTACGGGCTGGATTGCAGCCATGTGGAACGCTTTGGCGGCGAGACCGGCGAGCTGCTGATCCTGGTCGACTCCACTGGCGAGCGCACCATACTGCGCCGCCCGCGGCGTCCCGACCTGCCCGGCGATCTGCCGCTGGAGGGGGTGGATTGCCTCTATGTGAACTATCCCGGCACCGCCATCATCAGTTACATGCGCCAGATGCTCGGCAAGAGCTTCGTGGTAGCCCAGTATCCCAAGGGCGGCCAAGCGCGCCGTCCCTGTCACGTGCTGGTGGCCTCCCGCTCCGATCTCGGCGAGGTGAGCGACCCTTGGCAACATGCCCGCCAGCTGGCGGGGGAGCAGCTCGAATGGCTGGTGCTGACCGAAGGAAAGGCGGGCGCAGTGGCCATCCACGGCGATGAGCAGATCCGGGTTGCCGCTCGGCCCGTCTCGGTGGTCGATACCACGGGGGCAGGGGATGCCTTCGCCGGCGGATTGATCCATGGCCTGGCGCGGGGCATGGCGATCAAGGATGCGTTGCAGTGCGCGGTGGACTGGGGCGCATTTGCCGTCGCCTCCGAGAGCTCCATTCCCTCGGTCGCGCTGAAAAACTGGCTGAAACAACCCCACTGAACCACCTCTCTACTGGTCGATTGAGGGGCGGTTTGCGGGCCATATGGCTGCTGGTCGAAGGGGCTTGGTGAGGGGGACAATTCGGGAGATTTACCCGCTATAAAGCGGGTAAACGCCGGGCTAACCCGGCAAGTTTGCGATCAATCAAAGAAAGTGTCGATTTATGTGCATCTTCATCGACACCCGGTTGTGCTGCTCTTAACCTGTCACTCCGCAACTCAGATTAAGAGACAGGCCCCCCTCTGGCGAACCAATTGGCAAACAGAGGTAAACCGGTTGTCTCCTGCCTCTTAGCTCAACGTTGTCGTCCTGATTCCTGGCTTGTAGTAAGAGGCAAGTGCGACCATGCAACTGACACGATTTACCGACTACGCCCTGCGTACCCTGACCTTCCTGGCGGTTCAGCCGGGGGATCGTCTGTCGACCATTACCGAAGTGGCCGATACCTTCGGCATCTCTCGCAACCACGTGGTCAAAATTGTGCACCAGCTTGGCATCAAGGGGTACATCGAGACGGTACGCGGCAAGCACGGTGGCATCCGCCTCGGTCGCTCGGCGGTCTCCATCAATTTGCGGGATGTGGTGATGGACATGGAGCATGTGCTCTGTCCGGTCGATTGCAAGCGTGAAAACTGCCGTCTCTCCGGTGGTTGCCGCATTCAGGGCATTCTGCGCCGCGCCATGAACGCTTTCCTCGAAGTGCTGGGTGAGTACACCCTGGCTGATGCGGTGCGCGATCCCAACCGTCTCTGCCACCTGCTGGGTATCGAGCAAGAGACTATTGTGACCATGGCCTGACAGGGCGCGGATATCGAACAAGATGTGAAAGGGGCCTGATGGCCCCTTTTGCTTTTGTACGCAGGTGGTTTTTAGCGACTGCCTGGCTGGCGGATCAGGGTGATGGCGCCGTGCAGGCAGGCGAGGCCACAGGCACCGCAGCCATTGCAGGCATCCATATTGACGTTGATGCCATCGGCCGTGGCCTTGATCGCCTGTTGCGGGCAGGCATCTTCACAGAGCAGGCAGTAGAAGCCCTGCCGTGCCTGACAACTCTCTTCAATCTGTACCCGGGTCTGCACCTGACGGCCCAGTTGCAGGTCGAGGGCGCCGGTGGGACAGGCTCTGGCGCAGCTGCCGCAGTAGCTGCACTGGCCGCAGGCGAGATCGAGTACCGGGGTACCGGCGATGGGGCTCCCCTCGTACTCCTCCTGGGTGGCCGGTTTGAGCAGACCGCGCGGGCAGGCCTTGAAACACGCGCCACAGCGGGTGCAGAGGGAGAGGTACTGGGACTCCTCGATGGCCCACGGCGGGCGCGCTTCATGGCAAACCACGGCGGGCTTGCGCGAAGCTTGCCAATCTTGTGTCAGCCAACGGAGGAAATAGTGAGTCATGCTCGCCCCTGATACCCATTAGGGGTTAATTTTATCGAAGTTTCGGGAAGCAGGCCAGAGAATAGCGGCCGTCAGGATCGCAAGCGCAGTTGCCCTTGTGTAAGCTAGGCGGGTCTTTTTACGTGGTTGAATGAAAACATATGTGGCTATTTCTCTGGCGTGCGTCCCTGCTCTATGTCTTTCCTCTGCTGATGTGGGCCTACTGCCGCATCAAGGATATCGAGTTCGCCGAGCTCGATACCGGCGTCAACACCCACAAGTGGGTGGTGCTGGCCGCCTACCTTATCTACGTGGTGCTCTGGATCCTGGTTAACCGTTATCTCGAACTCTTCCTGCGTCAGCGGAGCCGTAAATGATCGACCCCGGGCTCTGGGGGATCTTGCTGCCCGCCGCCGTGCTGGCCCTCGGGCTTGGCTGGCTGATCGGGCGGCGTACCGCCACGGCGCAGGCTCAGGAGCTGATGCTGGCGCAGGAGCGTTATCAGGCGCTGCAGGATCGCTTCGACGAGTTGCAGGATGAACGGATGCAGGGTCAGCAGAAGCTGGATCAGCAGCAGACCCTGCTGATCAAACTCACCGCCCGTCTCAAGGATGCGGAGGCGACCCTGCGCAGCGAGCGGCTGGCCGCCGCCGAGAAGCTGCAACTGCAACAGGAGGCGGAGCAGCGCCTCAGCCAGCAGTTCGAGAATCTCGCCAACCGGATCTTCGAGCAAAACTCCGGCAACTTCCGCGAATTGAACCAGAACAGCCTCGATTTGCTGCTCACGCCACTCAAGGAGCAGCTCGAGGGTTTTCGCCGTCAGGTAGGCGAGACTCACGCTCAGGAGACGGCCCAGCGCCACAGCCTCAAGTTCGAACTGGAGCGCCTTGCCGAGCTCAATGCCCGCGTGACCGAAGAGGCGGCGGCGTTGACCCGCGCCCTCAAGGGCGATAGCAAGCAGCAGGGCAACTGGGGGGAAGTGGTGCTGGCACGGATCCTCAGTGAGTGCGGCTTGCGCGAAGGTCACGAGTACCACACCCAGGTCAATATCGAGGTGGAGAAGGGCAAGCGCTACCAGCCCGATGTCATCGTCCACCTGCCGCAGGAAAAAGACATCATCATCGACGCCAAGGTGTCGCTGACCGCCTACGAACGCTGGTACAACGCCGAGGACGAGCTGGAGAAGGCGGTGGCGCTCAAGGAGCACGTCGCCTCGGTGCGTAACCATATCCGCGAGCTGGGTCGCAAGGATTACCAGCAGCTACCCGGGGTGCGCACCCTCGACTATGTGCTGATGTTCGTGGCGGTAGAGCCCGCCTTCCTTACCGCGATGGAGGCCGATCCCTCGCTGGTGCGTTACGGCCTCGACAACAATATCCTGCTGGTGAGCCCCACCAACCTGATGGTGGCGCTGCGCACTATCGAAAACCTGTGGCGCTACGAGCGGCAGAACCAGAATGCTCGCCAGATCGCCGAACGGGCCGGTCGCCTCTACGAAAAGCTGCGGCTGTTTGTCGAGGAGATGCAGCAGATGGGCGGCAGCCTGCACAAGGCGCAGGAGAGCTACGACAAGGCGATGGGACGGCTGGTCAACGGCCGTGGCAACCTGATTGCGCAGGTCGAGCGTTTCCGCGAGCTGGGGGTGGAGGTAACCAAGAGCCTGCCCGAGCCGTTGGTTGAGCGGGCGCTGGAGCGCGACAAGGAGCGGGAGTAGTTTTCCGCTGTACTGCTATTAGCCAAGGCCCAAACCCGGTTTGGGCCTTTTGCTATCTACCGTTTGCCTATCATCAGAAAGCTGAACAGCAAACGGCCCACCGAAGTGGGCCGTTTTTATTTGCAGTGCCGGTGTGGATCAGCGGCTGGCTGCGCGGGCGCTCAGTTCGGCTTTCTCGCTATCGCTCAGGAAGGCAAGGGTCAGGCCGTTCTGCTGGGCGGTGCGGATTTCGCTGGCGGTCATGCCAGCGGCCGGAGCGGCCACCTCATATTCGTGCGGCAAGTCGATCCCTTCCACCGCCGGGTCATCGGTGTTGAGGCAGGCCAGCACACCGGCGGCCAGGAACTGGCGGATCGGGTGTTCGGTCAGGCTCGCCACTGTGGTGGTTTGGACGTTGGAGGTGAGACAGGATTCGATGCCGATGCGGTGTTCGGCCAGATAGGCCATCAGGGCCGGATCCTGAATCGCTTTGACGCCGTGGCCGATACGCTCGGCGCCCAGCTCGCGAATGGCTTGCCACATGCTCTCGGGGCCAGCGGCTTCACCGGCGTGTACGGTGACGCGCATGCCTGCATCGCGCACCTTGCGGAAGTGGTCGACAAAGAGTTCCCCCGGGAAGCCCAGTTCGTCACCGGCCAGATCGATGGCGACCAGCTTGTCGCGGTGAGCCAAGCAGGCGGCCAGCTCCTGATTGCACTGCTCGGTGCCGAAGGTGCGGCTCATGATGCCGATCAGGTTGGTCTTGATACCGAAGTCGCGGCTGCCTGCGGCCACGCCGTCGATGATGGCTTCAACCACGCCTTGCGGGTGCAGCTTATGGGCCATCGCCATATAGGCCGGACTGAAACGCAGTTCGGCATAGTCGATACCGGCGTGCAGCAGATCTTCCACGTTCTCGTAGGCGACCCGGCGGCAGGCATCATAGTCAGCCAGCACGGCCACACCCCAGTCCAGTTTCTTCAGGAAGGCAACCAGACTCGGCTCGTTTTCGACGATCTGTACGTGGGGGCGCAGCGCTTCCAGTTCGAAGGCGGGCAGCTGGATATTGTGTTGGCGACCCAGCTCGAGGATGGTTTGCGGGCGGATGTTGCCGTCCAGATGGCGGTGCAGGTCGGTCAGGGGGAGAGATCTGTCAATCATGGGGGCGCCCTCGTCGAGTCAGGTTTGAAAGCCTGCCATTCTAGGCGGGGCTTTCAAAAAAGATACCCCGTTTATGGTTAAACGGGGTTCTGGCGGGCGGTGATTTGTCAGGGCGTGATGGGAATCGTTTTTCCCGGGGACTCAGGAGAGATCGAGTTCCTTCAGCTTGCGGGTGAGGGTGTTGCGACCCCAGCCAAGCAGGCGCGCCGCCTCCTGCTTGTGGCCGTGGGTGTGCTCCAGCGCCGTCTCCAGCATGATCCGTTCGAACTGGGGCATGGCATCGGCCAGGATGTCTGTCTCTCCCAGCGCCAACTTGCTGGCCACCCACTCCTGCAACTGTTGCTGCCAACAACCTGGCAACGCCGGTTGACCCGGTTCGGCGTTGTGGGTTATGGGGGTGAGCAGCTCGGCAGGCAGGTCGCCGACCAGCACTTCTTGCCCCGAGGCCATCACGGTAAGCCAGCGGCAGACGTTCTCCAGCTGGCGCACGTTGCCCGGCCAGGGCAGGCGGCTGATATAGGCCTGGGTATCGGGGTGCAGGCTCTTGGCCTCGACGTTCAGCTCCTTGGCGGCGCGCAGCAGGAAGTGACGGGCCAGCTGGGGGATATCCTCACGGCGCTCCTTGAGGGCGGGGATGTGGATGCGAATGACGTTGAGGCGGTGGAACAGATCCTCGCGAAATTCGCCATCGGCGACCCGTTTCTCCAGGTTCTGGTGAGTGGCGGCGATGATCCGTACATCCACCTGCACCGGCTGATGGCCGCCGACCCGGTAGAACTGGCCATCGGCCAGCACCCGCAGCAGTCGGGTCTGCACATCCAGCGGCATGTCACCGATCTCGTCGAGAAACAGGGTGCCACCGTCGGCCTGCTCGAAGCGGCCGTGGCGGATGTTGTTGGCGCCGGTGAAAGCCCCCTTCTCGTGACCGAACAGCTCGGATTCGATGAGATCTTTCGGGATAGCCGCCATGTTGAGGGCGATAAAGTTCTTGTGGGCGCGCGGGCTGTGCTTGTGCAGGGCGTGGGCGACCAGCTCCTTGCCGGTACCGCTCTGACCGTTGATCAGCACCGAGATGCTGGAGCGTGACAGGCGACCGATGGCGCGGAACACCTCCTGCATCGCCGGTGCCTCACCGATGATTTCGGGAGTGGCGGTGGCTTCTTGCTGGCGAGACTTGCGCTTGGTGCGCTGCTCCTTGAGATGATTCTCGGCGCGGCGCACCAAGGTCACGGCTTCGTCGATGTCGAACGGTTTGGGCAGGTACTCGAAGGCGCCACGCTGGTAGGCGTTGACCGCGCTGTCGAGATCCGAGTGGGCGGTCATGATGATGATGGGCAGATCGGCCTGACGGCGGTGGATCTGCTCCAGCAGGCTCAGGCCGTCGATGCCCGGCATCCGGATATCGGAGAGGATCACATCGGGCGAGCGCAGCTCAAGGGCGTGCAGCAGGGCTTCGCCATCGGCAAAGCTCTCGCAGTTGAAGCCTTCGCTGCCGAGAGTGCGCTCCAGCACCCAGCGGATAGAACTGTCGTCATCGACGATCCACACTTTGGCGGTCATGGGGTTCCCTTACTTGCGAAGCGGTAGAAAAATGGTGAATTCGGTGTGACCCGGCCAGCTGATGCAGTCAATTCGCCCCTTGTGCTGGTCGATCAGGTTCTGGGCGATGGAGAGGCCGAGCCCGGTTCCCCCCTCCTTGCCGGTGATCATCGGGTAGAACAGGGTGTCGCGAATGGCATCGGGAATGCCGGGACCGTTGTCGATGATCTTGATCTCCGCAGCCAGCCGGTAGCGCTGGCCGTGGATGGTGATCTGGAACGCGGTGCGGGTCTTGATACGGATAAGCCCGGTCTGCTCCCCCAGTGCTTCGGCGGCATTGCGCACTATGTTGAGAAACGCCTGCTGCAGCTGATCCGGCTCCATCTCGAATTCGGGGATGCTGGGGTCGTAATCCCGCTCGATGCGAACAGAGGGAGGGAGTTCGAGCTCCACCAGTCGGCGTACCTGCTCCAGCACCGAATGGACATTGTGCATCTGGTGACGGCCGGGGCGCTGGGGGCCGAGCAGCCGATCAACCAGTACCCGCAGCCTGTCAGCCTGTTCGATGATGATGCCGGTATATTCGCGCAGCGCCGGATCCGGCAGCTCTTTTTGCAGCAGCTGGGCCGCGCCGCGCAGGCCGCCGAGGGGATTCTTGATTTCGTGGGCCAGCCCGCGCACCAGCTCCTTGGCCGCCAGCTGTTGGGCATGTTGCTGCTGCTCCTGACTGATCTTCTTCTGCTGGTCGATCTTGCGCAGCTCCACCACCAGCAGACGCTGTTCGTGGTCGGCCATCGGGGTGGCGCTCAGCTCCACCAGTCGCGGTTCTCCCTCTACCACCAGAGTCACTTCGCTATCGGTAAAGCCTTGCCCTGACACGAGGCACTGCTTGAGCCGCTGCAAATCGAGGGAGATATGTTCCAGCAGATGGGGCAGTTCGATTCCGATCAGCCTGCGTTCACTGAGGGAGAGCAGTTGTTCAGCCGCCGGGTTGACGAACTGGATGCAGAGCCGCTCATCCATCAGGATCACGGCGGTCAGCAAATTATCCAAGAGTGTTTTGGCGTTGTCCGAGCGGGTTGGCACAGGTTTCTCCCTAAAGCGGTGCTACACACCTGTTATGCACCGATATGGTGCATAGAGTTTACCCGCATCGGTGCGCTATATCACCCCTAGTCGGCTTTGGGGGTGGGTTTGGGAGCCGGCGTCACGCTCGCTCTATGCAGGTAAAAGGTGACTGCACTGGATTTAGCAAGGATCGTACCGTCTTTGGCGAGCAGCTCGAGCTGAGCTTCGTGGGCGCCGCGATCGACGTTTTCGACCCGGACAGAGAGGCTGTTGCTGACGATGGGGGCGGTTTTGCCATCCAGGGTCAGGCGCACATCATACTGGGTCGGAGGTTTGGGGCTGATGGTGCCCTGAAAGACGATGTTGCCTGTGTTGTCGCGTAGGGTGCTGCCCTGTTCCGGGGAGAGCAGTTCGATGGTCAGCTTGGCTGCCTCTTTCTCTTTCTTGGCATCAGCGCCGGTCAGGCTGTTGAAGTTATCCACCTGCACCGATCTGGGCGCGCTGCTGCCCAGCAGCGGGGCGACCCGCAGATCGACCTCTTTGGCGTTTTTGCCGGGTGGTGGCGCATCCGAGTAGTGGGTGATGCCATTGCCATCGACCCAGGAGTAGACCTTGGCCGCGTCCGCAGCGAACGAGGTCAGCAACAGGAGGCTGAGCACCCCTATGCCATGCTTGTTGTTCATCCATCTCTCCTTGACGGTATTTTGCTTAATCCTATCAGAGAAAAAACCCGCCAGATGGCGGGTTTTGTCACGATTAAGCAAGCTGACCTGATTTAAACGGCCAGTCTGCTGAGACTTAGACGGAGTAGTAGAGCTCAAACTCCAGCGGGTGCGGGGTCATGCGCACACGGTCAACATCCTGCTGTTTCAGTTCCAGATAGGAGTTGATGAAGTCATCGCTGAACACGCCGCCGCGGGTCAGGAACTCGCGGTCAGCATCCAGAGCGGCCAGGGCTTCGTCCAGAGAACCGGCAACGGTCGGCACTTCTGCGGCTTCTTCCGGCGGCAGGTCATACAAGTTCTTGTCCATGGCATCGCCCGGATGGATCTTGTTGATGATACCGTCCAGACCGGCCATCAGCTGGGCAGCGAAGGCCAGGTACGGGTTGGCAGCCGGATCCGGGAAGCGCACTTCGATACGACGGGCTTTCGGGCTCGGTACCACCGGGATACGGATGGAGGCAGAGCGGTTGCGGGCAGAGTAGGCCAGCATGACCGGTGCTTCATAACCCGGAACCAGACGCTTGTAGGAGTTGGTGGTCGGGTTGGCGAAGGCGTTGATGGCCTTGGCGTGCTTGATGATACCGCCGATGTAGTGCAGCGCCATCTCGGACAGACCGCCATACAGGTCACCAGCGAACAGGTTGACGCCGTTCTTGGCCAGAGACTGGTGGCAGTGCATGCCGGAGCCGTTGTCACCGAACATGGGTTTCGGCATGAAGGTGACGGTCTTGTTGTAGGCGTGAGCCACGTTGTGGATCACGTACTTCAGTACCTGTACTTCGTCAGCTTTCAGCGTAAGAGTGTTGAAGCGGGTAGCGATCTCGTTCTGACCGGCAGTGGCCACTTCGTGGTGGTGAGCTTCAACGACCTGGCCCATCTCTTCCAGCACCAGACACATGGCGGCGCGGATATCCTGGGAAGAGTCGACCGGTGCAACCGGGAAGTAACCGCCTTTCACGAACGGACGGTGACCCTTGTTGCCATGCTCATAGGCAGTGCCGGAGTTCCATGCAGCTTCTTCAGATTCGATTTTCACGAAGCTGTGGCCCATGGTGTTGGAGAAAGTAATGTTATCGAACATGAAGAATTCCGGCTCCGGCCCGAACAGCACGGTGTCAGCGATGCCGCTGGACTTCAGGAAATCTTCTGCACGCTTGGCGATGGAGCGCGGATCGCGGTCGTAGCCCTGCATGGTGGCAGGCTCCAGCACGTCACAAACGATGTTCAGGGTGGTCTCTTCGGTGAACGGGTCCAGCTTGGCGGAGGCTGCGTCCGGCATCAGTACCATGTCGGATTCGTTGATGCCCTTCCAGCCGCCGATGGAGGAACCATCGAACATCTTGCCGTCTTCGAAGAAATCTTCATCAACCTGGTGAGCAGGGATGGATACATGCTGCTCTTTACCCTTGGTGTCGGTAAAGCGCAGATCAACAAACTTGACTTCGTGTTCCTGGATCAGGGCCAAAACGTTCTGGGCTGACATGCTAAGTAACCTCCGGTGTTAAAACTCTCTGGGTGAATGCGTCGTCGTATTCACATAAGCCAGTATCGTGCCAAGTTTGTGACAGCTTGATTTCAGGGCAATCTCGCTGAAGAGGCTCCCCAAAATCAGGCGATCTCGACTCGCGTTGCATCAATTTAGTGCGATGGTGGATCGTTTTGGTGCACTGTAATGGTGCGCGAAATACGGTCACCGCCCATCTAAGCAGGGTTTGTCAGAGAGGTCTATGATCCAGATCTGTTGTTATGCGCGAATGTACTGCAATTCTGCTAGGCAGATCACAAAGGCAAGAGTACAATTAGCGCCCAATTTTACCCGGTGATTGAGGCGAGAATGTTAGAGAATTTACGCAATATTGCGATTATTGCGCACGTTGACCACGGCAAAACGACTCTGGTTGATAAGCTGCTGCAGCAGTCCGGCACCCTGGACCGCTCCACGGAAGGCCAGGAACGGATCATGGACTCCAATGATCTGGAACGGGAACGTGGCATCACCATTCTCGCCAAGAACACTGCGATCCGCTGGAATGACTACCGTATCAACATCGTTGATACCCCGGGTCACGCCGACTTCGGTGGTGAAGTAGAGCGCGTACTGTCCATGGTTGACTCCGTGCTGCTGCTGGTTGACGCCGTAGACGGCCCGATGCCGCAAACCCGTTTCGTGACCCAAAAAGCGTTCGCTCAGGGTCTGAAGCCGATCGTGGTCATCAACAAGGTTGACCGTCCGGGTGCTCGTCCTGACTGGGTAATGGATCAGGTATTCGACCTGTTCGACAACCTGGGCGCGACTGATGAACAGCTGGATTTCAAAGTTGTTTACGCCTCTGCACTGAACGGTTGGGCCACCATGGATCAGGACGTCGAGTCCGAAAACATGGAGCCGCTGTTCCAGGCTATCGTTGACAACGTTGAAGCGCCGAAGGCTGATGCCGAAGGTGGTTTCCAGATGCAGATCTCCCAGCTGGACTACAACTCCTACGTGGGCGTTATCGGTATCGGCCGTATCACCCGTGGTCGCGTCAAGACCAACCAGCAAGTCACCATCGTTGGTGCTGACGGCAAGACCCGTAACGGTAAAGTCGGTCAGGTGCTGGGTTATCTGGGTCTGTCCCGTACTGAAGTTACCGACGCGCAAGCGGGTGACATCATCGCTATCACCGGTCTGGGCGAGCTGAAAATCTCCGACACCATCTGTGACAACGGTGCCGTTGAAGCCCTGCCGCCGCTCTCCGTTGACGAGCCGACCGTGAACATGACCTTCCAGGTCAACACCTCACCGTTCGCCGGTAAAGAGGGCAAGTTCGTGACCTCCCGTAACATTCTGGAGCGTCTGAACCAGGAGCTGGTCCACAACGTGGCCCTGCGCGTGGAAGAGACCGATGATCCGGACAAGTTCCGTGTATCCGGTCGTGGTGAGCTGCACCTCTCCATCCTGATCGAAAACATGCGTCGCGAAGGTTACGAACTGGCTGTGTCCCGTCCGGAAGTAATCCTGCGTACCGTTGATGGCGTTCTGCAAGAACCGTTCGAAACCGTAACTGTGGACGTTGAAGAAGCGCACCAGGGTTCCGTGATGGAGCAACTGGGTCTGCGTAAAGGCGAAATGACCAACATGACCCCGGATGGCAAGGGTCGTGTCCGTCTGGACTTCATGATCCCGAGCCGTGGCCTGATCGGTTTCCAGACCGAGTTCATGACCATGACCTCAGGTACCGGTCTGCTGTACCACACCTTCGACCACTACGGTCCGCACAAGGGTGGCAGCATCGGCGAGCGTCAGAATGGCGTGCTGATCTCCAACGCTACCGGTAAAGCACTGACTTACGCCCTGTTCGGTCTGCAAGACCGCGGTCGTCTGTTCATCGGTCACGCGACCGAAGTGTACGAAGGCCAGGTGATCGGTATCCACTCCCGTTCCAACGACCTGACTGTTAACTGCCTGAAAGGCAAACAGCTGACCAACATGCGTGCCTCCGGTACCGACGAAGCTCAAGTGCTGACTCCGCCGATCCGCATGACTCTGGAACAGGCTCTCGAGTTCATCGATAACGACGAACTGGTAGAAGTGACTCCGAAGAACATCCGTATCCGCAAGAAATTGCTGACCGAGCTGGATCGCAAGCGCTCTGGCCGTGGTTAATGCCATGTGCTGAGTCTCGGCAGCCCTTGCGGCCGCTGACGGTTCACTGATAAACGGACCCAAACTTCTGGTTTGGGTCCGTTTTTTTATGCTTGTGATCCGCTCTGGCCATCCTGATGAGCTCGTTCAGGCTATCCGGTAATGGGGCTGATGAGCGTTGAGCGAAGGTCGTGGGGATGGGTGAGATAAAAAAGCCGCAGCGGATGAACGCTGCGGCTTTTTGCTGGCTTGCAGTGAGGGATTACTGGCGCCAGAAGGAGGGGAAGAAGAGCACGGCGACCGTCAGGATCTCCAGCCGTCCCAGCAGCATGCCGAATGACAGCAGCCATTTGGCCGATTCCGGCAGGCTGGCAAAGTTGGTGCTGGGGCCGACCACCGGGCCCATGCCCGGGCCGACGTTGGCAACGGCGGTGATGGAGCTGGATATGGCCGTCAGAGGGTCAAGCCCGATGGCGCCCAACAGTGCAGCTATCACCAGAATGATGGCGAAGTAGGCCAGCACGAATGAGATCATCGAGCGGATGATGGCGTCATTGACCGTCCGGCCGTTGTACTTCTGGGGGAATACGGCAGAGGGGTGCATCAGCTGGCGCATCTGCTTTCTGAACAGGGCGAATGCCACCTGTACCCGGAAGATCTTGAGGCCGCCCGCAGTGGAGCCTGAACAGGCCCCAAGAGCCAGCAGCACGATGAAGACGATGCTGGCGAGCGGCCCCCAGGTGCCGAAGTCACCAAGGCCGTAGCCGGTGGTGGTGAGCACCGAGACGATGTTGAAGCAGCTGATGCGCAGGGCATCCCAGAAGCCGAACAGGTCTCTCTCCCACAGATAGAAGGTCATGATGACGGTGACCCAGACCACCAGCCAGAAGAAGCCGCGCACCTGGGCATCCTTGAACAGGCTGTTGTCCCTGTGGTTGAGGCTCTGCACATAGAGCAGGAAGGGCAGGCCGCCGAGGAACATGAATAGAGTGCCAATCCAGTGTGCCGAGTTGGAGAAGTGGGACATGGATTGATCGGAGGTGGAGTAGCCGCCGGTACTGAGAGTGGTCATGGCGTGGTTGATCGCCTCGAACATGTTCATGCCGCTGGCCCAGTAGGCCATGAAGCAGAGCATGGAGAGCACCAGATAGACCACGACGATGTTGTTGGCGACCGTCTTGGCACGCGGGGCGCTTTTGTCCGACCAGTCCGAGCTCTCGGTCTGGAACAGCTTCATACCGCCGACGTTGAGGTAGGGCAGCACGGCTACCGCCATCACGATAAAGCCGACCCCGCCCAGCCACTGCAGGATGGAACGCCACAACAGGATGCTGTGGGCCATGTTGTCGAGGCCGGAGAGCACGGTAGAGCCCGTGGTGGTCACCCCCGACATGGTCTCGAAGTAGGCGTCGGTGAAGTTGATGTGGGTGATGAAGACAAAGGGCAGGGCGCCGAAGGCGCAGGCCACCACCCAGACTGAGGTGGTGAGCAGGAACATCTCCCGCACCCCCAGATGAAACTCCGCCTTGCGACCATAGTGGAGGCAGAGCAGGGCGGCGCCGTGGGTGATCAGCACGGACTTGAGAAACTCGACAAATCCCTCTGACCCGGTGAGCAGTGCCAGCAAGGTGGGCAGCCACATGAAGAGCGCCAGCTTGGAGAGCACCAGTCCGAGGGTAAAGATAATGGGACGCAGCTTGATCATGTTCGATAACCTGGTCGTTGATTAACAAAAGACCCGGACCATCCCCTTGGGGGAGCTGAGCCGGGTCTGGTTTGACAGCCTGTGCGCATGAAGACGTTACAGGAAGAAGGGGCTTGGCTGGAACAGCCGCTCCACTTCCGGGATGTACTTCTTGTCCACCAGGAACATGACCACGTGGTCATCCTGCTGGATCTTGGTGCGATCGTGAGCGATCAGCACCTCATCTCCTCGCACTACGGCACCGATGGTGGTACCCGGCGGCAGCTTGAGCTCGCCTACCGTCTTGCCGACCACCTTGGAGGTGTTCTCATCACCGTGGGCAATCGCCTCGATCGCCTCGGCCGCGCCGCGGCGCAGGCTGTAGACGTTGGCGATATCGGCCCGACGCACGTGGGTCAGCAGGGCCGAGATGGTGGCCTGCTGGGGCGAGATGGCGATATCGATAGAGCCACCCTGCACCAGATCGACGTAGGCGCCGCGCTGGATCAGCACCATGGTCTTCTTGGCGCCCATCTTCTTGGCGAGCAGCGCCGACATGATGTTGGCCTCATCCTCGTTGGTCACGGCGATGAAGACGTCGATCTGGTCGATGTGCTCCTCGGCCAGCAGCTCCTGATCCGCCGCATCGCCACAGAAGACGATGGTGTTCTCCAGCAGTTCGGAGAGCTGCTCCGCTCGCTTCTGGTTGCGCTCGATAAGCTTGACGCTGTAGCGCTTCTCCAGCTGGCGGGCGAGACCGGCGCCGATGTTGCCACCACCGACGATCATAATGCGGCGGTAGGGGCTCTCGAGGCGCTGCAGCTCAGACATCACGGCCCGGATATGGCCCGCGGCGGCGACGAAGAAGACCTCGTCATCCGCTTCGATGATGGTGGTGCCTTGCGGACGGATCGGGCGGCCCTGACGGAAGATGGCCGCTACCCGAGTTTCGATGTTGGGCATGTGCTCGCGCAGGGTGGAGAGGGCATTACCCACCAGCGGGCCACCGTAGTAGGCCTTGACCGCCACCAGACCGACGCGGCCACCTGCAAAATCAACCACTTGCAGGGCACCCGGGTATTCGATCAGGCGACGCACATAGTCGGTTACCAACTGCTCCGGCGCGATCAGGTGATCCACCGGCACCGATTCGGGCAGGAACAGGCGATCCCGTTCGGTCAGATAGGCTGGCGAGCGGATCCGCGCCACCTTGTTAGGGGTATTGAACAGGGAGTAGGCCACCTGACAGGCGATCATGTTGGTCTCGTCACTGTTGGTGACGGCGACCAGCATGTCGGCATCCTGAGCCCCCGCTTCGCGCAGCACCTTGGGGTGTGCGCCGTGACCGTTGACCACCCGCAGGTCAAACTTGTCCTGCAGTTCGCGCAGGCGTTCGCTGTCGGTGTCGACGATGGTGATGTCGTTGTTCTCCCCGGCCAGGTTCTCGGCCAGGGTGCCGCCGACCTGGCCGGCTCCCAAAATGATGATTTTCATAGGGAACGTCTACTCACGTTGAGGCTGTAAAGGGGAGCGCCAGAACGGAGCTGGCGGCTCTCCCGAATGAGGTTTGTCATGCCCGACTCAGAGCTTGACCAGTTTGGCGTAGTAGAAGCCATCCATCTCGGCTTCACCCGGCAGGAACTGGCGACCCGGGCAGTCCGGGGTGTCCTGTTCGTGCAACGGTACCAATTTGGCATCTTTGGTCGCGGCAAGGAAGGCGCGGATCTGTTCGCGGTTCTCTTCCGGCAGGACGGAGCAGGTGGCGTAGAGCAGGGTGCCGCCGCTTTTCAGCTTGCCCCAGAGGGCATTGAGAATGCGGCGCTGCAGCTCGGCCAGCTCGCGAATGTCCTGATCACGGCGCAGCCACTTGATGTCTGGGTGGCGGCGGATGACGCCGGTGGCGGAGCAGGGGGCATCCAGCAGGATGCGGTCGAACTGGCCCTCCGGCCACCACTGTTCCGGCGCCGCCGCATCGCCATGGATCACCTTGGCGGTGAGGCCGATACGGTTCAGGTTCTCCTGCACCCGCTTGAGGCGGTTTTCGTCGGCATCGACTGCAACCACGCCAGCCAGCTTGGGCTGACGCTCCAGCAGGTGGGCAGTCTTGCCTCCGGGGGCGGCGCAGGCATCCAGCACCCACTCGCCCGGTTGCGGGTCGAGCAGTGCCGCGGCCTGTTGTGCTGCACCATCCTGTACCGAGCAGTCACCGACCTCGAAGCCGGGCAGCTTGGTCACATCACAAGGACGTTCCAGCAGGATGCAATCCTCACCCTCTTCACCGGCCACGGCATTGATGCCGACTTCAGCCATGCGAGCCAGCATGGCATCGCGGCTCTGGCGCTGGCTGTTGTTGCGGATCCACATGGGGGGACGCTGGTTGTTCGCCTCCATGATGAATTCCCACTCATCGTGATAGGCCTGACGCAGGCGCTTGGTGAGCCACTCCGGATGACCGAGGCGAATGCTGGGAACACGGTCGATACGCAGCAGAATGACTTCGGCGCTGCGCTGGAAGTTGCGCAGCACGCCGTTGATGAGGCCACGCAGGGAGGTGCCCTTGAGCAGTTTGACGGCGTTGACGGTCTCGGCCACCGCGGCGTGAGCCGGAATGCGGGTGTAGATGAGCTGATAGAGACCGACCAAGATGAGGTAGTGGAAAATGCGGCTCTTGTTCTTGAGCGGCTTGTCCATCATCTCGTTAACTGCCGCATCGAGGCGGGGCAGCCAGCGCAGGGTGCCGTAGCAGAGTTCTTGCAGGAGAGCGCGATCGCGAGGTGCAACCTTCTCCTGGGCAGCAGGCAGAACAGCGGAGAGGGATTGACCCTGATCCAGCACCTGTTGAATAACGAGAGCGGCCTGTGCACGTGTTTTCATAGAGTTACCTTAGATGCGCAAGTCGGGGCCTGGGCCCCGCTTGTGTCAATTCAATCCAGTTCAATTCAATTGCGTGCCGGGTTCAAACCAGTCGCGGCGAGAGTTGAGCAGATCCGAAACGGACATCGCCTTCTTGCCGGGCGGTTGCAGGGTCAGCAGGCGCAGCACCCCTTTGCCGGTAGCGATATCGATCCCCTGCTTGTCGGCCTTGAGCAGGGTGCCGGCGGGTTGGCCGTGGTCGCTGTCAATGACGGCGGCTTGCCATACCTTGACGGTCTGATCAGCCACTTCAAACCAGCTGATGGGCCAGGGGTTGAACGAGCGGATGCAGCGTTCGATGGCAACAGCCTCCATCGACCAGTCGATGCGGGCCTCTTCCTTGGAGAGCTTTTCGGCGTAGTTGGCCAGCGTATCATCTTGCGCCTCGGCAGCGGTTTCACCGGCGGCCATGGCATTGATGGTGTCGACCAGTGCCTGCGGGCCCAGCTCGGCCAGCTTGTCATAGAGGCTGGCGGAGGTCTCGTCGGCGGCGATGGGGCAGCTAACCTTGCGGATCATGGCGCCGGTATCCAGTCCCACATCCATCTGCATGATGGTGACGCCGGTTTCGGCATCGCCCGCCCAGATGGAGCGCTGGATCGGTGCCGCGCCGCGCCAGCGGGGCAGCAGGGAGCCATGGACGTTGATGCAGCCCAGACGCGGGGTATCGAGCACCACCTTGGGCAGGATCAGGCCATAGGCCACCACCACCATCAGGTCGGCGCCAAGGGCGGCCAGTTCGGCTTGCGCCTCTTCCTTGCGCAGAGAGGCAGGTTGGTAAACCGGCAGGTTATGGGCCAGTGCCAGCTCTTTGACCGGGCTGGCGGTGAGCTTCTGGCCACGGCCAGCAGGCTTGTCAGGCTGGGTATAAACGGCAACGACCTCGTGGTCGGAAGACAACAACGCCGCCAGG
The DNA here is from genome assembly GCF_040908375.1 of Aeromonas sp. R2-3. NCBI lineage: Bacteria > Pseudomonadati > Pseudomonadota > Gammaproteobacteria > Aeromonadales > Aeromonadaceae > Aeromonas > Aeromonas sp. R2-3. The sequence continues at coordinate 77,307 of NZ_JBFODP010000024.1, read as the reverse complement.
TGACGGGCGGCGAAGTCGGGAGTACCGGCAAAAATCAGTTTCAGCTTATTCAATGGGGCAGATCCTCAGAGGACTTTGCGATCTTCACGGGCCATCTTTTCCAGCTTCTGGCGAATGCGCTGGCGCTTGAGCGGGGACAAGTAATCCACAAACAGCTTGCCGACCAGATGATCCATCTCATGCTGGATGCAGATGGCGAGCAGATCATCGGCTTCCAGCTCGAACGGCTTGCCGTGGCGATCCAGGGCGCGGATTTTGATCTGTTCGGCGCGAGGCACCAGAGCACGGCTGCCGGGCACGGAGAGGCAACCCTCTTCAATGCCGGTGCTGCCGCACTGCTCGATGACCTCCGGATTGATCAATACCAGAGGATCTTCACGGTTTTCAGAGACATCGATCACTATGATGCGCTGGTGAATGTCGACCTGAGTCGCGGCCAGGCCAATGCCTTCCTCCGCGTACATGGTTTCGAACATATCATCTACAATCTGTTGTAACTCGGGTGTAAAGGTCTCGACAGGGGCTGCAACGGTGCGCAGGCGCTCATCGGGAAAACGCAATACATCTAGAATGGCCATAGTTTTTTCTTTAGTTTCGTATAAATGCAGTCAATATTGGCGTAATTCTAGTCATTTACGCCGACAAAAAACAGCAACACTTTGCGTACAGAAGTAACAGGGAGTGTTATGTATCTGAAGCAAACCATCCTCGCCTGCCTGCTGGTGACCGTGAGTCAGGCAGCATTGGCCGATCAGCTCAGGCTGAAAGCGGGTTACCCCGAAAGTTATGTAGTGCAAAAAGGCGACACCCTGTGGGATATCTCCGGCAAGTATCTTTCCGAACCCTGGCTCTGGCCCCGTCTCTGGAACATCAATCCGCAGATAGCCAATCCTCACTGGATCTACCCCGGTGATGTACTGCATCTGAGCTGGGTCAATGGTGAACCCCGGCTCGGCAAGGCGATGCAGGGTAGCAAGCAAGTTATCCGTCTCGGCCCGAAAACCCGTTACGAAAACAAAGCCAACCCCATTCCGACCCTGCCTATCAGCGAGGTCGGTCCTTTCCTGCAAACCGACCATATTCTGGCAAACAGCCAGCAGCAGAAAACCTTGCCCTATCTGCTGGGGTCGGATCAGAAGCATATCGGCATGCTGGAGGGGGACACCCTCTATGTGCAGGGCTCCCTGACGCCGGGGCAGGTTTATGGCATTTATCACCCCGGAGTGGTCTACAAGGATCGCGAAACCGGTGAACTGCTGGGCCAGGAGGCGATCTTTGCCGGTGTGGTGCGGGCCGTGGCGCGTCTTGATGGCGATCGGACTGAGGTGACTCTGACTCATAACCAGCGCGAAGTGCTGCAGGGCGACAAGGTGATGCCGCTGCCGGCTCAGGAAAACATGCCCGCCGTCTTCACACCGAAAGCGGCACCTGCCATCACGCCGGGCTATATCATCGATTTGCCGAACAAGACCCGGGGCGGTGGCAAGTTTGATGTGGTGCTGATCAACCGGGGTGGCCGCGATCAACTGGTCGCCGGGGATGTACTGGATGTCAGGCGGCCCGGTGCTGCTCTGGTCACCAAGAATGGCGATGTACAGTACAAGGAGCTCTCGTCGGTTTTTAACCGGGTGTTTTACAGCAGTAACAAGAAGGCACCACTGCCCTCTGAAGCGATTGCCCGTGTCATGTTGTTCAAGGTGTATGACAAGCTGAGTTACGGTCTCATCATGCAGAGTAACGACATGGTGAGTGCGGGCTATCAGGTCACTCACTTCTGACGTGAACTACCCCGACGCGCGTCTGGCGCTCTGGCTCACTCTCGATGCGGTCACCGGTATCGGTCCGGTAACCGCAGCACGTCTGTTGGAGCGGACCGGGGGAAGTATTGAGACCCTGTTCCAGAGCGATGAAGCGCAACTGCATGGTATGGGGTTATCGTCAGAGCAGATCAAACAACTGCGCTGGCCCTCGCCGGTGGTTGAGCAGAGCCTGGCTTGGGCCGCTTTGCCTGACAATCTCCTTATTCCGCAAGATCACCCGATTTATCCACCCTTGTTGCGGGAAATTCCCGCGGCACCCCTGCTGCTCTACTGTCGTGGCGATCTTGCTGCGCTGTCGCTACCCCAGTTGGCAATGGTGGGGACACGCCATCCTACCTATGCAGGCAAAGATAATGCCTCCCGCCTTTGTAGCGAGCTGGTTGGATGCGGGTTAGCCATCACTTCGGGCCTTGCGCTCGGTATCGATGGTGTTTGCCATCAGCAGGCGCTGGTTTGTGGCGGTATCACCCTTGCCGTGTTGGGTTCCGGGTTGGATTGCCTCTACCCCAAACGCCACCAGGGGCTGGCAGGCCAGATTCTGGAAAGTGGTGGTTTGCTTATCTCCGAGCTGGCACCGGATAAAGGGCCGCTGGCTGAACATTTTCCTCGTCGCAACCGTATTATCAGTGGTTTGTCGCTGGGAACTCTGGTGGTGGAGGCGACCGAGCAGAGCGGTTCGCTGATCACCGCCCGCTATGCGCTTGAGCAGGGGCGCGAAGTGTTTGCGGTACCCGGCGCCCCGCAAAATGCCCAGGCGATAGGGTGCAACAGATTAATTCAGCAGGGGGCCAAACTTGTGCTGAGTGCGGCCGATATAGTGGAAGAGCTGCCAGAGTGGGTCGCACGGCCACATCCGTCAGTCATACCATCTGAGCAACCGCATAATAGCGAATTGCCTTATGCCGATTTGTTGGATAACGTAGATTATGAGACCACGAGCGTGGATACCGTTGCCGAGCGGGCCCAGCTTCCTGTTGAAGTGGTATTGGGCAGGTTGGTAGAGCTGGAGCTGGCCGGTGCAGTGATGGCGGTAGCCGGTGGATACGTCAGAGCGAGGAGGGCGAATCATGTTTGATGTATTGATGTACCTTTTCGAGACCTACATCCACAGCGATGCAGATGTGATGGTCGAGCAGGATGAGCTCACCGACGAGTTGAGCCGGGCCGGTTTCGATAAAGAAGAGATCGACAAGGCGCTCGACTGGCTGGAGCGGCTGGCCAATCTGCACGATAGCGAGCGGGAGGTCTATGTTACCGCCAGCGCGCAAGGCTCGATGCGTATCTATGCTCCGCAAGAGCTGGCACGTCTGAGCACCGAGTGCCGCGGCTTTCTGCTCTTTCTGGAACAGGCCCAGGTGCTGAATGCCGAAACCCGCGAGATCTGTATCGAGCGCCTGCTCGAGCTGGACAAGCCGGATATCGAGCTGGATGACCTGAAGTGGGTCGTCATGATGGTGCTGTTCAACGTACCGGGCAGTGAAAATGCCTACCAGCAGATGGAAGAGCTGGTGTTTGATGAGTCAGACGGCGTCATTCACTGACAGTCCGGTGCCGCGCTGGTAGAATTCAGGCCATCTGGATTTCAAGGCGCGGCCCATGTCAAAAATCGATCATCACCTCTTTTCAGCCCACGAACATGCCTTCGAGCGCGAGCCGTGCCCGCAGTGCGGGGCCGAGCTGGTGATCCGCCAGGGCAAACATGGCCCCTTTCTTGGCTGTTCTGCTTATCCTGCCTGTGATTACATACGCTCCCTGACGCCATCCGGCCGCGACATCGAAAAGGTGCTCGAAGGTTCTGCCTGTCCCGATTGCGGAGAGCCGCTGGCGATCAAGAAGGGGCGTTACGGTCTGTTTGTCGGTTGTACCCAGTATCCGGCCTGTCAGCACATCGAATCCCTGCAGGAGAGCGATGATACCCAGATCCTCTGCCCCGAGTGCGGCAAGGGTCATCTGGTGAGCCGCACCTCCCGCTACGGCAAGCAGTTTTACTCCTGTGATGGCTATCCACACTGCAAATATGTGGTGAACGACAAGCCGATCCCCATGCCTTGTCCCGCGTGTGGTTGGGGCATCATGGTAGAGAAAAAAGTGAGGGGAACTCTGCGTTGGGTCTGTCCGCAAAAGAAATGCGGCCACCAAAGTGAGCAGGTATAATCCCGCCGCCGCAACCGGATTGAAACGTTTTCGGTGAACTTCAACCCCCCACTTGGAGTAAGGAAATTCCCACCATGAATAAACCCTTTGTTGCCGTATTGATGGGCTCTGATTCTGATTTCCCCGTGATGCAGACTACCCTCGAGGTGCTCAAGTCATTTGATATCGCAGTGGAAGTCAAAGTCACCTCCGCGCACCGCACGCCGGCTGCGACCCATCAGTATGTGACCGATGCCGAGGCCCGTGGCTGCAAGGTCTTTATCTGTGCTGCCGGTCTGGCGGCGCATCTGGCGGGTGCCGTAGCCGGCATCACGACTCGTCCCGTGATCGGGGTGCCCATCGACGGTGGTCCGCTCAAGGGGCTGGATGCGCTGCTCTCCACCGTGCAGATGCCGGGTGGTGTACCGGTAGCGACCGTGGCGATCGGCAAAGCCGGTGCCAAGAACGCAGGTTATCTGGCAGCCCAGATGCTGGCAGTAGCCGATGATGAACTGGCGGCCAAGGTTCGGGCCGAACGCCAGAAGAATGCCGAAGAGGTGATTGCCAAGGATGCCGCCCTGCAGGCTCAACTCAAGTAAGTGAATAGGTGGCGATCCGGATGTGTCGTATTTTTCCTGTGCAACAGCAACACGTCACTTTGCCATGGTCGCCGCCATACGGATTCAACTTGCTACTAAGTGACGAGGCGGCAGCCAGGCTGCCGCATTTTTCCTATGCCAAATGAATTTGAACAGGCAGTTGCCGCCCTCCAGCAGGAAGGGGTGATCGCTTATGCGACCGAGGCCGTGTTTGGTCTGGGATGTGATCCCGACTCCGAAGTTGCGGTGCAGCGACTGCTGGCCATCAAACAGCGTCCGGTGGAGAAGGGGTTGATCCTCATTGCTGCCGACGTAGAGCAATTGCAGGATTACATCGATCTGAGCCAGCTTAGCGGTGAGCAACTGGCTCGGGTTGAAGCCAGCTGGCCCGGTCCTTTTACCTGGATCATGCCTGCCCGTGCAACGACGCCGGCCTGGCTGACCGGGCAGTTCGAGACCTTGGCGGTGCGCGTGACGGCTCATCCTCAGGTACAGGCGTTGTGCCGTGCCTTTGGTAAGCCGCTGGTCTCTACCAGCGCCAACCTGACCGGTGAGGAGCCTGCCCGTCGAGTGGCCGATATCGGTGAGCGGCTGGCAAGCAAGTTAGCCTATATCCTGCCCGGTGAAGTGGGTGGTCAAGCTAACCCCTCCGAGATCAAGGACGCCCGAACCGGCGCTATTATTCGCCCCTCCTGAGCAGGCGGATACGTCATTATTTGCTATCAATCCGCTGAGCGGTGAGCTCATCGGATTGATTTAACTATAAAAATGGACAGGGCGTTCACGATCCTGCCTGACTGGAGACAAGATGAGCAAACCGGATGTGGCCCAGGTCAAGGCCTTCCTGTTGCAGTTGCAGGACGAGATCTGCCGTGGTCTGGAGCAGGCCGATGGCAGTGGACACTTTGTGGAAGATGCCTGGAGCCGTGAAGGCGGTGGCGGTGGTCGCACCCGTGTGCTGCGCCACGGCGCGGTGATCGAGCAGGGGGGCGTCAACTTCTCCCATGTCTATGGAGATGCCATGCCTGCCTCTGCTACAGCCCATCGGCCAGAGTTGGCCGGTCGCAAGTTCGAGGCGATGGGCGTGTCGCTGGTGATCCATCCGCACAACCCCTATGTGCCTACCAGCCACGCCAACGTCCGTTTCTTCATCGCCGAGAAAGAGGGTGAAGAGCCCATTTGGTGGTTTGGCGGTGGCTTCGATTTGACGCCCTTCTACCCGTTTGCCGAGGATGTGCAGCATTGGCATCAGGTCTCCCGTGATCTCTGCCAGCCCTTTGGTGATGAGATCTACCCCGAGTTCAAATCCTGGTGCGATCGCTACTTCTTCCTCAAGCACCGCAACGAGACGCGAGGGGTGGGCGGTCTCTTCTTCGACGATCTGAATCGCTGGCCCTTTGCCGACTGCTTTGCCTTTATGCAGGCGGTAGGTCGGGGCTATCTCGAGGCCTACCTGCCGATCATCGAGCGACGCAAGGCACTGCCCTATGGCGAGCGGGAGCGGGAGTTCCAGCTCTATCGTCGTGGTCGCTATGTGGAGTTCAATCTGGTGTATGACCGTGGCACCCTGTTCGGGCTGCAGACCGGCGGACGTACCGAGTCGATCCTGATGTCGATGCCACCGCTGGCACGTTGGGAGTATGACTGGCAGCCGGAAGCGGGCACTCCTGAAGCCTTGCTCTACACCGATTACCTCACGCCGCGAGAGTGGCTGTGACCCGAGGGGCCATGATGGCCCCTTTTTACTGGCCGATATTCGGCTTGTTCCCGAGTGCGAAAACCCGTTAAATCGGAATATTGCCCTCTGATGGAACTCTTTGATGGATCGTTATCTGGTTTTTGGCCACCCGGTGCGCCACAGCAAGTCCCCCTTCATTCACACCCTGTTTGCCAGACAAACCCAGCAAGAGCTGGAGTATGGGTTGGCTGAACCCGCCGTCGACGAGTTTGCCCAAGCCCTGCGCACCTTCTTTGACCAAGGGGGCAAGGGATGCAATGTCACCGTTCCCTTTAAGGAGCAGGCATTCACTCTGGTCGATTGCTTGAGCCCGAGGGCCAAGCGGGCGGGCGCGGTCAATACCATCAAGCTGACCGATGATGGCGTGTTGCTGGGGGATAATACCGATGGCGCCGGATTGGTCGCCGATCTCAAGTCCCATGGTGTGACGCTGGCGGATAGCCGGATCCTGCTGCTGGGTGCCGGTGGCGCGGCTCGTGGTGCATTGGCGCCGCTGCTGGCTGAGTTGCCGAGCGAGCTGGTGATCGCCAACCGCACCCACACAAAAGCGCAACAGTTGGCTGCCGAATTCCACGATCTGGGGCCAGTGACTGCCCAGGCCTATGAGCAGTTGGCAGGGCCATTCGATCTCGTCATCAACTCTACCTCCGCCAGCCTGCAAGGGGAGCTGCCGCCGTTGGCCCCTGCCCTGATCCACACTGATATTGCCATCTACGACATGATGTATGGCGCCTCGGATACGGCCTTTATCAGTTGGGCCAAACAGCATGGGGCCCGTCAAACCATGGATGGACTCGGCATGCTGGTGGAACAGGCCGCCGAAGCGTTTACCGTGTGGCGCGGAATTCGTCCCGGGACTAAACAGGTATTGAGAGAGTTGAAGCGTAACTTGGGGGTGATATGAACCAGGGTATTCTGTTTCCCGACCTGATGGAGTGGCAGGCTGACGAACAGCGGGTGCGTTTTCCTGCCCAGCAGATGGGGGCGCTGATAGATTGTTACATCAGCCAGCGGCGACTGGAGAGAATGACAGGTCTGGCGCTGACGAGGGAGGATGATATCGTCAGAGCCTTTGAAAGTGTGCGTTTTGACATTGAAGATCTGGCTGAAAAACTCATTGAAGAACAAGAGTTTGCCGAAGATGGTGCTATCTACATCTGATTTTTCAAAGTTTTTTTGTTTTGTAGCGGAACTACTTTGAAATGGCGCTGACTAACTAGATAGTTGAGGAAGTGCTAGCTAGTCACCTTTATAACTCCCCGGTATTCGTACTGGGGATTTTTTTATCTACATGAAAATAAAAGATTTTTTCTTAATCTGTAAGTTGTGAAACTAAATTACATAAATTACATAAATTACTTTCACTTTCTGCTGCCTTGCTGTACAGTTGTCTGCGTAGGGTACAGAGGTAAGATGTTCTATCTTTCAGACCTTTTATTTCACGTAATTGAATGTGGCTGAATAGCTGCCCCGATGAGGTTCTCGTCGGGGTGTTTTTTTATGCGTGCCATTTAGAGTAAATGCTTTAAATTGGCGATGCATTTGATAGAATGAGGCTGCTTCTTGAGGAATACCTGTCGTCTGGTACTCAAGATTCAGCTTCTTCCCAATTTTTTGAACTTATTATTTCAGGCTGGATGGCATCACTGTCGTCCGGCCTCATTTTTATCCATCTCGGTTAGATCTTGTAATTAAATTTCATTTTTGTCTATTTTTGTAATTCTGGTTCGTTTTGAAAGAACGAATTTGAAAACGCTATCAACGTCTTCAAAAGTTAATTTCTTTCATGAATTAATGACCTATCTATATGAACTGTAAGCGGTAATGGATATAACAGGGGAGACGAATGCGGGGTGTTCGTCGTGAGGCAGGTGAAAGCGGCAATCTGAAACCCTTTCAATCAGCGGAGGGGTGCTCCGCCAATTGCAAGGAGAGCGAGGAGTAGATTACTCCTCGGCAGGTTGTTGTTCGTCAGCGTTCAGCACGTCGGTATCGTCACCACTGACGTACCATTCGGTCAGGGTTTGCGCCAGCTTCTCCACGCCGATATTGGTGAGAGAGGAGAATGCTTCGACCTGGATCTGGGAACCGAGGTCGGCAACGGCCTGGCGCACCTTGATTACCTGGTTGTTGCGTGGGCCTGGGCTCAATTTGTCAGCCTTGGTCAGCAGCAGCATGACGGGCAACTGACGGTGCGAGCTCCACTCCAGCATGTTCATGTCGGTATCTTTGAGTGGGTGGCGGATGTCCATCAGGATCACCAGACCTTTCAATGACTCACGGCGCTGCAGATACTCTGCCAGTGACTTTTGCCACTTGAGCTTCATTTCCAGCGGAACTTGCGCATAACCATAACCCGGCAAGTCGACCAGACGCTTGCCCGGTTCCAGCTCAAACAGGTTGATCAGCTGGGTACGACCGGGAGTCTTACTGGTGCGCGCCAGGTTCTTGTGTTTGGTTAAGGTGTTCAATGCAGATGACTTACCGGCGTTGGAACGGCCGGCAAACGCGATCTCGACACCCCCATCATTTGGCAGGTGACGGATGTCGGGTGCGCTGGTCACAAAATGCACCTTATTGAAATTCAGAGTTTGTGTATCCAACGTAAATTCCCCATGGAGATAGAGGGTTATAGAGTTACTTTTTTGTAAAATGGTGTAAAATAGCGTCGCTTAAACGCGTTTATTTTAACATGCCTTCAGCGGCATGGGATCTGGAAGCCTAATAACGAAAAGTTGGAACGCCATGAAGAACCTAGTCATTACTCTTGCTCTGATGGTTGGCGTAACGGGGATGGCACAAGCCAAGGGCGATGCCGCTGCGGGACAGACCAAGGCTGCCGTTTGTGCGGCTTGTCATGGACCGGACGGAAACAGCCTGGTTGATATGTACCCCAAAATTGCTGGTCAGCACGCATCATATATCAAAAAGCAGTTAGTTGAACTGAAGGCTGCCGCTTCTGGTCAAATTGGCCGGGTTGCGCCAGTGATGGGGCCGATGGCGTTACCTTTGTCGGAACAGGACATGGATGACCTGGCGGCTTATTTCTCCAGCCTGAAGGTTACCCCTATCGCTGTCCCTGACGACGTGGTCGAAGCGGGCAAGGCACTCTATATGGGTGGTGACATGAGTCGCGGTCTGGCAGCTTGTACGGCTTGCCATGGTCCCCGTGGCTCGGGTGTCGAACAGGCGAAGTATCCCAACCTGTCCGGCCAGCATCCTGCCTATATCAAGGCTCAGCTCACCGCATTCCGTGCCGGGACGCGTGACAATGATCCGAATGGAATGATGCGGGACGTTGCCAAGAAACTGACTGATCAGGATATCGAAGCTCTCTCCAAATATGTAGCGGGTCTGCACTGATATAGTCGATACGGTCGATTTGAGTTGAAACGGGGAGCTTGGGCTCCCCGTTGTTTTTATGGCTTTCAGATAATTCTCGGTTTAATCCCCCCGTTCTGTAAGAGATCTCCCATTCTCAAGGCAGGCCAAGGCTCATAAAATTGCATAAAATATTAAATAATCATTATTTATCAAGTAATTATGTGAATATTGATATTTTTCGACATGTTGAGAATGTTTTGAGTGGATTGAGCCGCTTTATAGAGTTGGTACAGTAGGCTTAATGGATTCACCCACGGATTGGGTGGCGGTTTCACGACAGGGTGTTGTGAGTAGAGGATGGCTGGCGTTGCGGGATGCCATGGGCTCGGATGAGCTGGCAAAGGATTGAAGGATCAGGATGGTGACCATCTCCGGAGCGGGATGGGGTTGCGGGATGCAGACTCCCCGGCACGATGGCAGGATGCGGTCGAGACGGGTCAAACAGGCACACGCACATTCAGGAACGACCAATATAAGGTCAGGATGACCACACAACGATATGATGCGGCGACAAGTTGTCACGGAGAGGACGAAACAGATGGTTTTGCCATTCAGGATGGCGCACGCATGAACATATCAAGGCAGCTTCGGCTGCCTTTTTTCTTTTGGGTCATTAACCCGATCAGCCATTCTGTGTCAAAATACCAGCAACATGCCCAGAGGATACCGATCCTGCGGTGTTCAGTGGCCTGATTGGGCCGGATTGGTGCGGGATCCTGCTCTTGTTCCAGCCTTACTGTTCCTCGCATCGTATCCCACCGGGTGAGATCATCCCGGGTACGGGTCAAACCAGTTATTTTCGGAGTTAGCCATTCATGTCTGCCAAACAACCCACTCGCAAGCCTACTGGCAAGCGCAAAGAATCTGATGTCAGTGCTCAGGAAGGCCGTGAGCGTAAACGGGCTGCCAAGCGCAAGGGCCTGAAGGCTGGTTCTCGCCAGCAAGTTGAACAGCCGAAGAGCAAGTCTGGCAACAGCCAGTCCAAAGATCCGCGTATCGGTTCCCGCAAGCCGGTAGTTCTGGTGGTGGATGACAAACAGAAGAAGCCGGCAGCACTCAAGGCGGTGAAAGAGAAGAAGCTGGTGATGACGCCCGAGCAGGAGCTGGCTTCCATCGAAAACGATGACCGCTTGAATGATCTGCTGGATCGTCTGGATGCCGGTGAAACTCTGGAAGCGGCCGAGCAAGCCTGGGTTGATCAGCGCGTCGACCGTTATCAGGAGCTGATGGATGAGCTGGGCATCATCGACAACGACGATGATGAAGATGACGAGCTGCCGTTTGATGATGGCGATGACGCCGAGTTCGACGAGCAGAAACCAGCTTCCGAAGAGGAGCTGTGGGACCGTTTCAACCAGGTCGATTTCAAGCCGGAACCCAAGCCTGAGCCGAAGAAAAAGTGATGAGTGGATGGATGCTGGCCGCCCTGTTGGGCGGCCTGATTTTGTCAGGGTTGGCCATCTATGCAGGCATGCTGCTGGCCAGGCTGAGACGACAGCAAGCGATGCAGTGGCAGGCTATTACTGCTCGCAATGAACGAATTCTGGAGAGCGTGCGGGTCATTGCCCATGCGGTGCAGGAGGGGCAGTGCGATTACTCCGAAGGCGCCATTCGGCTGACCAATCTGCTGGATGCGTTGCAGATCAAGGGGGGGCGGGCGTTCGTTGCCGAATTCCCGGGTCTGTACGGGCTGTATGAGAAGGTGAAAGATATGCCGACTCATGAGGCCAGACGCGCCCTCAAGCGCAATGAAGTGATGAAGATGGATCTCGAACGAAGCGGCTACGAGGCCGAGCTGGAGGCTCAGATCCTCAAGGATGTTGCCCAGCTGAAGGATTTTCAGTTAGGTCGGTGAGCCAACAATAACAACAAGAGAGGAAGCGAGCGTGCAAGCAGAACAGATTGTGTGGGATCAGGCCCTGATCGAAAAATATAACTACAGTGGCCCGCGATACACCTCTTATCCCACTGCGCTGGAGTTTAACGAGAGCTTCGGCTATCCGGATTTTGTCCGCGCTGCCAGCCAGTATCCCGAGCGCAATCTGTCGCTCTACGTGCACATCCCTTTCTGTCACAAGCTCTGCTACTACTGCGGCTGCAACAAGGTCATTACCCGCCATCAGCACAAGGCTGACGAGTACCTCGACTACCTGGAGCAGGAGATCAAGGCGCAAGCCCCGCTCTTCAAGCACCGTATGGTCACCCAGCTGCACTGGGGTGGCGGTACACCCACCTATCTGGATGAAGCGCAAACGCGCCGCCTGATGGCCATGCTGCGTGAGCACTTCCATTTCGCCGAAGAGGGGGAGTTCAGCATCGAGGTCGATCCGCGCGAGATTGCCATTACCATGCTGGATGTGCTGCGAGACGTCGGCTTCAACCGCATCAGCCTTGGGGTGCAGGACTTCAACAAGGATGTGCAGGTTGCGGTCAACCGCGAGCAGGACAACGACTTTATTAAAGCCATGTTGGAGCGGGCCCGTGAACTTGGCTTCCGCTCGACCAACCTCGACCTTATCTATGGCCTGCCGCATCAGGATCGTGCCAGCTTCCACCATACGCTGGAAGAGGTGCTCAAGACGGATCCGGCGCGCCTCTCCATCTTCAACTATGCCCATCTGCCGAGCCGCTTTGCCGCCCAGCGCAAGTTGAAAGAGATGGATATGCCTGCGCCGCAGGAGAAACTGGCCATGCTGCAGGACACCATCGCCTTCCTCACCGGTCAGGGTTACCAGTTCATCGGTATGGACCATTTTGCCAAACCCGATGACGAGCTGGCAGTGGCGCAGCGCGAGGGCAAGCTGCACCGCAACTTCCAGGGCTATACCACTCAGGGTGATTGCGATCTGCTGGGGCTGGGTGTCTCCTCCATCAGCATGATCGGTGATGCCTACTCCCAGAACCAGAAAGAGCTCAAGGCGTATTACGCACAGGTTGCAGAGCTGGGTCATGCCCAGTGGAAAGGCTGCTCGCTCAATCAGGATGACCTGATCCGCCGTGAGGTGATCAAGCGGCTCATCTGTGATTTCCGTCTGAACTTTGCCGCTGTCGAACAGGCGCACGGGCTCAATTTCAGAGAGTATTTTGCTGACGATCTCAAGCTGCTGCAGACCTTCATCAACGATGGATTGGTGCGTATGACGGAGGATGGTCTGGAGGTCTCCTCCACGGGGCAGCTGCTGATCCGCAATATCTGCATGTGTTTCGACGTGTACTTGCGCAACAAGGCGCGTCAGCAGCAGTTCTCTCGCGTGATATAAGCTTGTTTGCCGATTAGAAAACAGAGAAGGGCGCCATCGTGGCGCCCCTTTCATATGTATTTTTGCTTAAGCAGCGGGTCGGGAAGGTTCTGGTAAGAAGTCTCTGCGCTGAGGCAAGTAATTGAGAGCCAAGTAAGGGGACGGTGAAATGCAGATAAAAAGATGGGGGCGACTTGCGTCGCCCCCGGTAGTCGTATCGCTCAGATCCTTGAACGAAGTTGCTCCCTGCAATCCCTGACTGTTTACCTCTTCCTTTAGGTTTCCCCTTCCCAATCCTTTGGGGTGTCCTTTAGCCATCTTGGCCTGACGAGTCATCCTGTCCCGTCGCACTTTCTCCGTCCTGGGAGGTGTCCTTTACCACATCCTGTGGTGAGTCCATTTGCCCAACCCTGGCAGCCAGTCTTCCTGACCGACTTCATTGCGTCCGTGCATGATTAACTATAAGGATTTTCTAACCGGCTACAACGCTAGATTGGAAAACGTTTTTGTTATTAGCTATTTCGAAAGTGGCGTGTTTCGATTTATTCATTTATAAACAACTAGTTAAGTTTATCATCTTCATGTTTTAAGATCTTATCTTCCGATTATCTCGGGGATCTTTTCGGCCGTTGGCTTACATCTGGAATGGCAAATCTCTTACACGGCGTTTTGGTTGCTTCAGAAACAGATGTTGCAGTCTGATGATGGTCATTCGGGGTGAGTTGGCGAGGCACACAAAGAGCGGCTGAATGGAGAAATTATGAGCGCTGGTTGAGCCGCTCATAGATGGTCTGGCGCTCCTCAGGAGTCAGCGAAGAGAAGTAGTGGGTAAAGAGGCGTAGCAACAGGGACTTGTTCATGCCATCTTGCTGGGTCAGATTACCCAGCTCGTCGATGGCCACTGTGCTCATGGAGAAGGTAGCCTTTTTGTAGCTGGGCTTCAGGTGCTCGCCACTCTCGATAAAGGCCAGCGCCGACAACGCCTCGTCACGATGCAGGCCCAGTTCAAGGCTGACCACCTTGGGCTTGCCCTTGGCGTAGAACTCCGCATCTTCGATAAATTCGTCGACGGTGAACTTCTTCTGGTGATGCAGCTGGTGCTTTTTCTTCAGATCGGCCAGACCCATCTCACACCCCCACTTGCAGGAACTCTTTGGCGATGGCCCGGATCTCTTCGGCGGATTTGCCATCCGGCTCGATCTCCATCACCGACAGTCCCTTCTCTTCGCTGTCGTCATAGACGTTGCGGCCATAGGTGATGGCGTTCAGGACGTCGACACCGAACGAGGAGCAAACCTCTTTCGCTTCGAGAATGCGTTTTACCTGATTGGGCAGGGCGGGGCACTGGGTCAGCACTACTGCTGCATTGAGGGTCGGGTTGACCATCTTGCAGGTGGTGATGAGATCTTCCATATGGGGCAGGGTCTTGAGGTCACGGCGTTTCGGGCGCAAGGGGATCAAGGCGTGGGTGGCGACAGCCATGGTGGAGCGCAGTGCCCGGTTGTCTTGCCCGCCGCAATCGACGATGACGTAGTCGTAGCGGTTTTTCAGGCTGAGCAAGTCGTTGCGAATATTGCCATAGAGCTGCACGCAGTTGATTTGTGGTAGCTCCGGGTTGTCGTTGCGCTCCTGAATCCAGTCAGAGGTGGTGCGCTGCGGGTCGCAGTCGACCAGTAACACCTCCCCCTGAAATTGGGATCTGAGGTAGACCGCCAGATTTTGTGCCAAGCAGCTCTTGCCACTCCCCCCCTTCTCTCCACCGACCAACAAGATCATGACGTTCCCCTATCCATGAGAAAACCGCTGATTTCAGTATAGGAGGGGCCTGTCTCATCACAAGGCGAGAGGAGTGATGCTCCTCTCGTTGTTTCGACTAGTAATGAACGCTGCCTCCCTGCCAGCGGCAGACATAGTCAGGCACCAGCATTTGAGGGGCCTTGTCGACATGGCATACCACCATGGGCATGGCAGGGGCTCCTTCAGCCTGGCTGAGGGTGGGGAGCGCAGAGAGCAGCAAAGTCGCGAGCAACAGCATGGGTTTCATCTTCATAACAACTCCTTGGTAGTGCCATTCCTGTGTGATCTGGATCACTTTCTGAGTTAAGTCGAGGTTGGCGCCAGCGCAAGGTGAGACGAATAAATTCAATTAATGAAAAAAGTATCAAAAGGCGTTGTGGTGACCGACGAGGATGGTTGCCCACCTTGATGCGGACTTTGTGCATATTAAGTTGAACTGCACAAAGAGGTGGTGACTTATGGGGCTGAGCCTGATGGGGTTGGCATCAATGCCATGATCTGGAACAAGAAAAGATTTATGCAGTGAATGTGGTCGATGTGAGTATTTATTTCTCCCGCATTCCTCCCGTCACGGCGATGTATTCAATACCTAGGGAGTAATATTCAAATTATATTTGTAATATTGCTTATTGTAATGATTTTTAACGGTTTTTGTTATTTGCATTTAATCGTCCCAGTGAACTGGCATGAATAAAAAATGAATCAACCTGAAATATAGCGGGGTGGTTTTGCATGGTTATTCGGTGAGCTTTGTGTGGAAAATGCGCAATTTGCTACCGGGGTCATAGATTGGACGGTGAATATATTCAGTTCTGAGTGAATGTGATCAATGTCTAAGTTTGTCGTGATTCGCAGGGCTAACCTCGGTCTCGAAAGGCAAGGGCAGGATAGAACATAAGCCGATTACCCTACATAAAGAATATCCCGCCTTAGCCACGAGCATGAATAGAAGGAATCTATTCAATCACTCGCAGGGACCACTGCTAGACGGAATATAATCATGAGCAAATTTTATGTAGGTTCTGAAGTTGGCCAATTGCGCCGTGTCATGTTGCACCGCCCCAACCTCAGTCTGAAGCGTCTGACTCCTTCCAACTGCCAGGATCTGCTGTTCGATGACGTCCTGTCTGTTGAACGCGCCGGTCAGGAGCACGACAAATTCGCTCAGGTACTGCGCGATCAGAATGTCGAAGTTTTCCTGCTGACCAATCTGCTGGCCGAAACCCTGGATGTGCCGGAAGCCAAAACTTGGCTGTTGCAACATCAGGTCTCCGACTACCGCCTCGGCTCTTCTTTTGCCAACGACGTGCGCTGCTTCCTGGCTGACATGCCGCACCGCGAACTGGCCCGCATTCTCTCCGGCGGCCTGACTTACTCCGAGATGCCCTACAGCGGTGTCAACATGGTAGTGGGCATGCACGCTCCGACCGATTTCATCATTGAGCCGCTGCCCAACCACCTCTTTACCCGTGACACCTCCTGCTGGGTTTATGGCGGCGTCTCCATCAACCCGATGGCCAAGCCGGCTCGTCGCCGCGAAACCAACCATGTGAAGGCCATCTACCGCTGGCACCCGATGTTTGCCGGCCAGGACTTCATCAAGTACTTCGGTGACGAGGAGCGTGACTACGACAACTCCACTATCGAAGGTGGCGACGTACTGGTTATCGGCCGCGGCGCTGTGCTGATCGGCATGTCCGAGCGCACTACCCCGCAAGGGGTCGAGCATCTGGCTCGCAGCCTGTTCAAACATGGTCAGGCCAAGCAGGTCATCGCCATGGAGCTGCCGAAACACCGCAGCTGCATGCACCTGGATACCGTCATGACCCACATGGATATCGACACCTTCTCCGTCTATCCGGAAGTGATCCGCAAGGATGTGCAGTGCTGGAGCCTGACTCCGGGCGGCGCCACCGGCATGAACATCAAGGAAGAGGGTTACTTCGTCACCGCTATCGAGAAAGCACTGGGCGTCGATCAGCTGAAGATCATCACCACTGGCGGTGACAGCTTCGAAGCCGAACGCGAGCAGTGGAACGACGCCAACAACGTACTGACCGTACGTCCCGGCGTGGTGGTGGGTTACGAGCGCAATACCTACACCAACGAGAAGTATGACAAAGCCGGTATCACAGTTCTCTCCATCCCGGGTGATGAACTGGGCCGTGGCCGCGGCGGCGCCCGCTGCATGAGCTGCCCGATGGAACGCGACAGCATCTGATGAGACGGCGTGGCGCCGGCAGAAGCTGGCGCCACACAGAACCAAACTCGAGATTAACCACTATGAAAAAACCAACTGTCGTCGTCGCTCTGGGTGGCAATGCACTGCTCCGTCGTGGTGAGCCACTGGAAGCGGATATCCAGCGCAAGAACATTGCAACTGCCGCCAAGACCATCGCCCTGATCGCTCAGGAGTACAACGTGGTGCTGGTGCATGGCAACGGCCCGCAAGTCGGCCTGCTGGCCCTGCAGAACAGCGCCTACACCAAGGTATCCCCCTATCCGCTGGATGTGCTGGGTGCCGAGTCCCAGGGCATGATCGGCTACATGCTGATCCAGGAGCTGAAAAACCTGATGCCGAGCCGCAACGTCACCGCGCTGCTGACTCAGGTGCAGGTCGATCCCAAGGATCCGGCATTCGCCAACCCGACCAAATTTATCGGCCCCGTCTACGAAGAGGCAGAAGCCCGCACCCTGGCAGAAGAGAAGCACTGGGTGGTCAAGGCTGACGGCAAGTTCTTCCGCCGCGTAGTGCCATCCCCGCTGCCCCAGCGCATCGTCGAAGGCGATGCCATCGAAACCCTGATTGCCCAGGGCCACCTCATCATCTGTACCGGTGGTGGCGGTATCCCGGTGACTTGGGATGGCCAGAGTCTGACCGGTATCGAAGCCGTCATC
This sequence comes from Aeromonas sp. R2-3, assembly GCF_040908375.1. NCBI lineage: Bacteria > Pseudomonadati > Pseudomonadota > Gammaproteobacteria > Aeromonadales > Aeromonadaceae > Aeromonas > Aeromonas sp. R2-3. Next base: position 59,699 of record NZ_JBFODP010000024.1, on the reverse strand, counting down.
GACAAAGACATGTCTGCCGCCTATCTGGCCAAGCAGATCAAGGCCGACGCCCTGCTGATCCTGACTGATGCCGATGCCGTCTATCTGGATTGGGGCAAACCGACCCAGCGTCCGCTGCGAGTCACCAGCCCGGACGAGCTGGCCGGGGTCAAGTTCGATGCAGGTTCCATGGGACCGAAAGTCGAAGCCTCCTGTGAATTTGTCAAAGCGACCGGCGGCATGGTTGGCATCGGCTCGCTGGAAGATGGTCTTGCCATCCTCAAGGGTGAAGCCGGCACCAATATCGTCGCCACCCGCACCGTACATGCGTAATTACCGATATCTGTACTGAGAATGCGTAGTCAACACTACTGCCCGAACTGGTCTGAAACATATATAGAGAGAACTCATCATGGCTTTTAATCTGCGTAACCGTAACTTCCTGAAACTGCTGGACTTCACCCCGCGCGAAATCCAATACATGATCGACCTGGCCATCGACCTGAAAAAAGCCAAATACGGTGGCTACGAGCGCAAGCATCTGGTCGGCAAGAACATCGCCCTGATTTTCGAGAAGACCTCCACCCGTACCCGTTGTGCGTTTGAAGTGGCGGCCTTCGACCAGGGCGCGCAAGTCTCCTACCTTGGCCCAAGCGGTTCCCAGATCGGTCACAAGGAGTCCATGAAGGACACCGCCCGGGTACTGGGTCGCATGTATGACGGTATCGAATACCGCGGCTACGGTCAGGAGATCGTCGAAGAGCTGGGCGCCTACGCCGGAGTCCCGGTCTGGAACGGCCTGACAAACGAGTTTCACCCGACCCAGATCCTGGCCGACTTCATGACCATGCTGGAGCACGGCAAGGGCAAGCGTCTGGATCAAATCAAGTTCGCCTACCTGGGTGATGCCCGCAACAACATGGGTAACTCCCTGATGGTCGGCGCCGCCAAAATGGGCATGGACATCCGTCTGGTCGCGCCGAAAGCCTTCTGGCCAGAAGAGGAGCTGGTTGCCAAGTGCCGCCTGATCGCCGAAGAGACCGGCGCACGCATCACCCTGACCGAAGATGTGAAAGAGGGTGTGCTGGGTGCGGACTTCCTCTACACCGACGTCTGGGTATCCATGGGTGAAGCGAAAGAAGCTTGGGATCAGCGTGTCAAACTGATGACTCCGTATCAGGTCAACATGGATGTCATCAATGCCACCAAGAACCCGGATGTGAAGTTCATGCACTGCCTGCCCGCGTTCCACAACGACGAGACCACCATGGGCAAGGAAGTGGCTGATAAATATGGCATGAAAGGCCTGGAAGTGACCGAGGACGTGTTCGAATCCGAGCACAGCATCGTGTTCGACGAGGCCGAAAACCGGATGCACACCATCAAGGCAGTGATGGTTGCTACGCTGGGCGACTAAGGTCGCAGTAGTGGTGCCGGGGGGCGACCCCCGGCTTTTCGACCATGTGACAGCGGCATAATACCTCTAACCCTACAACCCGCAGCCTGCATGGATACCACACCCACAGAAGGAAGCTGGACCATGACCAAATTCAAGTTCCCGTCAGCCTACACGATACTGTTTGTGCTGATCGCCCTGGTGGCCGCCCTGAGCTGGATAGTGCCGGCCGGCAAATATGAGATGACCATGAACGAAGCCCTCGGCAAAGAAGTGCCGGTGGCGGGTACCTACAAACTGGTGGAGGGGAATCCCCAGGGGATCGTCGACGTGCTGCTGGCACCTATCGATGGCCTCTACAACCACGACACCTATGAGGCAGGCGCCATCGACGTCTCCCTCTTTATCCTGATCATCGGTGGTTTTCTTGGCATAGTGACCAAGACAGGTGCCATCGATGCCGGTATTGAACGTGTGACCGACCGCCTGCGCGGCCGGGAAGAGTGGATGATCCCGATCCTGATGGCGCTGTTCGCCGCAGGCGGCACCATCTACGGCATGGCCGAAGAGTCGCTGCCTTTCTACACCCTGCTGGTGCCGGTGATGATGGCCGCCCGCTTCGACCCAGTGGTGGCAGCGGCAACCGTATTGCTGGGTGCAGGTATCGGTACTCTCGGTTCCACCATCAACCCGTTTGCGACTGTTATTGCGGCCAACGCCGCCGGTATCTCCTTCACCGACGGTATCTGGCTGCGCGTTGCCATGCTGGTCGCCGGTTGGCTGCTCTGTGTTGCCTACGTCATGCGTTACGCCAAGATGGTGCGCAGCGATCCGAGCAAATCTCTGGTGGCTGACAAGTGGGAAGAGAACCGTGCCCACTTCCTTGGCAACAAGAGCGACCAGATGCTGGAGTTCACCCTGACCCGTAAAATCGTGCTGGGTATCTTCGTCGCCGCCTTCGCCGTGATGATCTACGGTGTGGCCGTGCTGGGCTGGTGGATGGCGCAGATCTCCGGCGTGTTCCTGGCTGCCGCCATCATCGTTGGTCTCATCTCCCGCATGAGCGAGGAGGAGTTGACCTCCAACTTTATCGACGGTGCCCGTGACCTGCTGGGTGTGGCGCTGATCATCGGTATCGCCCGCGGTATCGTGGTGGTAATGGATAACGGCATGATCACTCACACCATTTTGCACAGTGCAGAAGGGATCGTGACCGGCCTCTCCACCATCGTCTTTATCAACGTGATGTTCGTGCTGGAAGTGGTGCTCTCTTTCCTGGTGCCGTCCTCCTCCGGTCTGGCCGTACTGACCATGCCGATCATGGCGCCGCTGGCCGACTTCGCCAACGTGGGCCGCGATCTGGTGGTGACTGCTTACCAGTCTGCCTCCGGTCTGGTGAATCTGGTGACCCCGACCTCCGCCGTGGTCATGGGCGGTCTGGCCATCGCCAAGGTGCCTTATGTGCGCTGGCTGAAGTGGGTGGCTCCGTTGCTCGGTATCCTGACCGTGCTGATCGTGGTCTGCCTGAGCCTGGGCGCCGTGCTCTCCTGAGGATGGCAAGCAAGATGAAGCGGGAGCCTGCGGGCTCCCGTTTTTTATGGGCGCAAGAAGTGATGGGCACAAAGTCGCAGGCAACAAAAAGGCGACCCGCAGGTCGCCTCGATGCATTCGATGAAAGGGGTTAGCGGGCTTGCGCCAGTGTGCGCACCACGGCGGCGTGGGCCTGACGGGTGCGGCTGATATGGCGCGGCGCGACCAGCACCACGTCATTGCCCGCGACGGCGCCCATGATCTCGGGATTGGCGTTGCGATCCAGCAGGCGAGCCACCACGGTGGCGGCCCCCGGAGTGGTGTGGATCAGCACCATCTGCTGGTTGTGTACCACTTCGCGCACCATGTCGTGGATAGAGCGGGTACTGCCAGCGGGTTCCAGCTGCTCATCGACTAGGGTGTAGACCTTCTTGCCGTTGGCATTTTGGGCCTTGGCCACGCCGAGGCGGCGCAGCAGGCGGGAGATGGTGGACTGGCTGATGTCGGCAAAGCCGCGCTCCGACAGCTCGCGACGGATCTCTTCCTGGGTGCTGTAGCAGTGCTGACCGATGATCTGGCGACAGGCATCCAGCTGGGCCAGATCGGGCTCTTGGGCAACGGGACGACTGAGGGTTTTGACCACGGCGAATTCCTTTGATGATGACCGGAGGTAAACGCGCGATATCTGCCATAGCAGTCAGTTATCAGGTAAAAACACTGATAATCAGCCTATATGCAGGGAATGAGCGGGCATTACCATCTTGCGATGGCAAATTATAGCTGACTGGAAATTTGGTGATGTGACAGGGTTCAAAAATGGGCCCCGCGGGGCCCAATCAGATATCAGTCACGCTCGCTGACGATGTCCTGAGTGAAGGACTTCTCGCAATATTTGCACTTCATCCGTACCACGCCTTTCACTTCGCGCACCCGGAAGTAGCTGTCTACCGGCTCGTTGTGGGAGATGCAGTTGGAGTTGGGGCAGTGGAACACCCCAGCGATGAACTCCGGCAGATCCAGCTGGTGCTTCTTCACCACATTGAAGTCTTCGATGATGTTGACGGTCGCTTTCGGGGCGAACAGCGCCAGCTGGTTGGCCTGTTGCTCGGTCAGGCGGGTGTTCTCAATCTTGATGAGATCCTTCTTGCCCAGCGCGCCGGATTTCAGGTTGAAGCCGACGGTGATCCGCTCCTGGGTTTCGACCAGCTGGAACAGCTTGAGGATCTTGATGCCCTGGCCAGCGGGGATGTGATCGATGACGGAGCCGTGACGGATGGCTTCGACTTGCAGTTGGTTCTTGTCAGACATGATATTCCCCTAAGCTCAGACAGTTTCGTTCAGTACCAGTGCCAGCAGCGCCTGGCGTGCATAGACCCCGTTCTCCGCCTGCTGGAAGTAGCAAGCGTGGGGAGTCTTGTCGACCGCCACATCGATCTCGTCGACGCGGGGCAGGGGATGCAGGATCTTCATGGTGGGCTTGGCCCCTTCCAGAGTCGCCAGCTCCAGAATGAACTTGGCGGCCATGTGCTTGTATTCGGTCTCGTCGAAGCGCTCTTTCTGGACGCGGGTCATGTAGAGAATGTCCAGCTCCGGCATCACCTCTTCCATGGTCTGGTGGACGCTGAACTGGATACCCTTCTCTTCCAGCTCTTCGCAGATGTAGTCCGGCATCGCCAGCGCTTCCGGGGAGATGAAGAAGAAGCGGCAGTTGAACAGGCTGAGGGCCTGGGCCAGCGAGTGCACGGTCCGGCCATATTTCAGGTCACCGACGAAGGCGACGTTGAGGTTGTCCAGACGACCCTGGGTCTCATGGATGGTGAACAGGTCGAGCAGGGTCTGGCTCGGATGCTGGTTGGAGCCGTCGCCGCCGTTGATGACCGGCACGCGGGAGAATTCGGAGGCCAGACGGGCCGCACCCTCTTTCGGGTGGCGCATCACCACCGCATCCGAGTAGGAGCCGATGATCTTGATGGAGTCAGCCAGCGTCTCGCCCTTCTTGGCGCTGGTGTTGCCACCGTCGGCGAAGCCGATGATGTTGCCGCCAAGGCGCTGTACCGCGGTCTCGAACGAGAGGCGGGTGCGGGTGGAGGCTTCGAAGAAGCAGCTGGCAACCAGCTTGTCTTTCAACAGGCTGGTGTCAGGTTCAGCCTTCAACCGTTGTGCGGTTGAGACTACCAGTTCCATTTCTGACCGGGTCAGGTCCGAAATGGAGATGACATGTTTCTTATAGAGTGGATTGGTCATCGTCTGCATTCCCTTTGACATCATTGGAGGTTTTTCGGGCACAAAAAAAAGCCCCTGAAACAGGGGCTTTTTTTAAAAATAACTGGGGATCTTTGGGGTGGGAACCGGAAACAACGGGGCCGCTCTGGTGCGCACCACCCGTCTGCAAGGCTGTTTTCTGAATCAAAAACTGCATCGTTTCGTCCCGACCTTTTTCAAAACCGGACAGATTATAGGGCCGCTTTTTTAATTGTCAAAATTTTATTTCCGATGCCAATTTCAGCATGAAAAACGTTTAAGTGGCGGAAACATGACGACAAATCCACACCTTGTGCGTCTCTTGCAGCGATTCCCCATCGCGGGCCATGGCGCGCAAATAACCGAGTCTGTGGTGTCCTTCCAGCAGGCAGTAGGGGCGGGGCAGGGGATGGCCGTTCGGGTAGCTTGAACCCTCTTCCGGCACCAGCACGATGACAGGTTCGGGCCAGGTGCCTTCGCTCAGCATCTTCTCGCCGAGCCAGGAGCGACGCACATAGCGGTTGCTGCGCAGCATCTCTCCCCAGCGCTCGATCACCTCCATATGGCGGGAGTCCACCTGATCCAACAGTTGCGCGGTGGGCCAGCTTTCACAGGTGAACTGATGGCTGGCGAGATCGATAAAGCTCCAGTTGGACTCAAAACCGCGCCAATGACGGTAAATCCACTGGGAAAGCACATTTTCAGGAATAAAGGGCACCAGCGGCGCGACCCGTTCAAGATAGGCGGGCAGGGACTCTGTTTTGCGTTCATCCCTGAAGTTGAGGGGCGCCAGTTGTTGGAGCAGTCGGTAATTGAGCATAAGTGGCCTCCCGGTACCTGATTTCACCCTACCCCCATTTATGTCCCATTCCTACCCCGGCAGGGCTGCAAATACAGCAAGTTATCCCGCTTCGCTGCACAAATAACCGCGACTTGTTCGGGATTTGTGCAATTGCATCGAAAGCGTAAAAAAAGCCTTTACCTTTGATCTCCACTTTGTATACTACGCCTCGTTTGTTGCAGGGGCGTAGTTCCAATTGGTAGAACAGCGGTCTCCAAAACCGATGGTTGCGGGTTCGAGTCCTGCCGCCCCTGCCATTTTAAGAAAGGCCAGCTCATTGAGCTGGCCTTTCGCATTTCCGGAGTTCGCCAATTTATCCCTCTCTCCTTTCTCTTCTCCATCTTGCTGTTAGCAGTCCGGTGACTGTGGCCAGATTGATCTCGATGTCTGCCGCAAGAGTGTTCAATGTGCAGCAACCCGCTGTTTCAGGACGGTGACCAGCCGCTGGTGGCGGGCGGGGAGTGGCCACTCTGCGCGGTAGATCAGCCAGAGGGTGTCGATCACTTCAATGCTGCTCTGGATCACCCGGATCTTCTCCTGCTGGGCAAAGGCGGTGACGGCGAAGCGGGGCAGCACGGTAAAGCCGAGGCCACGGGCGACCGGCTCCAGGATCAGGCCGATCTGGTTGGTAAAGCCGCGCAGCGGGATCTCGTCAACGCGCTGGCCGGGGTAGCGTCGTCCCAGCAGGCGTTGTGCCATGCTGCGGCCATCCGGGTGGTCGATAAAGCCGAGCTGACAGAGGTGCAGCCAGCTCGGCTCCTCGCCATTGTTGGGCACCACCAGGCAGAGGGGTTCGCGGGCGAAGGGCTCGGCGGCGATGCTGGGGTGTTCAGGCGGTTGATCCACCAGTCCCAGATCGCTGCGCCCCGCCAGTACCGCCTGCACTATGTCGGGGGTGGGGGCGAAGCGGTGATGGATGGTGAGTCCGGGGTGCTCCTGTTGCTGGTCGAGCAGCAGGGGATAGAGCAGCAGACCAATGCTGCCCGGGGTGGACAGGGTGATGGCGCCGCGGTGAGGGTCATCGTCAGAGAGGCGCGCTCGCAGCTGTTCGGCGGCCTGCGCCTGCTGGCGGGCGAAGTCGAGCAGCACCAGCCCGCGCGGAGTGAGCTCCAGCTGACGGGGCTTGCGCAGCAGCAGGGGGCCAAATTCGGCCTCGAGGCGCGAGATATGCTGACTGACGGCGGCCTGAGTGAGATCCAGCCGCTCGGCGGCGCGGGTAAAACTGCCGGTTTCATGCACCACCACCAGGGTGTGGAGCCAGAGCGGATTAACCATAAATTTAATTTATGCCTTCCATTAGTTTGACCTTATTTTTCATTATGTCGCCCCTTCCTATCATGTCACCTGTTTCCCACACACAATTTCAAGGTGACCTATGACCTATCCACGCAACTTCTCCCACATCGGCATCACGGTGACTGACCTCGACAAGGCAGTCGAGTTCTATACCAAGGTGATGGGCTGGTATCTCATCATGCCGGCGACCACCATCACCGAGGATGACTCCGCCATCGGCGTGATGTGCAACGACGTGTTCGGCCCGGGTTGGGGTTCTTTCCGTATCGCTCACCTCTCCACCGGCGACAAGATCGGCATCGAGCTGTTCGAGTTTCCCAACAGCGAGCGCCGTGAGAACAACTTCGAATTCTGGAAGACCGGGGTGTTCCACTTCAGCGTGCAGGATCCGGATGTCGAGGGGCTGGCGGCGCGCATCGTCGCGGCGGGCGGCAAGCAGCGGATGCCAGTGCGCGAGTACTACCCGGGCGAGAAACCCTACCGCATGGTCTACATGGAAGATCCCTTCGGCAATATCGTCGAGATCTACAGCCACAGCTATGAGCTGACCTACTCCGCCGGTGCATATCAGGGGTAAGTGACAGGCCGCCTTCGGGCGGCCTGCTGCTTTGTTGTTACAAGAGTCAGTAGCATGGAATAGCGATCTGGTTCACACGAATAGCGCGTTCTGTTGTTGATAGATGGGAAAATATACAGATTCACTAAAGTCTGTTCATATTGCGGCCGATAGCCTTTGATACATCAGGGTTTTCCCTGCCTGACACAACAACAAGGATTCGTCGTCATGACCCTCTCTCTGCGCGGCAAGCTGCTGGCCACCAGTCTTGGCGTAGTGCTGCTGATGGCATCACTGCTCGGCATCGTTGCCTTTCACACCCTAAAATCCCGCACCATGAGCGCCATCCAGAGCGAGGCGGTCAACTATGGCCACGCCTACTCGGTCGCCATCGGCGACTGGATGACGGATCGCAAGAACACCGTCCATGCGCTGGTCAACCTGATCAGCGATAACCCCCAAGCCGAGCTGGTGCCGCACCTGAAGCAGGCCTACACCTCCGGTGGGTTCGGGCTCACCTATTTTGGCTCCGCGCAGGGGGTGATGACCCGGCAGGATCCCTCCCTCAACACCGGCAACTATGACCCACGCGAGCGCCCCTGGTATCAGGATGCGGTGAAGGCGGGGCAGCTCATCGTCACAGCCCCCTATGTCAGCGTCACCATGCAGAAGCTGGTGGTCACCCTCTCCGAGCCGGTACGCCATCAGGGGGAGCTGGTCGGTGCCGTGGGGGCCAACCTGGCGCTCGACAAGCTGATCGACGAAGTGCTGGCGATGAAGGTGCAGGGTGAGGGCTACGCCATGCTGCTCGACAGCAGCGGCCTCATCGTCGGCCATCCGCAGAAGGATTTGGCGCTCAAGCCCATCGCCGAGCTGGCGCCGGGACTCTCTGCCGCCACCTTCCAGCAGTGGGGCCGCGAAAACAGCGAGCTGCACGCCGCCACCCTCGACGGGCGGGATGTGCTGCTGGCAGTACAACCGGTGCCGGGCACCGACTGGCTGCTGGCCATGGTGATGTATCGCGATGTGCTGGAGGCTCCGCTCAGCAGTCTGCTGTGGGAGCTGGTGGGGCTGACTCTGGTGCTGATGCTGGTATTCAGCGCCCTGCTCACCGCCACCTTCAAATACCTGTTCGCCGATCTCGGTCGGGTCGCGCACGCCTTGCACGACATTGCCCACGGCGAGGGGGATCTCACCGTTCACATCAACACCCACAGCAAGGATGAGGTGGGCCAGCTGGCACAGAACTTCAACCAGTTTGTGGCGCGGCTGCACGGCATCGTCAGCCGGTTGCGGGATGTGACCGTCGAGCTGGCGGCCCAGTCCCGTGCCCAGGCGGCCGGGGCGCAGGCTCGCAGTCAGCGGGTGCGCCAGCAGCAGGACGAGATCGTGATGGTGGCGACCGCGGTGACCGAGATGGCCTCCGCTACCCAGGAGATCGCCGGTAACGCCGAGTTTGCCGCCACTACCGCCACCGATGCGGTCGCACTGGCGGTCGCCGGTCAATCCCAGGTTGGCCAGAGTCAGCGCAGCATTACCGGTCTGGCGGACGAAGTGGCCGATGCCAGCCAGATCATCAATGAGCTCGACAGCCATGCCCAGAAGATCAGCGGCATTCTGGCGACCATCAGCGGCATCGCCGAGCAGACCAACCTGCTGGCGCTCAACGCCGCCATCGAGGCGGCCCGGGCCGGTGAGCAGGGCCGTGGTTTTGCGGTGGTGGCGGACGAGGTGCGGGTGCTGTCGCGCCGTACCCACGACTCCACCGACGAGATCCAGCAGATGATCGAGACCCTGCAGCAGACTACCCGTCGCGCCGTGGGTGGCATGGAGACCAGTCGTCAGCTGGCGGGTACCAGCGTCGAGGATGCGGAAGCGGCCAACCAGAGCCTTGCCCGGATCAACGAGGCGATCGGCTCCATCAGCGACATGGCGACCCAGATCGCCGCGGCGGCCGAGGAGCAGACTTCGGTGACCGGCGAGATCAGCCGCAATACCGAAAATATCCGCCACGTCTCGCAAGAGCTGGCCGAGCAGGCGGGCAGCGAGGCGGCGCAGGCGGCCGAGCTCAAGTCGCTGACCGAGCGGCTGGAGCAGGAGATCGGCCGCTTCCGGCTCTGACATCCCGCCACGCCAGCAACAGAAAGGGCAGCCCGCGGGCTGCCCTTTGTTATTTCACGACTGGCTTAAGGGGTCTGCTTGACCCAAATCAGCTGGTCGGTGGCAAAGCCCAGCGATTTCGCTTTGGCGACCAGCGCATCCACCTTTGCCTTGGGTGGGTTGGGTGAGCGGGAGAGGATCCAGAGGTAGTCGTGGTTGTAGCTGGTCACCAGCGAGAGCTGGTAGTCGGGGTCGAGGTCGATGACGTTGTAGCCGCCGTAGAAGGGGCCGAAGAAACTCACCTTGAGCCGCGCTTCGTCCGGGTTGCCGACGAAGTAGGCCTTGCCCTCGGCTTCGCGCCAGCTGCCATCGCTCTGCTTGCCGCGGTTGAGCACCTTGACGCCGCCATCGTCCCGCAGGCTGTAGGTGGCGCTCACCTGCTCCAGCCCCCGTTCGAAGCTGTGGTCGAGGCGGGCGATTTCGTACCAGGTACCGAGATAACGATCGAGCTGGAAGCCGGTAACGGGGCGAATGCCGTCGGCAATCCCGGTACAGGCCGTCAGCAGTAAAGCGGTGAACAGGCAAAGCAGTGAACGCATAAGTAATCCCTCTCTTGTTATCCCTCAATGATGCGAAGCTGGCCATCCCGGAAGCGGGAGGCCTGATCCGTCGGCGTGCTGCCGAAGAAGCGCTTGTACTCCCGGCTGAACTGGGAGTTGCTCTCGTAACCGACTCTGGCCGCCGCGGTGCCCGCCTTGATGCCGTCGTGCAGCATCATCATCCGCGCCTTGTGCAGGCGAAACGACTTGATGTACTGCAGCGGCGAGGTGGCAGTGACCGCCTTGAAGTGGTGGTGAAAGGCGGAGACGCTCATGTTCACCTCCCGCGCCAGCTCCTCCATGGTGAGGTTGTCAGCATAACGGGACTCTATCATACGCAGCACCCGGGCGATCTGGCCCACATGGTTGTGGCGATTGGCGAGCGCCTGCAGCGCCGGGCCGCCCCCCTCGGTGAGGGCGTGGAACAGCATTTCCCGCACCGTCTGAGGCCCCAGCACCCTGGCGTGCAACGGGTTATCCATCAGCTCGATCAGTCGCTCGGCGGCGCAGAACATGGTTTCCGACAGGGGGACCGAGTGGACACCGCTCTTTTGTGGCGCGGGGGCGGGCAAGGCATCGCCCAGCTCCAGCAGCAGCTCTTGCAGGGTGACCAGATCGATCTCGATGGTAAAACCGATAAGCGGCTGCTCGGGGGAGGCGAAGCACTCGCACTCGCAGGGCAGCGGCAGGGTCATCAGCAGATAGTGGTTGGGGTCGTAGCGAAACACCTGATCCGCCAGATAACCCACCTTGTGTCCCTGCAGGATAACGATCATCCGCGGTTGGTAGAGCACCGGGGTGCGGCCATGGTGCTCGGTGGTATAGATGAGGTTGACCTGTTTCACCGGTGATGGGGTGATGCCGGGTGCAGTGACGTGGCGGGTCAATCTGGCGGCGAGGTCGTTGTAACGGTTTTGCATGTGCGCTCTTTGATTCGACAGTTCCGGTTTTTGCTGCTTTGTAGAAATAGGCAAGAATCAAGCAGGATGTTGTCTTGATGGTAGTGTGATTCTGGAGAAAAATGCAATCACGATTTCGCGGCCAGGCCGCCCTGACTATCAGAAGAAGGCAATGTCGATGAACAACTTTACTCTCCATACCCCGACCAAAATCCTGTTCGGCCAAGGGCAGATCGCCCAGCTGCGCGAGCAGCTCCCGAGCGATGCCCGCGTCATGATCACCTATGGCGGCGGCAGCGTGGTACGCAGCGGCCTGCTGGAGCAGATCCGTAACGAGCTGGCTGGCATGACCCTGTTTGAATTTGGCGGCATCGAACCGAACCCGGCCTACGAGACCCTGATGGGCGCCGTGGAGCTGGCCCGTGCCGAGCGGGTCGACTTCCTGCTCGCCGTTGGCGGTGGTTCCGTGCTCGATGGCACCAAGTTTATCGCCGCTGCCGCGCACTACGATCCGGCCAAGGATCCCTGGCACATTCTCGAGACCGTCGGCAGCGAAGTGCGTTCCGCCATCCCGCTCGGCTCAGTGCTGACCCTGCCGGCGACCGGTTCCGAAATGAACATGGGCGCCGTCATCACCCGTCGCAGCAGTGGCGACAAGGTGCACTTCTTCTCGCCGTTGGTGATGCCGCGCTTCGCCGTGCTGGATCCGGTGCTCACCTACACCCTGCCCGAGCGTCAGGTGGCGAACGGGGTGGTGGATGCGTTTGTTCACATCGTGGAGCAGTACCTCACCTATCCGGTCAATGCCAAGGTGCAGGATCGCTTCGCCGAAGGCTTGCTGCTGACCCTGATCGAAGAGGGCCCCAAGGCGCTGGCCGAGCCGCAGAACTACGAGGTACGCGCCAACATCATGTGGAGCGCCACCATGGCGTTGAACGGCCTGATCGGTGCCGGTGTACCACAGGACTGGGCCACCCACATGCTGGGTCACGAGCTGACTGCCCTGCACGGCCTCGACCACGCCCAGACTCTGGCGGTGGTGCTGCCTGCCCTGCTGCAGGCCAAGCGCAAACAGAAACATGCCAAGCTGCTGCAATACGCAGAGCGGGTGTGGGGTCTGAACAGCGGCAGCGAAGCGGAGCGCATCGACGATGCCATCGCCGCGACCCGCGACTTCTTCGAGCGGATGGGAGTCAAGACCCGACTGCGCGACTACGGTCTGAAAGATCTGGGTATCGACACCCTGATCGGCAAGCTGGGTGAGCACGGCATGACCCGTCTGGGCGAGCACAGCGATATCGATCTGGTGCAGAGCCAGCATATTTATGAAGCGGCCTGGTAAGGGCCGCCAATCGGCGCCAAACGGGCGAAACGATTGAATTGTCGGGGCCCTCTCCCGCCATATGGCGGCTAAGCGGCCCCGCTTTTGTTGGGAAAATGTTACTTTTCGGCGTTTTGCTGCGAGAAGTGAGACGAAAGCGGATTTCGTAAGAACAAAAAACGCTAAGATAGAGGGCCGGTAAAACATTTTTTTTGACTGGTTGGATCACTTTTTTCAGCCGTTTTTACTGGTATAAGCCTCTAATTTGGTTTGTTTTTTTTAATCGTAGCCAGGGATGGGCTGAATTCTGTACGAGTGCCGTCGGGACTGCGGTTGTAATAAAACTCCAAAATTTGATACTAATCACCTTCGCGCCTGAAAAGCGGGGGCCTGACCATGACAGGAGGTTGAGGTAAAGCCTACTGATTTTCATAACAAAGAGCCCTGGACCTGCACTTTGGTCATGTCTTGTTTCGTCAGAAGTGAGACACTGGGCAGCGATTGTTTATTAACCATCAGGGAATAGTCATGCAGATTGGAATACCGAGAGAGAGTCTCGCCGGTGAGACCCGGGTCGCAGCGACCCCGGCTACCGTCGAGCAGCTGAAAAAGCTCGGCTTCGAGGTCGCCATCGAGACCGGCGCAGGCCTGTCGGCCAGCTTCGATGATGCCGCCTTCGAGGCTGCCGGTGCCAGCGTGGTGCCGAATGTCTGGCAAGCCGACCTTATCTTCAAGGTCAATGCGCCGACCGATGCCGAGATCGCACAAATTAAAGATGGCGCCACTCTGGTGAGCTTCATCTGGCCTGCCCAGAACCCTGAGCTGGTCAAGAAGCTGTCCGAGCGCAACATCAATGTGATGGCGATGGATATGGTGCCGCGGATCTCCCGTGCCCAGTCCCTCGATGCCCTCTCCTCCATGGCCAACATCGGTGGCTATCGCGCCGTGGTTGAAGCTGCGCACCAGTTCGGTCGCTTCTTCACCGGTCAAATCACCGCAGCCGGTAAAGTGCCGCCTGCTAAGGTACTGGTGATCGGTGCCGGTGTGGCCGGTCTGGCTGCCATCGGTACGGCCGGTTCCCTCGGTGCCATCGTGCGTGCATTCGATACCCGTCTGGAAGTGGCCGAGCAGATCGAATCCATGGGTGGGGAATTCCTCAAGCTGGACTTCGGTGGCGAAGATGGCGCATCCAGCGATGGTTACGCCAAAGTCATGTCCGATGAGTTCATCAAGGCCGAGATGGAGCTGTTCGCCCAGCAGGCCAAAGAGGTGGACATCATCATCACCACCGCCCTGATCCCGGGCAAACCGGCTCCCAAGCTGATCACCAAAGAGATGGTCGACAGCATGAAGCCGGGCTCCGTCATCGTGGACATGGCCGCTCAGGCTGGCGGTAACTGTGAATACACAGTGCCGGGTGAGCTGCATGTCACCGCCAACGGCGTCAAGGTGATTGGTTACACCGATCTGCCGGGTCGTCTGCCTGCCCAATCCTCCCAGCTCTACGGTACCAACCTGGTCAACCTGATGAAGCTGATGTGCAAGGAGAAGGACGGCAACGTTGCCATCGACTTCGAAGACGTGGTTCAGCGCAACATGACGGTGATCCAGGCCGGTGAAGTGACCTTCCCGCCGCCCGCCATCTCCGTCTCTGCCGCTCCGCAGAAACCGGCAGCCGCCAAACCGGCCGCCAAGAAGGAAGAGGCTAAGCCCTCCAACAAGAAGTTCGTGTTCGGTGCCCTCGGCATCGCCGCCTTCGGCTGGATCGCCTCCGTTGCCCCGGCAGCCTTCCTCTCCCACTTCACCGTATTCATCCTGGCCTGTGTGGTTGGTTACTACGTGGTGTGGAACGTATCGCACGCCCTGCATACGCCGCTGATGTCGGTCACCAATGCCATCTCCGGCATTATCGTGGTCGGTGCCCTGCTGCAGATCGGGCAAGGGTCGACTCTGGTTACCGCATTGGCCTTCATCGCCGTGCTGATTGCCAGTATCAACATCTTCGGCGGCTTCACCGTCACTCAGCGCATGCTGAAGATGTTCCGTAAGGATTAAGGGGGTTTAACGTGTCTCAAGGACTGGTAACAGCATCCTATATCGTTGCCGCCGTGCTCTTCATCCTCAGTCTCGCGGGACTGTCGAAGCAAGAAACGGCCAAGCATGGCAACCTGTTCGGTATCGCGGGTATGGCTATCGCCCTGCTCGCCACCGTATTCAACCCGGAGACCAGTGGTGTTCACTGGATCATCCTGGCCATGGTGATCGGCGGTGCCATCGGCGTGCGTCTGGCACTCAAGGTCGAAATGACCGAGATGCCCGAGCTGGTGGCCGTGCTGCACAGCTTCGTGGGTATGGCTGCAGTACTGGTGGGCTTCAACAGCTTCATCGATCTGCACCCCTCTGCACCTGCTGAGGTCGTCGTCTCCGTCGGTTCCAACCTGGATGCCACCCTGGCAGCCGCCCGTGCGGCGTTCGAGCAGGCCAACAGCGTTGCCCAGGTCGAGCACCTGACCGGCGCCATGCTGAACATCCACCTGGTCGAGATCTTCCTGGGCGTCTTCATCGGTGCCGTAACCTTTACCGGTTCCGTGGTTGCCTTCGGCAAACTGCGTGGTCTCATCTCCTCCAAGCCACTGATGCTGCCGCACCGCCACAAGCTGAACCTGCTGGCCGTGGTCGCTTCTCTGGCGCTGATGGTCTACTTCGTCAACGCGGGCGGCTCTACCTTCGCCCTGCTGGTGATGACCCTGATCGCCTTCGCCTTCGGCTGGCATCTGGTTGCCTCCATTGGTGGCGCAGACATGCCGGTGGTAGTCTCCATGCTGAACTCCTACTCCGGTTGGGCGGCAGCGGCGGCGGGCTTCATGCTTTCCAACGACCTGCTGATCGTCACCGGTGCCCTGGTGGGTTCCTCCGGTGCGATCCTCTCTTACATCATGTGCAAGGCGATGAACCGCTCCTTCATCTCCGTGATCGCCGGTGGCTTCGGCTCCGACGGCGTAGCCTCCACGGCTGATCAGGAGATGGGCGAATACCGCGAAACCAGCGCCGAGGAAGTGGCTGACCTGCTGAAGAACTCCAGCTCCGTCATCATCACCCCGGGCTACGGCATGGCGGTGGCGCAGGCCCAGTATCCGGTGGCTGAAATCACCCAGAAGCTGCGTGATCGTGGCGTCAAGGTGCGCTTCGGTATCCACCCGGTTGCCGGTCGTCTGCCTGGCCACATGAACGTGCTGCTGGCGGAAGCGAAAGTCCCGTATGACATCGTGCTGGAAATGGACGAGATCAACGACGACTTCGCCGATACCGATACCGTGCTGGTGATCGGTGCCAACGACACCGTTAACCCGGCCGCGATGGAAGATCCGGGCAGCCCGATCGCCGGTATGCCGGTGCTGGAAGTGTGGAAAGCGCAGAACGTCATCGGCTTCAAGCGTTCCATGAACACTGGCTACGCCGGTGTCCAGAACCCGCTGTTCTTCAAGGAAAATACCCAGATGCTGTTTGGCGATGCCAAGGCCAGCGTCGAGGCAATCCTGAAAGCACTGTAAGTGCCATTCAGAGAGTGAATATCAAGGAGGCTTCGGCCTCCTTTTTTATTGCTCATCCCTTGTATATCCTCAATCCATACGGACCATGAGGGATCTCCATGATGTGGTATCAGGGTTGGCGAAGGATCGGGTTGTACGGCTGGCTGCTGGCCTCCCTGTTTGGTGCTGGTTCGGCCGTGGCGACGAACGAGCCGCCGACTCTGACGCTGCTGACCGAACTGTGGCCCCCTTATGTGATGCGTGGTGACAATGGCGAGCTGGCCGGCGCCGATCTCGATCTGGCCTGTACCGTGTTGCGTCAGATGGGTTATCGCACTGAAATCAGGGTGCTGCCCTGGAAGCGGGTTCTGCAGCAAGCCCGTCTCAAGCAGGGGGATGCGGTAGTCGACGTATTCTTTGAACCTTCCCGCCAGCATTGGCTCCACTACCCCGAAGAGCCGCTCTCTTACAGCGGTGAAGTGCTCTTCTATCCGACGGTTCGTCCGGTGGATTTCAAGCAGCTCTCCGACCTCAAGGGTTTGCGGATAGGTATTCAGGAAGATTATGCCTACAGCCCCGATTTTCTGACCGATCCCGGGGTGATCCGGATGCCGATGACGGGGGAGGGGAATGCCATCAAACAGCTGCATCTGATGATGGCCGGTCGGCTGGACGGGGTGGTGCTCAACGAGCGGGTCGGTCGCTACTTGCTGCATACCCAGGGGCTGCAGGATCAGGTGAACCACGGCTCGCGCCTGCTGACCGACGACAACCGCAATTTCCTCGCGTTTACCCACAAGCCCGGCCACGACCAGCTGGCTATCCGCTTCTCCTCTGCCCTCAAGGCGTTCAAACAGACCCCCGCCTACAAGCAACTGCTGGCCCGCTATCACCTCTGAGTTGCCGCCCTGCTGTGCGCCGCTTCACAATTTGTCGCACTTTGTTAAAAGGTGGGCATAATGGCGAACAAAAAGGGGATGCCGCTCAACATTAGTTGATCTTGTTGATAGTAGAATCAACTGCGGTTTACTCAAAGTTACTCATATATGTCCACAGCAGCCACCACTGACCAGATCAATTCGTTAACGGATGAAGAACGTCATCTGATCGCCAGTTTTGAGCCCGCGGTCGAGGCGCTGGCCGCGCTGTTTGGCGCAGGGTGCGAGGTGGTGTTGCATGCGTTCGATACGCTGGATGCATCGGTTATCAAGATTGCCAACGGCCATGTCACCGGTCGTCGGGAGGGGGCGCCGGTCACCGACTTTGCCCTCAACCGCTTGCAGGGGGAGGCGGGCAGCCAGTGGAGCAGCTACTTCAGCCGTACCCGCGACGGGACGCTGATGAAGTCCTCCTCCATCACTATCAGCAACCGGCAGGGCAAGCCCATCGGCATGCTCTGCGTGAACTTCAGTCTGGATACCTCCCTTGGCAGCCTGCTCGATACTTTTGCGCTGCCCGCGGCACCGGCGCCGCTCAACAACGAGACCTTTGCCAGCTCGGTGGATGATTTGGTGACTCAGGTGATTGAGAAGGTGGATCGGGATGATTCGCTCTCCTGCACGGTGCGCAACAAGGAGATAGTGACCCGGCTCTTCGACATGGGGATCTTCGAGATCAAGGAGGCGGCCCAGCTGGTTGCCCGGATGCTCGGCATCTCCCGTCATACTGTTTATCTGCATATCCGTAACCACAAGGCGGATCTGAACAAGCAATAACTGCCTGCGGGCACCCTGAACATGAGAAACACTGCGATGAAAGCACAATGGACCGACTTTATTACCCTGCTCAAGCGTGAAGTGGTGCCGGCCCTGGGCTGTACCGAGCCGATGTCGGTGGCGCTGGCGGCGGCCAACTGCCGCAAGCTGCTGGGGGAGACCCCGACCCGCATCAGCGTCTGGGTCAGTGGCAATCTGTTCAAGAACGGCATGGGAGTCGGGGTGCCGGGCACCGGCATGATCGGCCTGCCGGTAGCCGCTGCGGTCGGTATAACAGGGGGCAATCCCGATGCTGGGCTGGAGGTGCTCAAGACCCTCACACCAGAACAGGTGGAAGCGGCCAAGGCGCTGCTGCCGGTGATCAAGGTGGATGTGAAGGATGTACCGGATGTGCTCTACGCCGAGGTGCTGGCCGAAGTTGAAGGCCACAGTGCCCGGGTGGTGATCTGCACCGACCACACCCGCATCATCCTGATGGAGAAGGATGGCGAGGTGCTGATGGAGCAGGCCAGTGCCCCCGGCGTGCAGATCCAGCCAGCCAAATCCGCCAAACCGGCCATGACCCTGCGGGAGATCGTCGATTTTGCATTGGAAGTGCCGCTGGCGGAGATCGACTTTATCCGCGAGGCCGCCACCATGAATCAGGCGCTGGCGGACGAAGGGTTACAGGGCTACGGCCTGAAGATCGGCAAGATCCTCACCGAGCAGGTGGAGCGCAAGCTGCTCTCCGATGACCTGATGACCCTAGCGATGCGCCTCTCCTCTGCTGCCTCCGATGCGCGGATGGATGGCGCCATGCTGCCCGCCATGTCCAACTCCGGTTCTGGCAATCAGGGCATTGCCGCCACCATGCCGGTGGTCGCGGCGGCCCGCTTCCTCAAGGCGAGTGACGAGCAGCTGACCCGGGCACTGGTGATGAGCCATCTGGTGGCCATCTACATCAAGACCTATCAGAACAAGCTGTCGGCCCTCTGCGCCGCCAGTACCGCCGCCATGGGTGCCGGTGCCGCCATCACCTGGCTGCTGGGTGGCCAGTATCAGCAGATCAGCCACTGCATCAACAACATGATTGGCGATGTCTCCGGCATCATCTGCGACGGCGCGGGTAGCGCCTGCTCCATGAAGGTCTCCACCTCCACCTCGGCGGCGGTTAAGTCTTCGCTGATGGCCATCAACAACCTGCATGTCCCCCAGAGCGAAGGGATCGTCTCCGACGATGTGGACCAGACCATCGCCAATCTGGGCCGCCTCTCCAAAGAGGGGATGCTGGATACCGACATCGAAATCATCAACATCATGCGAGCGAAACAGCAGAAGCAGTGAATCTGTGACAAGGGGGCGATAGACCCCCTTGTTCTTGTCACGACGGCGCAGACCGTCTGACACGGTTGCCAGGGCAAGCATGGCGCTTGCTCTTGTTTCTCGGGCGCAAGCCTGCTTTTTGGGGAGTCATACCATGACATTTAGCGTTATCGGCAATCTGGCCATCGCCGCCATCTTGCTGTTCTTTCTCTACCGGTTACAGGAAAAACATGTGAGCTTCACCCGCCGGGTATTTGCCGGTCTGGGGCTCGGTATTCTGTTCGGCGCCGCGTTGCAACTGCTTTACGGTGCAGGTTCGCCCGTCATTGTTCAGACCATCGACTATCTGGATATCGTGGGTAGCGGCTATGTGAAGCTGCTGCAGATGATCATCATCCCGCTCATCATGGTCTCCATCATCAGCGCTATCTTGAAGCTCAATGGCGGCACTGCGCTGGGAAAGATCAGCGCCATGACCATAGGCGTGCTGATCTTCACCACCGCCATCGCCGCCGGGGCGGGCATCCTGATGTCCAACCTGTTTGGCCTGACCGCTGAAGGACTCACCTCCGGTGCTGCCGAAAGCGCCCGTGGCGCCGCGCTGCAGACTACACTCGGCAGCGTCGAGAGCATGTCGTTCGCCAAGATGATGCTGGAGTTCATTCCTGCCAACCCCTTCCTCGACATGACCGGGGCGCGCAAGACCTCCACCATCGCCGTGGTGATCTTCTCCATCTTCATCGGCCTCTCCGCTACCGGCATCGCCCGCAAGAAGCCGGAGATCTTCGCCAGCTTCAGCCACTTCGTGGCCGTGGCTCATGCCATCGTAATGCGAATGGTGACTCTGGTGCTGCGCCTGACCCCGTTTGGCGTACTGGCGCTGATGACCAAGGTGGTCTCCGGCTCCAACTATGCGGATATTCTTAACCTGCTCAGCTTTGTGATGGCCTCTTACGGCGCCATCGCCATCATGTTTGTCGTGCACCTGCTGCTGGTGAGCATGGTCGGCATCAATCCGCTGCGCTTCCTGAAGAAGATCACCCCGGTGCTGGCGTTTGCCTTCACCTCGCGCACCAGTGCGGGCTCCATTCCGATGAACGTGCAGACCCAGACCAAGTCGCTGGGTATTCCTGAGGGGATCGCCAACTTCGCCGCCTCCTTCGGTTCCACCATCGGCCAGAACGGCTGCGCCGGTATCTATCCGGCCATGCTGGCCGTGATGATTGCGCCGACTGTCGGGGTCAACCCGATGGATCCCGGCTTCATCATGACCCTGATCGCCATCATCACCGTCAGCTCCTTCGGGGTGGCCGGGATTGGCGGCGGCGCCACCTTTGCCGCACTGATCGTGCTCTCCGCACTGGACTTCCCGGTGGCACTGGCTGGTCTGCTCATCTCCATCGAGCCGCTGATCGACATGGGCCGTACCGCGCTCAACGTCTCCGGCTCCATCACCGCAGGGACGGTCACCAGCCGCCTGATGGGCGAGACCGACATGCATGTGTTCAACAGCGATCACGAAGTGAGTCTGGACGGCGAAGAGTCCACCGTCTGATTTGCGTCGGTTGATCTGCCCGTGGAAAGGGGCGTCCCTTTCCCGTCATAGACCGCAGGGAGGGCATGCCCTCCCTGCGCCATTGAGAGGAAAAACAATGAGAATTCTGATCATCGGTGGCGAAGCCGCCGGTATGAGTGCGGCCGCCAAGGCGCGCCGACTGGCCATCGATGCCGAAATCGTGGTGTATGAGGCCTCCGAGGTGATCTCTTTCGGTGCCTGCGGCTTGCCCTACTTCGTTGGCGACGAGTTCCAGGAGCCCGGCTACATGGCCGAGTTCACCCCCGAGCAGTTCGCCGCCAAGGGGATCGAGGTCAAGATTGGCCATCGGGTGCTGAGTCTGGATGCTGCCGCGCAGACGCTGACAGTCGAGCACAACGGCGACACCTTCACCGATCGCTACGATCGCCTGATGATCGCCACCGGTGCCCGGGAAGTGATGCCTCCCATCCCCGGTTTGCAGCAGGAGGGGATATTCGGTCTGCGCCGGATGGCCGACGGATTGGCGCTGAAGGCGGCGGTACAAGACAAAAACAATCGCCGCGCCGTGGTGATCGGCTCCGGTTTTATCGGGCTTGAAGTGGTCGAGGCGCTGGTCCATCAGGGCAAAGAGGTGCGTCTCATCGAGCTGGCGGATCGGGTCATCCCCGATGCGTTTGATGGCGAGATCACCCAGCACATCGAGACTGAACTGCGCGAACAGGGGGTCTCCCTCCATCTGGGTGAGCGGGTTGAAGCGCTGCTGGGGGATGGCCGGGTGACCGGCGTGCGAACCAGCCAGGGCGAGTACGAGGCCGATATCGTGGTGGTCTGCACCGGGGTCAAGCCCAACACCGAGTTTCTGGCTGATACCGGCATCGAGCGGCTCGGCAACGGCGCCATCAAGGTGGACCGTCAGGGGCGCAGCTCGCTGGCCAACGTCTGGTCGGCCGGTGACTGTGCCAGCGTCTGGCACAGCGTGAAGCAGCAGCAGGTCTATGTGCCACTCGCCACCATCGCCAACAAGCTGGGGCGCATGGTGGGCGAGAACCTGGCCGGAGCCGAGCAGGAGTTCCCGGGCACTTTGGGCTCTGCCGCGCTCAAGGTGCTGGGGCTGGAGGCGGGCCGTACCGGCCTCTCCGAGCAGGAAGCCAAGGCGATGGGCATCGATTACCGCACCGTGGTGATCAAGGACAAGTGCCACACCAACTACTGCCCGGGTCAGTCCGACATTCACGTCAAACTGGTCTATGAGGCGGGCAGCAAGCGGCTGCTGGGCGGCCAGATCCTCGGTCGCAAGGGGGCGGTCCACCGCATCGACGCGCTGGCGGTGGCCATCACCATGGGAGTGACCACCGATCAGCTCGGCATGCTGGATTTTGCCTACGCGCCGCCCTTCTCCCGCACCTGGGATGCCCTGAACGTGGCGGGTAACGTCGCGAAGTAAGCGTTGCGATGACTGCGTCGTTACGCAGATTCTGCTCTGCAGAGCAATCTACGGGTAATAGCTGAGGGTAAATTGCAGCGATAAAAAAACCGATGCCTTGGCATCGGTTTTTTGTTACCGGTTTATCCGTATCACTCAGCCACGGCCGAGGCGGTTCTCCGGGTAGTTCTTGGCCAGCACTTCGCGGGCATGCTTGGCCAGCTGCGGCATCTTCAGGGCGTCGTAAGACTCTACCATGATCTCCAGCGCTTTCTCGGTTTCGGCTGTGTCGGGGTAGGTCTCGACAATCAGCTTGGCCCGGTTGGCGGCCGCGACCAGTGCATCACGCTTCACGTAATACTCGGCCACGCTCAGGTCATATCGGGCCAGACGATTCTTCAGGCCAATCATGCGGGCGCGGGCATCGGCGGCATAGACGCTGTTGGGGTAGTTCTGCAGCAGGGTCTTGAAGTCCTGGAATGCCTGACGGGCATAAGCAGGGTCTTTGTCATCCCGATCGATACCGAACAGGCTCTGGAAGAAGTTGTAATCCGCCGCCATGTTGGTCAGGCCGCGCATATAGAAGACGTAATCGATATTTTTATGCGCCGGATTGAGGCGGATAAAACGGTCGATATTGGCGATCGCCTGAGCGGTATCATCCTGCTTGTAGTAGGCATAGATGAGGTCAAGCTGCACCTGGTTGGAGTAGGCGCCGAACGGGTAGCGAGAGTCCAAAGCCTCCAGCAATTCAGTGGCTTGCACGTAATTGCCAACGTCCAGTTTGAGGCGTGCTTTCTGGTACAGGGTCTCCGGCGGTTCGTCGGGTACCTTGGGTTTGGTGCTGGAACAGCCTGTGATCAAGGTAGCGACCAAGGCGAGCGACATCAGCAGGTGAGACTTCTTTCCCATCAACAACATCCGGTCCATTTCCACGAAATTGGCAAAGTATCCGTTATGCTTGGCTAAAAGAAAAGCTAGAATACCCGGATTATTTCGAATTGATACCCCCCGCTCAAGAGACCATACATGAGCCAGCATATTGAACTGACAGGCGAATTCCAGGATCACCAATTCGGGCAGCGACTCGACCAGGCCCTGGCCGAATTGTTTCCAGACTACTCCCGCACCCGCATCAAGGAGTGGATTTTACAGGACAGAGTGACCCTGGACGGTCAGGTTGCCAACACCCCGCGCGAGAAGATTCTGGCCGGGCAGCAGGTGCATGTGAATGTCGAGCTGGAAGATGATACTCGCTGGGATGCCCAGGATATCGAGCTCAACATCGTTTATGAAGATGAACACATTCTGGTGATCGACAAACCGGCCGGACTGGTGGTTCACCCGGGCGCAGGTACGCCGGATGGCACCATCCTCAACGCCCTGCTGCACCGCTACCCCGGCATTGCCGAGGTGCCCCGCGCCGGTATCGTGCACCGTCTGGATAAAGACACCACAGGTTTGATGGTGGTTGCCAAAACCGTACCCGCCCAGACCCATCTGGTGGAAGCGCTGCAAGCGCGCCAGATCACCCGTGAGTACGAAGCGATCGCCATCGGTCACATGACCGCAGGTGGCACCGTCGATGCGCCCATCGGCCGTCACCCGACCCAGCGTACCCATATGGCCGTGGTGCCCAATGGTCGTCCTTCCGTAACTCACTACCGGGTTCACGAGAAGTTCCGTGGCCACACCCGTCTGCGTCTGCGTCTGGAGACCGGCCGTACCCACCAGATCCGTGTCCACATGGCGCACATCAAACACCCGCTGGTGGGCGATCCCGCTTACGGTGGCCGTCTGCGCCCGCTGCGCAACGCGACCCCCGAGCTGACCCAGGCACTGCGCAACTTCAACCGTCAGGCGCTGCATGCCACCATGCTGCAACTGGCTCACCCCATCACGGGTGAAGTGATGCAGTGGCATTCAGCTACACCGCAAGACATGGTGGAGCTGATGGAAGTGCTGCGCGCGGATACTCTCGCCAATCCGGATGATTTAGTCTGGAACTGATGCGATAGGGCCTGCTGCGTCGGTTTCTGGCGTCATCCGGCCCGAACAGATGCCAAACGGGGTTCCCTTGCAGGAGCCCCGTTTTTATATCGGTGAATTGAAGGAGTCACAGATGAAATGGATCGAACCCGACTGGCCAGCTCCGGCCAATGTCAGAGCCCTGTCAACCACTCGGGATGGCGGGGTAAGCGAGGGGGTTTTCGCCGGGCTGAATCTGGGCGCCCATGTGGGGGATGAACCGGCGCGAGTCGGGTCTAACCGCGCCCGCTTGCAGCAGGCGGCCGCCATCCCGGGGCCCCTTAACTGGCTCAATCAGGTGCACGGCACCGTGGTTCATCCGGTCAGCAGCCATTATGAGCTGGCGCCGGATGCCGACGCAGCTTGCGCCCATGAGGCGGAGCTGGCCTGCATCGTGATGACTGCTGACTGTCTGCCGGTGCTGTTCTGCGATCGGGCAGGTACCGTGGTCGCAGCGGCCCACGCAGGCTGGCGTGGACTGAAAGAGGGCGTGCTGGAGGCGAGCATCGCCGCCATGTGCTGCGAGCCGGGCGAGGTCCTGGCCTGGATGGGCCCAGCCATTGGCCCTACCGCATTTGAAGTGGGGGGAGAGGTGCGCGAGGCCTTTATGGCTGAGCAGGCTGAAGCAGAAGCGACGTTCGTCCCTTCGTCCAACGACGGCAAATGGTTGGCGGATATCTACCAGCTGGCTCGGCTGCGCCTTGCCCGTGCCGGCGTTACCGCCGTCTATGGCGGCGAATACTGCACCTTCAGCGATAGCGAGCTGTTCTACTCTTATCGTCGCGATGGCCAGACCGGTCGCATGGCCTCCCTCATCTGGTTGGCCCGCTAAGCAATCACCCGCCAAGTAATACCCCGTCTCTCTCAAGAACAGATCCGTATGAGAGAGGCGGGGATCCTGCCCTCTCCCCGCTTTGCAGAAAAAATAACCAGCCCATGCCCTTGAAATAGCCCGTACGGGCCTCATCTTTCATCTCAGAAAGTTATGTTGTTTGCCGCGCAAGCGGCGTCTGCCTGTTTGAAGGGGGAGTGCAATGCGCCTCGATCGCCTGACCAGCAAATTCCAGATTGCTATTTCCGATGCCCAGTCTCTTGCGCTGGGTCGTGACCACCAATTCATCGAACCCGTTCACTTGATGACCGCACTGGTCAATCAGGATGGCGGCTCCATCCGTCCGTTGCTCACCCTGACCGGGATGGATATCAATGCCCTGCGCTCCCGCCTCGGCGAGGAGCTGGATCGCCTGCCGCGCGTCAGCGGCGTAGAAGGGGACGTGCAGCTCTCCAACGGCCTCGGCCGCCTGCTCAACGTCTGCGACAAACTGGCCCAGCAGCGCAAGGACCAGTTCATCTCCTCCGAACTGTTCGTGCTGGCGGCCCTCGACGACAAGGGAACGCTGGGCGAGCTGTTGCGTGCTCAGGGGCTGACCAAGGAAAAACTCGAAGCGGCCATCGACAAGGTGCGTGGCGGCAAGAAAGTGGAGGATGCCAACGCCGAGGAGAACCGTCAGGCGCTGGAGAAGTACACCATCGATCTGACCGAGCGGGCCGAAATCGGCAAACTCGACCCGGTGATCGGCCGCGATGACGAGATCCGCCGTACCATTCAGGTGCTGCAACGCCGCACCAAGAACAACCCCGTGTTGATCGGTGCTCCCGGTGTCGGCAAGACCGCCATCGTCGAGGGGCTGGCTCAGCGCATTATCAACGGCGAAGTGCCGGAAGGGCTCAAAAACAAGCGGGTGCTGTCGCTGGACATGGGGGCGCTGGTGGCCGGGGCCAAGTATCGCGGCGAGTTTGAAGAGCGGCTCAAGGCCGTACTGACCGATCTCGCCAAGGAGGAGGGCAACGTCATCCTCTTTATCGACGAGCTGCACACCATGGTCGGCGCCGGCAAGGGCGAGGGGGCCATGGATGCGGGCAACATGCTCAAACCTGCGCTGGCCCGTGGCGACCTGCACTGCGTCGGTGCCACCACCCTGGATGAGTACCGTCAGTACATCGAGAAAGATGCAGCGCTTGAGCGCCGTTTCCAGAAGGTGCTGGTGGAAGAGCCGAGCGTGGAGGACACCATCGCCATCCTGCGTGGCTTGAAAGAGCGTTACGAGCTGCACCACCATGTGCAGATCACCGATCCTGCCATCGTGGCGGCGGCCCAGTTGTCGCACCGCTACATTGCGGATCGTCAGCTGCCGGACAAGGCCATCGACCTTATCGACGAGGCGGCGGCCAGCATCCGGCTACAGATCGACTCCAAGCCGGAGGCGCTCGATCGCCTCGAGCGGCGCATCATCCAGCTCAAGCTGGAGCAGCAGGCGCTGATGAAGGAGGACGACGACGCCAGCCGCAAGCGTCTGGAGCTGATCAATCAGGAGATTGGCGAAAAAGATCGGGAATACAACGAGCTGGACGAAGTGTGGAAGGCCGAGAAGGCCGCCCTCGCCGGCACCCAGCATATCAAGGCTGCACTGGAGCAGGCCCGTCAGGATCTCGATGTGGCGCGCCGCGCAGGCGACCTGGGTCGGATGTCCGAGCTGCAATATGGCCGCATTCCGGAGCTGGAGAAACAGCTGGATCTCGCCACTCAGGCCGAGATGCAGGAGACCAGTCTGCTGCGCAACCGCGTCACCGATGTGGAGATCGCAGACGTGCTGGCCCGCTGGACCGGTATTCCGGTCGCCCGCATGCTGGAAGGGGAGCGCGACAAGCTGCTGCGGATGGAAGATCAGCTGCACAGCCGGGTGATTGGTCAGGAGGAGGCGGTCGATGCGGTCTCCAACGCCATTCGTCGCTCCCGTGCCGGTCTCTCCGACCCTAACCGCCCCATCGGCTCCTTCCTGTTCCTGGGGCCCACCGGGGTGGGCAAGACCGAGCTGTGCAAGGCGCTGGCGGAGTTCCTGTTCGATACCCAGGATGCCATGGTGCGGATCGATATGTCCGAGTTCATGGAGAAACATAGCGTGGCCCGTCTGGTGGGGGCGCCTCCCGGATACGTGGGTTATGAAGAGGGTGGTTATCTGACCGAGGCGGTGCGCCGTCGTCCCTACTCGGTGATCCTGCTGGACGAGGTGGAGAAGGCGCATCCCGATGTCTTCAACATCCTGCTGCAGGTGCTGGATGATGGCCGCCTGACCGATGGTCAGGGTCGGACCGTCGATTTCCGCAACTCGGTGGTGATCATGACCTCCAACCTCGGGTCGGATCTGATTCAGGAGCACCACTCCGAGAAGGATTACGACGAGATGAAGGCTATGCTGATGGATGTGCTGACCCGCAGTTTCCGGCCGGAGTTTATCAACCGGATCGACGAGACGGTGGTGTTCCATCCGCTTGGCGAGGAACACATCAAGTCCATCGCCCGCATCCAGCTCAAGAGCCTGATGGGCCGTCTCGAGGCTCAGGGTTACGAGGTGGAGGTGAGCGAAGCGCTGCTCGAGAAGCTGGTGCATGCCGGGTTCGACCCCGTCTACGGGGCGCGGCCCCTCAAACGGGCGATCCAGCAGAAGGTGGAGAACCCGCTGGCGCAGGCCCTGCTCTCCGGCCGCATCGTGCCGGGCAAAAAACTGGTGCTGGGGGCCGACAGCAACGGCCTCACCATGACCCAGTAACCAGTCTCGCATCGATGTTTGCAACGCCAGCCCTCGGGCTGGCGTTGCCATATCTGGTGGCAGGGATTCGGGCGCAAAAAAACGGCAATCCGAAGATTGCCGGGAGGAATGTAGTGAAGCGACCTGACGTGGGTTGAGCGGGTCGCAGGGGCAAGCCCCGGTTTCGCCGTGGGTCATCAGGGATGACCACGCGACTTACAGCATGTCCGGACTGCGCTCGTTCAGTCCGCACCGCCACACACCTTCAGGGCTGACCTGCGTGCCAATGCGCGCAGGCCAGACCGATGAAATCAACGCGTTTACAGCATGCCTTGCACGGCGGCTTTCATCTCGGCTGGCCAGACGCCGACCTGTACCTGACCGATATGCTCTTTTTGCAGCAACAGCATGGCCAGACGGGATTGACCGATGCCGCCGCCGATGGTCTGCGGCATCCGTGCGGCCAGCAGATCCTGGTGCCAGTCGTACTGCAGGCGATCCTCGTCGCCGGTGATGGCCAGCTGGCGGCGCAGCGCCTCGGCATCGACCCGGATCCCCATGGAGGAGATCTCGAAGCTGTCTTGCAGCACCGGGTTCCACACCAGAATGTCACCGTTCAGGCCTGCCAGTCCTAGCTCGCTGTGGCTGCTCCAGTCGTCATAGTCCGGGGCGCGTACATCGTGGCGTTCGCCGTGGGAGAGGGCACCGCCGATGCCGATCAGGAACACGGCGCCCAGCTCTTTGGCGATGGCACGCTCGCGCCCCTTGGCATCGAGGTCCGGGTAACGGGCCAGCAGCTCTTCGCTGTGCAGGAACTGGATCTCGGCCGGCAGGAAGGGGGTCAGCTCATGCTCGGCGCAGACCGCGCGCTCGGTAGCCTTGATGGCGGCCCAGATGCCGCGCACGGTTTCTTGCAGATAGGCGAGATCGCGGCGCTCGCTCGGCATCACCTTCTCCCAGTCCCACTGATCCACGTAGACGGAGTGGATGGGGGTGAGGCGATCCTCGTCCGGACGCAGCGCCTTCATGTGGGTGTAGATCCCTTCGCCCGGGCCGAAGCCGAAGCGACCCAGGGTCTGGCGCTTCCATTTGGCCAGTGAATGGACCACTTCGTAGCTGTGCTCCGGCAGGGTCTTCACTTTGACCTGCACTGCATTCTCGTGGCCAGAGAGGTTGTCCTGAGTGCCATCACCGACTCGGCTCAGAATGGGGGCTTGCACCTCCATCAAACCCAGTTGTTGGGCGAGTTGGCGGGAGAACATCTCTTTGACGAAGCTGATCTGCTGTTGGCTGCGAATGTAGTGCTGTTTCATGCTGAATTCCTGTTTCAAACCCCGTTGGATGTGGTGATTCTTCAACGGAATGCCAACTAAATTCAATATTCGATAATAGAAATAGGCTTTGTGTATTTTTTTCTTCAAAATAAGCCGTCATTTAATGAGGTATCGTCAACGGGAGTGCAAAAAAATGCCGGAAAATTACCGAATCGATAATCTCGATCAGGCCATCCTCACCGCTCTGATGGAGAATGCGCGGATCCCTTACGCAGAACTTGCGAAACAACTGGCGGTCAGCCCGGGCACCATCCATGTGCGGGTGGAGAAGATGAAACAGGCGGGGATCATCGAGGGGACACGGGTGCAGGTTAACCCCAAGAAGCTGGGTTACGACGTCTGCTGCTTTATCGGGATCAATCTGAAGAGCGCCAAGGATTACCCCTCGGCACTGGCCAAGCTGCAGGCGCTGGACGAGGTGGTGGAGGCCTACTACACCACCGGCCACTATAGCATCTTCATGAAGGTGATGACCCGCTCCATCGACGAGCTGCAGATAGTGCTGATCAACAAGATCCAGACCATCGACGAGATCCAATCCACTGAAACCCTGATTTCGCTGCAGAATCCGATCCTGCGGGACGTGAAACCTTGAGTCGGAGTGCATAAGGGGGAGGGCGTAGAGATCCATCTCCCGTGCGAAACCCTGACCCCTTGATCAGGGTTCGATATAGGGGATGGCGTACTTGTCGTAGAGGGCCTTGAGGCTGCCGTTGCGCTTCATGCGCAGCAGTTCGGCATCGTAGGCCTCCATCAGGGCGGGGGTCTGTGCATCCGCTCGTGCGCGGGCCCAGGTGTTGAAGTAGGGGCTGCTCTTGAGCGGTTTGGGCAGGTAATCGACCTTACCCGTCAGTCCCTCCTCCTTGATTTGGGTGAAGGCGGTGACCAGCGGCATGGGCACGGTATCGATCCGTCCGGCCAGCAGTTTGCGCAGTTGCAGCTGGTTCATGGTGATCTCCTGGAACTGATAGGCCGGGTCGGTCATGGCCGCTGCCAGTTCAGGGGTGTAGGAGAAATCCTTGGTCACGCCGATGCGCCAGGGTTTGAGATCGGCCAGCGTTTCGTAGCGGATCTTCATCAGGTCCGCCTTGCGCACGAAGAAGTGCCAGCTGTGGCGAAGATGGGCCTGTTGGGGATAGATGAGATAACTCTCCCGCTCTGCCTTGTAGGAGTGGGTCATCACCAGGTCGCAGGCGCCGGTTTCGGCATTGCGGGTGAGGCGGGCGCCGGAGTCGGCCAGCTCGATCCTAAAAGGCGTCTCCAGCTTGTCGAAGATGGCGGTGACGATGTCGATATCGAGCCCACGGGGTTTCTGATCGACATCGAGAAACTTGAGCGGGGGCTCCATGGTGCCGCAGATCACCAGCTCTTTGGCGGGCAATCCGAGTGGAAACAGCAACCAAAACAGGGGGATCACACGCAAACTACGTCTCCTGAGCCCGTTTGAACATATTCCAAGACCTGATTCCAGTATATTGGATGGCACCTGATCCGTTAGAAGCGACTGTTTATGGCAAATCCTGAAATCGAGAGCCCGCTGGACGGGATCGACAAGTTGACCGTCTCGCTCTACCGCCTTGGCTTGAGTGCGGCAGCCCTGTTGCTGCTTTGCCGCGGTGCGGCGCTGCTGAGCGGGATGGCACTGCTCCCGTCGGCACAATGGTTGATGTCGCTGGCAGTGGCAAGCGCAATCTGCGGCTTCTCGCTGCATATCTACGACAAGCGGATTCGCCTGATTCTGCAGGGATTTGGGTGGGGCGCACTGGCCCTGGCAGCGGTGGGGGCACCGGATGCGCTAGTGCTGGGGGCGGCGTTGGCGACCCTCTCCGGGCTGGCGTTCAAGGAGCAGTTTTGTTTCGCCATTCCCGGCATCAAGCTGGTGCCCGTATTGCTGCCGGCGTTATGGCTGCTGGAGTGGTTGCGGGTGGAGTGGGCCGCCGCACTGGTGGCGCTGGTCTGCGGGGCCCTGTTGACCTTGCTGGCGCTGGCCAAGTGGCGGATGCCCCTGCACTTCGATATCGGTGACAAGGGGCGTTACCAGATCTAGGTCTGCTGGCACACCTTCATCTGCTGGTTGAGGGCCTGCATCACCTGACGGCGGCTGATGATGCCGATCACCTTGCCCTGTTGCAGCACCGGGTAGATCTTGGGCTTGGCATCGGCCATCTGGCGAGCCAGATCCAGAATGCTCTCATCCGGCCCGACCGAGAGGGGCGAGCGGTTCATCAGATCCTCCACCCGGGTGCGGGTATCGCAGTGGTAGCTGCCGGTGAGCAGGCTGGGGATGCAATCTTGTTCGGAAAGAAAGCCGATAAGCCGTTTCTGCTCATCCAGCACCGGCAGGCCGCCAAGACCCGATTGATGCAGGCGATCCAGCGCCTCGGCCAGGCCGAGTCCGGCAGTGAGGGAGTGGGTCAGGCGACCCATGTGGTGGTGTACTTTCAGCATGGTGGTGACTCCGCAAGAGGGGGATGCCGCCACTATGACGCGGGTGGGTGGCCCGCGACCAATGGCTTGTGCCGCAGGGATTGATAGGCACAAGCCATCGGCGGTGATCCGCTGGCAGGCGGGCTTCGTTCATGCAAGACCATGAAAGGGAAAGGAGATCGTATGCGTGCATTGGTTACGGGCTGCGGCCGTCGACTCGGATTTTATCTCTGTGAACAGCTGGTGGCAGCGGGCTGGCAGGTAACGGGCAGTTATCGCAGCGAGCGGCCGGAGCTGGCCACGCTGGCGGCACTGGGGGTCGAGCTCGTGCAGGCGGATTTTGGTCGGGAAGAGGACGTTGGCAAGCTGATCGATGTGCTGGCGACCCATCAGGATCTGACGCTGGTGATCCACAACGCCTCGGCCTTCGAGCCGCAGGCAACTGATCCGGCGGCGCAACTGGCCCAGTTCGAGCAGTTCTACCGGGTACATATGGCGGCTCCCTTCCAGCTAAACCGGGCGCTGGCCCCCCGGCTGGCCAGCAATCCCAACGCCAGCATAATTCACATCACCGATATCTATATCCATGCCCCGGCCCCCCGTTTTGCCAGCTATGTGGCGACCAAGGCAGGGGCCCATTCGCTGGCCATGAGCTTTGCCCGCGAGCTGGCGCCTGCGGTTCGGGTCAACACCATAGAGCCGGGGCCGATCCTGTTTCTCGACGAGCATGACGAGGCATGGCGCCAGCAGGTGTTGGCGAAAACACCGCTGGCGCGGGAGGGGGGACTGGAGCCCATCTGGCAGGCGGTGCAGTTACTGATGGGGAACAGTTATATGACGGGGGCCAGCATCAAGGTAGATGGCGGACGCGCGCTGGCCACTCTCTGAAGATTTGCCAAGCACCAACGGCTCCAGCCCGATCTGCCGTGTCAGCAAGCCTTTGCCGGGTTTGAGCTTGCCCGACGGGGCGGGGAGCGTCACTTGCAGCGCCACCTTGGGGTCATGCACCTCGCCATGGCCATAGAGCTCGGCCAGCAGCTCCGCAAGATAGGAATCGACCTCTGTCGAGGCAAAGTCACCGCTCCTGTTGCTGGCCAGAATATCGATGTCGAGCGGCCGGTCGTGCACCTTGCAGAGCGGATCGCTGCGATCCCGGCCGTGAGCCACTTCGAGGGCGACAAAGTACTGCTTGAGGCGGGCGGCATCGAGCGGGCTCTCCACCACCAGCAGGCAGTTGAGAAAGTCGTGGCTGGAGTGCATTCCCACCGGCTTGGTGCGGATCACCGAACTCAGCCGCAGGGGGCCGACGTTCGCAAGCAGCTCGGCCAGCACCCGGCTGACATGGATATGCGGGTCAAGATTGGAACCAATGCTACACAGATAGAACATGCTCACCTTCCCTGGGTTGGGCTCATCTGAAATGTATACGCAGCTCACGGTTATCGGATTAACTATGGCTTAACATTGTCTTATCTATTGTGATCCGGCACTGATTGGCAGAAAGGAGGTTTGCATGAGTGTGGAGCTGAAATGGGCGCTGTTGACCGCCTCGGGCGCGCTGGCGATGATCATGATTATCTGTCTGGCCTCTGTCGCGTTGGCGTGAATCACCACAATCCAGATAATACAAACCGGCCTGTTGGCCGGTTTTGTTTTTTGGGGCGGTGCGGCTATGCTGGCGCACCGGTGAGAATGCAAGAGAAGAGATGATGACCAAGGTTCGCCCACGCTCCCTGCTGCAGGTGGTATTGATGGGATTTGTGCTGGTATTGATGCCGCTGGGCGGCATGATCTGGCACAACAGCACCTCCCTTGCCCACCTCAGTCAGCTCACCAGCGACGAGATGGAGCGGGCGGTCAAAGATACCCGCCGCGCCACCCTGCTGACGGCGCAAGCCATCGATATCGAACGCACCTTGCGCCGCTTCGCGGTGTTGGGGGATCGCCGCAGTCTCACCAGCTACCAGCAGCAACTCGACGGGTATCGGGTGTTGCTGGCGGAACATCGCAACTCCATCACCGACGGCCAGCTCTACAGTGGGCTCGATCAGGGGCTGGCCTGGCTCGACAGCCTGCAGGATGCCGCGTTGGCCCGGGCGGCGGTAGCGGGAGACAAGCTCGAGCAGTTCAACGATGCCAACAAGCAGCTCGAAATAGTCACCCGCAGCCGGGTTGACGAACACATGGATCGGGTGCAGCTCACCATCGCCGGACTGACCAGCGAGCTCTGGTGGGTGAGTGGAGCGGTGGCGGCGCTCAGCCTGCTGATGGTCTTTATCTTCACCTACCTTATCATCCACCCGGTACGACAGATTGAGTCGCGCATCTTGAGTCTGGGGGCCGGGGTCGAACCCGATCCCAAGCCGGTTGACGGCCCTGCCGAGCTGGTATTGCTGGGGGAGCGGATCGTCTGGCTGCACGACAAACTCAAGGAGCTGGAGCTGCAGAAATACCAGTTCCTGCGCCATGTATCCCACGAGCTCAAGACCCCGCTGGCGGTGCTGCGGGAAGGGACGGATCTGCTCTGCGAGCAGCTGGTCGGGCCTTTGACGCCGGATCAGCTGGAGATCTGCCAGATGCTCGACGAGAACAGTCGGCGTTTGCAGACCCTGATCGAGCGGCTGCTCGACTTCAACCGGCTCAGTCAGCAGGAGGCCTTCGAACTGGAGCCCGTCCCCCTGCTGCCGATGTTGTCGGAACTTTCTGCAGAGTACCGGCTGGCATTGGAGTCCAAGCAGATCCGTGTACACTTGCCGACCGTGCCGGTTACCCTGTGGGCGGAGCCCTACCGGCTACGACTGATCCTCGATAACCTCTTCTCCAACGCCGTCAGCTACGGCGCCAGCGGAGGCAATATCTGGATCAGGGCAGGGCAGGATGAACAGATAAGCTGGCTGGAAGTGGCCAACGAGGGGCCCAAGATCCCCGTGGCCGATCAGCAACGCATTTTTGAACCCTTCGAGCAAGGCAGCACAGTGCGGCAAGGCCTCCTGAAAGGCTCGGGCATGGGCCTCTCCATCGCCCGCGAGTCTGCCAACAGCCTGGGGGGAGAACTGGTTCTGGTAGAGGATGAACAGGCGGATGTCTGTTTCAGGTTGACGTTGAAATGAGGACTATGAAGATACAACGCGTATTTCCAGCTCTGATGGCAGGGCTGCTCGCGGGTTGCTCCTTGCTGCCGCAACAGGCAGAGCGGGAGTCCTCCGATATCGCTTTTGCCAAGCGGATGGAGTTTGCCAACAAGGAGATGCAGGTGCGTCTGCAATACTCCGACTGGCTGCTGGCCAGTCACCCCCAGCAACGGGTGCAGGAGCGTCAGCGTCTGAAAGGGGCCGACGATCTGGAGAGCCGGGTCAGTCTGGCCATGGTGGACTCCCACCCCGCCGAATCGGTGGCCAATCGCACCGCCGGTCTGGCGCGCCTGAAGCAGATGCTGCCCGAGCTGGGTCTCGATGCGCAGGCCTTTTTGCGCAGCTGGATCGCCCTCGGCGAACAGCTGCTGGCTCGCGACAGCCGTCGCGATGACCAGAGTCAGGAGATCCAGCGGCTGCGCCGCCAGATCGAGCAGCTGACCGCTATCGACGACCAGCTCAACCAGCGCAAGCTGAACGAGAATCGTGAGGTAATACCATGAGCCGGATCCTGTTGGTGGATGACGACGTCAGCCTGCTCAAACTGATGAGCATGCGGCTGCGCAGTCAGGGTTATGAAGTGGATACCGCCGACAGTGCGGAAGGGGCCCTCGACCGGTTGCGTCAGCAACGGGCCGATCTGGTGCTGAGCGATCTGCGGATGGCTGGCATGGACGGTCTGGCGTTGTTCGAGCGGATCCAGGCCCAGTGGCTGGGTTTGCCGGTGATCATCATGACCGCCCATGGCACCATCCCGGACGCCATTCAGGCGACCCGCTCCGGGGTCTTCAGCTTTCTGACCAAACCCATCAACAAGGATGAGCTGTTCGCCACCATCGAACATGCGCTGAGTCTGACGCGGCCGAAACAGCAGCAGGAGTGGCAGTCGCTGATCCTGACCCGCAATCCCCAGCTGGAACAGCTGCTGATCCAGGCTCACAGCATTGCGACCATGGAGGTGCCGGTGCTGATCATGGGGCCGTCAGGCTCCGGCAAGGGGGCGATGGCGCAGGCGCTGCACCAGGCCAGCCAGCGGCGCGACAAGCCGCTTCATACCATCAACTGTGCCGCCATTCCGTGGGCGTCACTCGACTTGCAGCTGTTTGGTGAAGATGGCCAGTCCGGTCTGTTCGAGCAAGCCAAGGGGGCGACCCTGTTTCTCGACGAGATTGGCAGCCTCTCCGAATCCCTGCAGGCCAAGCTGCTGCAGGTGATGGAGGAGTATGGTCAGGGTACGCCGGAGGTGCGGGTGCTCAGCTCCAGCCATCAGGATCTGGTCAAGGCGATGGAGGAGGGGCGCTTTCGGGAAGATCTCTTCTATCGTCTCAACGTCGCCAATATCACCTTGCCGTCTCTCAGTGCCCGCAGTGAGGATATCCCCCTGCTGGCCCAACAGGCGCTCGATGACTACCGTAGCCGCCACAGCGACTGCGCCGCCATGGGTTTTTCGCCCGAATCGCTGGCGATGCTGGCGGCCGCTGCCTGGCCCGGCAACGTGCGCCAGCTCTGCAACGTGGTGGAGCAGCTCGCCAGCCTCTGTTGCAGCCCGGTGATCGGAGTATCCATGGTGGAGTCCGCCCTGAGCGGCGGTGGCGGTGGCATCCCCTCGTTCAACGAGGCGCGGGCCGAATTCGAGAAGGAGTATCTGATCCGTTTGCTGCGCACCACCGAGGGTAACGTGACCCTGGCGGCCAACATGGCGGGCAGAAACCGTACCGATTTTTACAAGTTATTGAATCGGCACGGTATCGAAGCTGCAAACTTCAAATCGAAGGGATAAATCAGGCGGGATCAACCACCGCCGGAGCGGCGTCAGCTTTCTGGGTTTTATGGGAGAGCCAGAGGCCGCTCGCCTTCATCAGGTAACCGAACAAGGCGCCAATGATGAGGGAGGGCAGGATCAGCCGCCACTCGCCAGCCGCCCCGAAGGTGGCACAGCAACCGGCAAAGGTGCCGGGAATGTAGCCGAGCCACTGCTGTTTGGCCTGCACGCACATCAGGGTGGCGACCACCCCCGTCATCACATAACCCGCAACACCCGCTCCCCACAGACTGTCGCCATGGATCAGCAGCAGTGCCCACAGCATGCCGCTGGTGTTGCAGAAGATGGTCTGCAGCAGCGCCTTGTAGCCGCCGCTTGACGCGAAATAGCTGGTGCAGCCGAGAAAGCCGACCCAGGAGATAAGGCCGAACGCGACGGCAATCCAGCCCCAGACGGCGGAGAGAATTCCAGTGGTGATGGCGATGGCGATCAGTGGGCTCATGGGGCGACTCTTCAGTTGGCTTCGCAAAATGGGCAGCCTACCCCCGGCAATCGGGGCGGCAAGCGGGGGCCGAATTGTGTGTGATCTTCATCACCCTTTTCAACTCAGGAATACGCTTGCGCTCGCGAAAAAAATTCATTGGTGACCGGCCTGACAGTCGGCCATAGTTAGAGGCCCTGTCCTGCTCATGGAGTGAGTCTGATGGCGCCAAATGTGATCGTTCCCCTGCTGGTGTTCGTAGTCCTGTTTCTGGTCGGCACCATGGCCAAGGCACTGCCCCTGCACCACATGATGTAAATTTGTGTGAAATAAAAATCTGCCGGGGCGGGTCTTATCCATACTGCCTCACTCAGCCCCGGGAGTTTTTCATGTTGATCAAGCGTCGTACCGCCCACCCCCTCACCGAACAGGATGTCACCCCGGAAGCCGTCTATCAGGACCGCCGCCTTATTCTCAAAGGGCTGGGTCTGGGCGCGGCCACCCTGGCGTTTCCCACTCAGGCCGGAGTGCTCGACCTGCTACGCGGCAAAGAGGATGCCCCCCAGTTAGCTACCAAACCGCTCAACAGCAAGCCTGCCGAGCGCCCGGCCAATCTGGTGCTGACACCGGAAGAGAAGGCCACCAGTTACAACAACTTTTATGAGCTTGGCACCGACAAGTCCGACCCGGCTCGCAACGGCCATTACCTCAAGCCCGAACCCTGGACCCTCAAGGTGGAGGGGGAGGTGGCCAAGCCTTTTACCCTCGATGTGTGGGATCTCATCAACAAGAGCGAGCTGGAGGAGCGGATCTACCGGCTGCGCTGCGTCGAAGCCTGGTCCATGGTGCTGCCCTGGAACGGGATCTCGCTGGCGGAGATCATCCGCCGTGCCGAGCCCACCAGTCGCGCCAAGTTTGTCGCCTTCGAAACCCTGTTTGATCCGAAACAGCTGCCGGGGCAGGCCTCCAGTCTGGGGGGCGGCATCGAGTATCCCTATGTGGAGGGGTTGCGTATCGACGAGGCGATGCACCCTCTCTCTTTCCTTGCGATGGGGCTCTATGGCAAGACCCTGCCCGCCCAGAATGGCGCGCCGATTCGCTTGGTGGTGCCGTGGAAATACGGCTTCAAGAGCATCAAGAGCATCGTCTCGATCCGGCTGGTGGAGGAGATGCCGCCGACCACCTGGAATCTGCTGGCTCCCAACGAATATGGCTTCTACGCCAACGTCAATCCGCAGGTGGATCATCCGCGCTGGAGTCAGGCCAGCGAGCGCTTTATCGGCGAGGGCGGGGTGTTTGGCGCCAAGCGTCAGCCGACCCTGATGTTCAACGGCTATGGTGACGAGGTCGCCTCGCTCTATCAGGGGATGGATCTGCGCCAATGGTACTGAGATTGAAACCGGCCCATATCAACGGCTTGCGGGCACTGGTGCATCTGGGCGCTCTCGGCTTCCTGCTCTGGCTGTGGTTTGCCATTCCGGCAGGTCTGCTGGGGGGCGATCCGGTGCCAGAGCTTATCCACTACCTCGGCAAGGGGGCGCTCAACCTGCTGCTGCTCACCCTGCTGGTGTCACCGCTAGCCAAGCGCTGGCGGCAGGGGCAGCTCATCAAGCTGCGCCGCCCCCTCGGGCTCTGGTGTTTTGCCTGGGCGCTGCTCCACTTCATGGCGTGGCTGGGGCTGGATCTGCAGTTTGACTGGGGCCTGATTGGCGGCGAGCTGGTCAAGCGCAGCTATATCGTGGTGGGGATGGTGGCATTGCTGCTGCTGGCCGCCCTCAGCATCACTTCGCTGCCCGTATTTCAGCGCCGCATGGGCGCCGCATGGCAGAAACTGCACAACTGGGTCTATGCCATCGCCCTGCTGGTGCCGGTGCATTACTGGTGGTCGCTCAAGAGCGGTTGGGGGGAGCCTCTCATTTACCTGCTGCTGGCCTGCGCCCTGCTCTGGCCGAGACGGGAGAAGCTGCTGCGCCCCATGCGGGGACGCTGGAATGCAAAAGAGGCCTAATCGGCCTCTTGTTGTTTGATCTCGCCAGTGTAGGCATCGACGATGAGATGCACCTTCTGATCCTGGCGATTGAGGGTTTTGACCTCGAATTTGTCCCCTTCCAGCTCCACTTCCCGAATGTCGTGATACCCTTGCGCCAGCAAGAGTTTGACCAGCCCGGCCATGTCGAGACGGTTCTGGGCCGCCCAGCTTGTGGCACTCAACAGGCAAAGGATCAGCAGGAAACTGCGCGGGATCATATTCATTCCGGATTCATGGCTGGCAGACTATAAACGCCATTATGTTAGGTTTTTGGAGATGAATCATCCATGAATAGAGCGCTCCCTCTGCTTGGGTTATTGCTGCCGTTGCTGGCACAGGCGGTCACGCCTGATGAAGCCCAGCTGCAGCAAGCTGTCCATGAGGGACGGGTTCGGCCCTTCCATGAAATGATGGAGGTGGCGGCCAGATTGCCGGTGCGGGTGTTGCGGGTGGATCTGGGGGAAGAGGATGGTATCTGGCTCTATGAACTGCGAGTCATCGATCGGGAGAATAGCGTAATCAAGGTGGCCTATCGGGCTGACAACCTTGAGCTGGTGTGGGCCAAGGGCCACCATCTGGAGCGGTTGTTCGAACCGCCAAAGCCCCCGGTCGAGGATGATGAATAACCCCTGTGTGGAAGCCTGTTCATGCGAATTCTGATTGTTGAAGACGAAAAAGTTCTGGCTGGCCAGCTGGCCGAACAGCTGCGCCTCTCCGGCTTTGTCACCGATCTCTGCCACGATGGCAACGAGGCTGGTTTTCTCGGCGAGACCGAACCCTACGATGCCATCATTCTCGACCTCGGCCTGCCGGGGCGCGATGGCCTGAGCGTGCTGAAGGAGTGGCGCAGCAAGGGGATCGATACCCCTGTGCTGGTGCTGACCGCCCGTGGCCAGCTGCACGAGAAGATCGAGGGGCTCAACGCCGGTGCCGATGACTACCTCACCAAGCCGTTCCAGGTGGCCGAGCTGGTGGCGCGGGTCCATGCGCTGGTGCGCCGGGCGGCAGGCAACGCCAGCTCCATTCTGGAGATTGGCGGGGTGCGGCTCGACATGGCAGCGTCGCAGGTGTGGTACGAAGGGACCCCCATCAAGCTGACTGCCCACGAGTTCCGGGTGCTGGGTTACCTGATGCAGCACAGGGGCAAGGTGGTATCACGCAGCGAGCTGATCGACCACATCTATGCTCAGGATTTTGACCGTGACTCCAACACCGTCGAGGTGTTCATCGGCCGGATCCGCAAGAAAACCAACCCCGATCTGATTGAGACAGTGCGCGGCCTCGGGTACCGGATCAACGAATGAGGCTGGTCAGAACCCTGCGGGGGCGACTGGTCGCCATTGCGCTGGTCTGGTGCGGGCTGTTTCTGTTCGCCACCGGTTTCAGTCTGCAGACCATGATGCGCAACTACTGGCAGGAGGCGGAGGCCGACGGTCTGCGCCTGCAGCTCTATGATCTGCTCTCCCGGCTGGAAGTGGCCAAAACCGGCCTGCCGGTGGTCACCGGTTCCCTCTCCGATCCCCGCTTCAATCAACCCTACTCCGGCTACTACTGGCAGCTGGAGTTGGGCCGCGATGTGGTGGGGCGCTCCCGTTCCCTGTGGGATACCAACCTGAAGAGCGATGGCCTCAAGTCGGCGTTTGGCGATCCCGACCTCTTCGTCGGCAAGGGGCCCAACAAGGAGCCCCTGCTGATCATGACCCGCACCGTGCTGCTTCCCGGTTCGGATCGGGTGTTCACTCTGGTGATGGCCAAGGACAGCAGCGCCCTGACCCAGACCCTCAACAAGACCCGCATCAGCCTGTTCCTCGGTCTCGGCTTTGCCGCTGCCGGTCTGGTGCTCGGCTTCATGTTCCAGATCGTCTACGGCTTGCGGCCGCTGCACCTGCTGCGCCGCGAACTGGGGCGGGTTCACGAGGGTCATCAGGAGGGGTTCCGGCTGCGCTATCCGCTGGAGATCCAGCCACTGGTGGAGGATATCAACCGGCTGCTGCACCACTACGGCGAGCTGCTGCAGCGGGCGCGATCCCACACCGGCAATCTGGCCCACGCCCTCAAGACGCCGCTCAGCATCATGCGCAATCAGGTGGCCCAGTTGCCACCGGAGGATCAGGCCGCCATCGGCGAGCAGCTCGACCAGATCCAGCGCCATATCGATTACCACCTCGGTAAGGCGCGGGTGACCGGCGCCGCCAAGATCCTCGGGGTCTCTACCCCGGTGCGGGCGCGGGTGGAGTATATCTGCCGCGCCTTCTCCCGCCTCTATCCGGGCAAGACAGTGGATCTGCAAGTGCCCGCCAATCTGGCGGTCGGGGTGGAAGAACAGGATTTCGACGAGATGGTAGGCAACCTGTTGGAGAACGCCTTCAAGTGGTCTGCCAGCGAGCTGCGCATCTCCAGCGCCGAGCTGGGGGGCTGGATCACCTTGCGTATCGAGGATGACGGCCCCGGCATGAGCGAGGATCAGATCGCCAAGGCGGTGCTGCGCGGGGTGCGGCTCGACGAGAAGGTACCGGGCTCGGGCCTGGGTCTCAACATCGTCTCCGATCTGGCGGAAGCCTATCGGGGCAGTTTCATCATGGGCCGCGCCGAACTGGGCGGTCTGGCCGCCTCCCTCTCGTTGCCCAAGGTGGCAAGAGTCGAGAGCTAGGCATAACATATGGCATTTGTTTTAGCCTGAGGAAGAGAAGCATGACCGACGATCCGTGGGCACTGTGTCACCTTGACGATTCGTTTGATGCCTCTGTGCTGGGGGTCAAGGGCGCCCAGATCCAGTGGTTTGAAGACAGGGATGGCCTGATCGCGTTCCTTCTGGAAGATTTTGTCGACCTGCTGGCCGATGTGGGCGAGCTGGACGAGGAGCAGACCGAGCAGGCGCGCGAGCGCTTCACCCTGCTGGTGGAGCAGAGCTTTGACGATCGCACCCTGATGGATGCCATCAACGATCTCGCCTCCGGCCTGCG
Organism: Aeromonas sp. R2-3; assembly: GCF_040908375.1. NCBI lineage: Bacteria > Pseudomonadati > Pseudomonadota > Gammaproteobacteria > Aeromonadales > Aeromonadaceae > Aeromonas > Aeromonas sp. R2-3. The sequence continues at coordinate 17,692 of NZ_JBFODP010000024.1, read as the reverse complement.
TCGCATCGCCTGGTTGGGGCCGCTCTCGGAGCTGGCCGAGATCAGCGACGAGTTTGCCTCCGGCCTGCGTCGCTATTTCTGGAGCCAGTACGACGGGGATGAAGATGACCCGGACGCCTGGGTGCCGGAAGAGCTGTGGCCGCAGCTGGTTGAGTGCGCGCAGGAGTATATGGAGGAGGGGGAGTTCTAAACCCGTCCCGACCATGCCTGCGCTTTGGCAGACAGATAAAGAAACGGCGCCTTGATGGCGCCGTTTTTATTGGGTGGCAATAGCCTTAGCCGTTGGCCGGTACCGCGTGGGCGGTGTTGGCCAGCATCGGGCCTGTGTACTTCTCGATCTGCAGCTGGGCCATGTGGCCGCAGTTGCCCTGCGCCAGACTGGACGAGCCTTCGTCGAAGGTGAGGCAGTTGACGTTGCCGTTCTTGCAGATGCTGCCCGCTTCGCCCGGCTTGGCCGGGTCGTACCAGGCCCCTTCGCAGATCCGCACCACGCCTTGGCGCACATCTTCGGAGAGCAGGGCGCCTACCAAAATCTGGCCGCGTTCGTTGAAGGCGCGCACCAGATCCCCCTGGGTGATGCCACGAGCCTTGGCATCCAGCGGATGGATCATGATCGCCTCGCGGTCGGCGATAGCGAACTTGTCCCGCAGCGGAGTGTTGTCGAGCTGGGAGTGCAGCCGCTGGGTCGGGTGGGAGGTGTTGAGCGACAGCGGATAGCGCGCCGCCACCTCGCTCTTCACCCACTCCTTGGGCTCATACCATTTGGGATGGCCGGCACAGTCGACATAACCCATCCCGGCTACCGTGTTGGAGAAGATCTCGATCTTGCCGGACGGGGTGCCGAGCGGGTTGAGCAGCGGATTCTCGCGGAAATCGGCGTGACGGATCCACTGGCGGTTGGCCTCGGGGATCGGGAAGCGGATGTAGTTGTTGGACTCCCAGAACATGTTGAACGGCGGCAGCGCCACGCGGGCACCACGGGCCTGCGCCGCCATGCCGTCGTACATCTGCTTGAGCCACAGCATCTCGTCTTTGCCTTCGGTGTATTGCTCCTGCACGCCCAGCTTGGCGGCGATGGCGCTGAAGATGTCGAAGTCGTTGCGGGACTCGTGCTGGGGCGGGACGCACTGGTGCATCGGGAACACATAGCGCTGAGAGTAGTCGCCGCCCATCTCCAGATCGTTGCGCTCGTAGCTGGTAGTGACCGGCAGCACTATGTCGGCGTGCTTGGCGGTGGCGGTCCAGTAAGGCTCGTGAACGATCACGGTCTGCGGTTTGCGCCACGCCTGCAGCAGGTTGTTGGTGTCCTGATGGTGATGGAAGGGGTTGCCGCCCGCCACGTAGACCAGCTTGATGTCCGGATAGGTCACCTTGCGGCCGTTGAAGTCGATGGTCTTGCCCGGGTTGGCGAGACAGTCGGCGATGCGGGCCACCGGGATCGGGGCCGGGCTGTTCTTTGGTGCGTTGCCGGCGGAGATACCCGCCAGAATGCCACCCTTGGCGGTGGGGCTGCCACCGGAGGAGTAGTGGTAGCTGAAGCCGTAGCCGCCGCCCGGCAGGCCGATCTGGCCCAGCATGGAGGCCAGAGTGACCAGCATCCAGTTCGGCTGTTCGCCATGCTGCTGACGCTGCATCCCCCAACCGGCCATGATCATGGTGCGCTTGGCGGCCATGTCGAGAGCCAGCTGGCGAATCACCTTGGCATCGACGCCGCAGACAGTGCTCGCCCATTCGGCGCTCTTCGGCTGACCGTCATCCTTGCCGAGCAGATAGGCGAGGAACTTGTCGAAGCCGACGGTGTAGCGATCGAGGAAGGCCTGATCGTGCTTCTTCTCGCTGTAGAGGGTGTGGGCCACACCCAGCATCATGGCCACGTCGGTGTAGGCGTTCGGGGCAATCCACTCGGCGCCGACCAGCTTGGCGGTCTCGTTGTAGACCGGATCGATGCTGATGATGCGGGTGCCTTTCTCTTTCAGCGCCTTGAAGCCGGCCTGACCTTCGTGATCCGGCATGTTCCAGCTGTTCTTCAGGGTGACCTGAGCATTGACCCCCCACAGCACCACCAGTTCGGCGTTCTCCACCACGTTGGGCCAGGCGGTCTGCTGCTCGTACACCTCGATGGAGCCCATCACATGGGACATGATCACCTGAGCCGCACCGGTGGAGTAGTCACCGGCATAACCGGTGAAACCGCCGGAGAGGTTCATCAGGCGGTGCAGCAGGGTGCGGCTGTTGTGGAACATGCCGACGCTTTTCCAGCCATAGGAACCAGCGTGGATCGCCTGCGGACCGAAGTCACTCTGAACCCGCTGGATTTCACCGGCCACCAGTTCGATCGCCTTGTCCCAGCTCACTCGCACCCACTCGTCGGCACCGCGCAGCTCCGGCTTGGCGCCCGGGCCATGCTCCAGCCAGCTCTTGCGCACCATGGGGTACTTGATGCGGTTCTTGGCGTGGACCTGGAACGGCGCCATGTCGATGAGATCGTTCGGCGCCGGATCATCGGCTACCGGCTGGACGCGCACCATGTGGCCATCCTCGACGACAGCTTCAAACGCACCCCAGTGGGCGCCGGTCAGAATGCCCTTCTGGGCGGGCACCAGAGTCGGGAACTGACTCAATGCGGTGCTGATGGCTTGTGCCAGCGCACTCTTGGGAAAAATGCCGCCGAGCAGGGGCAGGGCTGCGCAGGCGCCGAGCCCCTTGAGCAGGTTGCGGCGGGACAGATTGGTCTTCTTGTCATTGAAAAAAGTCATAACGGTTTTCCTCTGTGCCAGCCTTAGTGGGCCGCGCTCATGTCACTGGCGTGTTTCTGGACATACTGGGTCAACATGCGAGCCTGTTCCGGGGTCAGGGAGGTACGAGATTCCATCCCCTTGATGACGCCGATCCACTGGTTGGCATTGAAGTGATCCAGCGCGGTGAGGCCGTGGCAGCCGGTACAGTTGTTGGACATCAGGGTGGAGGCGTATTGCCACAGCTTGCCCTGATCGCCGATAAGCTGGCTCTGGTCGACCCAGGCGGTCAGCTTGACCTGATGCCAGGTGAGGTTGGTGGCGCTGTCGGTTTCGCTCTGGCCGGTGACCAGCGCTTTCTTGGCGGCATCGCCGACCAGTACGCTGAGGATCCGCTTGCCCGGTGCGGCGTAGAACACTTCGCTCACACCATCCTGTTGCCAGCCTTCGATCTGCACCTTGGCGCGGCCGTTTTCGTTGGCCAGCACTTCCACCTTGGTGGAAGGCATCAGGGTGCCTTCGTCGGTCTTGGCGGCAGCATCGAGGAACAGCGGGGTGGTGGCGATGGCGTAACGGGTGGTGACGTTGGCTGGGGTCTGGGCCGCAGCCTGCGCCAGCTCGCTGGCACCGGCGGCAGCGAGGCCGCTCATGTCAGGCATGATGTGGGCGACACCGCGGTGGCAGTCGATACAGGTCTGACCCTCCTTGATGGCGACCGGGTGCTCGGCGCGGGCATTGGGGCGCTGGGCCAGAATGTCCATCGCCTCGTAGCTGTGGCAACTGCGGCAGGTAGCGGAGTCGTTGGCTTTCAGTTCGTCCCAGACGGATTGGGCCATCCGCAGCTTGTGGGCTTCATACTTTTCCGGGGTGTCGAGCGTGCCGATCGCCTCGTGATAGATATCCTTCACGGCGCGGATCTTGGTCCACAGGTAGGAGGTGGGGTCGCCCGGGATGTGGCAGTCGGCGCACTCGGCGCGGATCCCCTTGGTGTTCTGGAAGTGGACACTGCCCTGATACTCGGCGAGCGGAGTCTGCATGGAGTGGCAGGAGACGCAGAATTCGGTGGAGCTGGTCTTGTGCAGCACGGTCACGGTGACACCCAGTGCCGCGACACCCAGCAGGGCCCCGAGCAGCAGGAGCCAGAACCAGGTTTTTCTTATCAGTTTTCCAATCATGGCGGCGTTTTCCTACGGTCAATAATTACCTACATAGTACTAGTCCAATAGTAGTAGTAATGATAGGGATAAGGCGTTGACCTTCATCATGGTTTATATTTTTGATTGTTGTCACATTTTGTCTTTTGTTTTTATATTGACAGATTTGTCGAATTAAATTCAGTTGTTTTCTGTTTTATCTATTTGTGCACTTTCCGCGACAGCTGTTAGCCCCCTCGCAAAACCCCACAAGATTCGCTGATATAGTGAGCAGTGAGCCTCAACGGAGTGTCGCTGATGAGCCCTTTCTCACTGCTGTGTGTCGCCGCCAACGTGCAACTGCTGGCCGAATTCGAACAGGAGTTGGCCCCGCTGCTCGGCCATTTCGCGTTGGTGGTGGTGGTCGGTCAGGGGTCGGCTGAGCTGGCCTTGGACGAACTGGATCGAAAGGGGCAGCCACCCGCCGTGGTGGTGTGTGACAGCGAGCTGGGGGACGGGCGAGGGGCCGATTTTCTGATCCGCCTCGGCAGTCGTCACGAGGCGTGCCGCAAGATCCTGCTGGGCAGCCAGCCGGAAATGAAATCGATCATCGAGGCGGTGAACCTCGGTCGTCTCGACTACTACCTGCAACGCCCCTGGCGCGATGGTAGCCTGCGCCGGGCGGTGATCGAGCAGGCGAGCCACTTTGTATTGCAGCGTCCCGAGGCGGACCTGCTGAGCTATGCAGCCGTGCTCGACAACCAGACGCTGCTGCGAGCCCACGTCGATCGCCAGTTGGCTGCCTATCGGCAGGGCTTTATGGATTACACCCACTGCAGCGATGAAGAGCTGTCGCGGGTGGTGATCGACGGTCTCTACCAGTTTTTCGAGGGTAATGACGAGGAGCGGGTCTGCCGCCACTACAGCCCGGGCCATGTGCTGACCCGCGAGGGGGAGCCCAACAGCTTTCTCTGGTTTATTGCCAAGGGGGAGGTGGTGCTGCGCAAGCGGGACGAGCAGGGGATCGATCAGGAGGTGGTGCACTACCGTACCGGCTCGCTGGTGGGGGGCATGTCCTTCGTCACCGGCGAACCCGCCTTCACCACCGGCGTGACCCTGACCGGCGCCGAGGTGATCAAGCTCGACAAGCTGCAATTCTCCCGGGTGATGCAGGCGCGCAGCGAACTGCTCCCCTCCTTTACCAACCTGCTGCTGCGCCACTTCAACCGTCGCCTGCAAAACAGCATCCGCACCGAGATGCGGCTGCAACAGACCCTCAACTCCCTCGACGCCGCTCACGCCCAGCTGGTGGAGAGCGAAAAAATGGCGATGCTGGGTCAACTGGTGGCCGGTGTCGCCCACGAGCTGAACAACCCGGTGGCGGCCATTATCCGTGGCAGCGAGACCCTGCGGGCCGCCATCCCCGATCTGGTCAATCTCGAGCTGCCAGCACCCATCAAGGGGCTGGGCAACCAGACCCTCTGTCAGGCGCTCTCTTCCCAGCCGGTCTCGACCAGCGAGATCCGCGACAAGACCCGGCAGGCTGAGGGGCGCTTTGGTGACCTCCAACAGGCGCGGCTGGCGGTGCAGATGAATCTGGATGACGAGCTGAACTGGCAGCGCTGGTTTGCCAGCCGCACTGCCGACGAGCGGGAGACGCTGCTCTCCCGGCTGGAGCTGTTCCAGCAGACTGGCAGCTTCCTGCGCAATATCGAAGTGTGTGCCCGTCGCATCGGTGATCTGGTCAAGAGCCTCAAGCAGTATGCCCGGCAGGACAGGGACGAGCCCTCGCTGGTAGACCTGCACGAGGGGCTGGAAGATACCCTGATGATTTTCGAAAACCGCCTCAAGCATCATGAGCTCTGCAAGGAGTACCAGCCGCTGCCGCTGGTGCGCTGTCACCCTATCGCCCTGCAACAGGTGTGGACCAACCTGATCGCCAACAGTCTGGATGCCATGAGCGGCCCGGGGCGACTCACCATTCGCACCGGGTTGCTGGATCCCGAGTGGGTCATGGTAGAGATCGAGGATAGCGGTTGCGGCATCGAGCCCGAGCTGTGGCAGCGGATCTTCGATCTCAACTTCACCACCAAGCGGGAGGGACATTTCGGCCTCGGGATTGGTCTGAGCGTTTCGCTGCAGATAGTTCAGCAGCACCACGGCCGGATCGAGGTGGCCTCCGAACCGGGCCGTTACACCCGGATGCGGGTCTGTCTGCCGCTGGACGGCATGGGGCAGGCCGGTTACGGGGGCGAACCTCAAAACAACAAGGAGCATGCGGCCTGAGCCGTCGCCAGCATCAATCGCGCGGCGTGCCAAACCATGTCGCCAAGGAGGAGCAATGAACAAACACTATCTGATCCTGTGTGTGGACGATGAGCGGGAGGTGCTGGATGCGGTGATCCATGATCTCGCCCCGTTCCGTTCCCACTTCGAGCTGGAAGCCGCCGAGAGCGTCGATGAGGCGCGTGCGGTGGTGGAGGAGTGGGAGAGCGACGGCAACAAGCTGGCGCTGATCCTTTGTGACCACATCATGCCGGGAACCCTGGGGGTCGATTTTCTGGTGGAGCTGAACCGGCGTGCCACCACCCGGGCCAGCCGCAAATTGCTGCTGACCGGACAAGCGGGGCTGGAGACCACCGTCGAAGCGGTCAATCGCGGCGGGTTGCACTACTACCTCGCCAAGCCGTGGAAGCTGGAGACCCTGCAAGAGGCGGTGCGCGAACAGCTGACCGACTACCTGCTGGCGGAAGATGGCGAAAATGCCTTCCACTATGCGCCGCTGCTCAATCAGGCGCGGCTGTTTGCCGCCATCCACGATCACCCGTTCGACGAATAGGGGCAGTTGGGCTTTCGCGGAGGCAGTTGTATACTGTCTGCATATACAGTATTGCAGGTAGCCACCGATGCGACTCTTTATCGCCGAGAAGCCCACGCTGGGCCGCGCCATTGCCGATGCCCTGCCCAAGCCCCATAAGAAGGGCGACGGTTTTATCGAAACAGCCCAGGGGGATGTGGTCACCTGGTGCATCGGCCATCTGCTGGAGCAGGCCGAGCCCGATGCCTATGACGCCGCCTTCAAGCAGTGGCGGATGGAGCATCTCCCCATCATCCCTGCCCAGTGGCAGCTGGTGGCCAAGCCCAAGACCAAAACCCAGCTCACCGTCATCAAGCGGCTGATCAAGCAGGCGGACTGCGTGGTCAACGCCGGTGACCCGGACCGGGAAGGGCAGTTGCTGGTCGACGAGGTGATCGACTTTCTCGGCTACCCGAAAACCAAGCCGGTGCAGCGCTGCCTCATCAGCGATCTCAACCCGCCCGCGGTGCGTCGTGCCCTCGAGAAGCTGAGGGACAACAAGGAGTTCGTGCCGCTGGCTGTCTCCGCGCTGGCCCGCAGTCGGGCCGACTGGCTCTACGGCATCAACATGACCCGCGCCTATACCCTGCTCGGCCGCAAGGCCGGTTGTAGCGAGCTGCTCTCGGTTGGCCGGGTGCAGACCCCGCTGCTCGGGCTGGTGGTGCGGCGGGATCTCGAGATCGAGGCCTTCGTGCCCAAACCCTTCTACGAGGTGCTGGCCCATCTGCGGACCGATAGCAACGAGCGTTTCACCGCCAAGTGGCTGCCGTCGGAAGCCTGCCTGCCGTGGCAGGATGAGGAGGGGCGGGTGCTCAACCGGGCGCTGGCCGACAAGGTGGTGAGCCGGATCAACGGCCAGCCCGCTCAGGTCGAATCGGTGGAGGAGCAGGCCCGCAAGCAGGCGGCGCCGCTGCCCTACAACCTCTCCAGCCTGCAGATCGATGCCGCCAAGCGCTTCGGTATGGATGCCAAGCGGGTGCTCGACATCTGCCAGAGCCTCTACGAGCGCCACAAGCTCATCACCTATCCGCGCTCCGATAGCCGCTATCTGCCGACCGACCATTTCAAGCGGGCCGAACAGGTGCGCGGCGCCATCGCCGCCACAGCGCCTGCGCTGGCCAAGGCGGTGAGCGAGGCAGACGGCAAGATCCGCAGCAAAGCGTGGAACGACAGCAAGGTGGATGCCCACCACGCCATTATCCCCACCGAGAAGCAGGGCAACCCCGCCACGCTGGGGGCCGACGAGGTGAAGCTCTATGGCCTGATTGCCCGTCAGTATCTGCTGCAGTTCTATCCCCCGTTCGAATACAACGACAGCAAGGTGCTGCTGCGCATCGCCGGTGGTCTGTTTCAGGCCAAGGCGCGGCGAATCCTCAAGGCGGGCTGGAAGGCACTGCTCGGGGTGGAAGAGGATGACGACGAAGAGAAGGCGGGCACGCTGCCGGCTCTGAAAGAGGGGGAGCAACTGCTGTGCGAGCGGGGCGAACTGCAGGAGAAAATGACCCAGCCGCCCAAGTCGTTCACCGATGCCACCCTGCTGGCGGCCATGACCGGCATCGCCCGCTATGTGCAGGATCCCGAGATCCGCAAGACCCTGCGCGACACCGATGGCCTCGGCACCGAAGCGACCCGGGCAGGCATTATCGACCTGTTGTTCAAGCGCCGCTTTCTGGTGCGTCAGGGCAAGAGCATCAAGGCGACCCCGACCGGGCGGGCGCTGGTGCAGGCGTTGCCAGCCACCGCCACCACGCCGGATATGACGGCGCTGTGGGAGCAGAGCCTCGGCCAGATCGCCGAGCGCCACGGCAGCTACCAGCAGTTTATGGGGCCGCTCACCGAGCAGCTCAACGGTCTGATTGAAGGGGCGCGGCAGGACTCCGGCGCCAGCTTCAGCGCCCTGCCCAAGGAGGCGCCGGGTGCCGGCAAGCGGCGTTTTACCAAGCGAAAGAGTCCGGCGGCCAGCACGACTGGCGGGCCCCGACCGCGCAAGACGGCCAGCAAGCGCCAGACCAGGGCGGCATAACGAAAAAAGGCGCCCATCCCGGGCGCCAAAGGCATTGTTGTCAGGCTGCCTGAGCGGACAAGCTGGCACGGATCCTGTGCTGGTAGTGCAGAACCACACCGAGAAACACCAGGTCCTTGAACAGGAAGAACTCGGTGACTGGCACGCCATCAACCACTTTCCAGACACCTGTCAGAGTCAGCAGGAAGCTCAGCGTCGCCAGGAAGGTGACGATAGCCCCCATGCTGCACCAGTAACCGATGCGAGGTTGCCACAGGCCCACGACCAGCCCGATGGCGATCACTATCTCGACCACCCCGATCAGGTTCGATACGCTCTGTTCCGACAGGGGGCCATAGAGCCAGCTCATCAAGGGGTGGCTGGCTACCAGTGGTTTGATGGCGGCTGCCTCTGTCGGGGTAAACTTGAAGACGCCGATCCAGAGCAGGGTCAATACCACGCCCGCCAGGGCGACCAGAAAGCCTTTGTCATGTTGCTGCATGGGGGGCTCCTTGTTTAAGGGGTCAGAGTGACGGGCGGGAAGTCGATCTCGGTCGCTGCCAGGTGGTTGCCATAGTTGGTCAGGGTATTGACGACCACCTGGCCGAGCACCTCCAGCTGCAGCTCGTCATCTACGCCTGCGGCCCGGGTGCTAGCAAGCTGCTCGTCACTGATCACTCCGCGCTGGTTGACCAGTGCCGTTGCCAGTTGCAGCAGGGCGTGCTCAAGGGGAGCCGAGGCTTGGCCGAGTCGGGCTGCCCGGATCTCCTGGGCCGAGAATCCGGCCTTGCCCGCCAGTAGTGTGTGGGCAGACAAACAGTATTGGCAGGCGTTGGCTTGACCTATGGCCAGTGCCAGCAACTCCCGTTGTGGAGCAGTGAGGCGCCCCTTGCCAAGCGCCTCGGCAAAGGCCAGGAAGCCATTGAGCAGGGCTGGCGAGTGGGCCAGGGTGGCGTAGAGGTTGGGCACCATGCCCAGATTGCGGCGCAGGGTGGTCAGGGTCTGGGCGGCTGCGGGTTGCGGTTGGGATACGGGTTGGATACGGCTCATGATCTTCTCCTGTGGTAGTGAAGGTACGGGAGACAGTGTGCCGTCATTCGTGATACGGTTTATCACTCATTGTCTGTAAATAAATACTATTCGTCTCAAATATGGATCCGCTCTCTGCCCTGTTGGTTCATGCCTCCCCCGAAGCCAAGATCTTCTTCGCCGGCAACCTGTGCCAGAACTCCTCCAGTGATGATTACCCGAGTGGCGGACATCTTCATCTGCTGCGCAGTGGCGCCGTCATGTTGCGTGAAGAGGGGGGCGCCAGCTTGCTGCTCGAGGAGCCGACTCTGATCCTGTTCCCCCGGGGACGTCCTCACAAGCTTGAACCCAGAACGTTGGGGGGGTGTGATTTGGTGTGTGCCAATGTCGCATTCGGCAAGGGGGGCGCATCGCCGTTGCAACTGGCATTACCGGGCTCGCTGGTGCTGCCGCTACGTGAGTTGCCTGCCCTGACGCCGGTGCTGAGTCAGCTGTTTGACGAGGCGTTTCACCCCCGCTACGGGCAGGATCCGCTGATCTCCCGCTTGCTGGAGGTACTGTTGATCCTGCTGCTGCGTCATCTGGTCGAGCAAGGGGTGTGTCAGCAGGGGATGCTGGCAGGTATTTCCGATCCCCAGTTGGCCAAGGCGATCTCGGTGATGCATCAGCGTGGGGATGAACCTTGGACGGTGGCCACGCTGGCGCGAGAGGCCGGCATGTCGCGGGCCCGCTTTGCCGCGAGGTTTCAGGAGCGGGTTGGTCAAGCGCCGCTTGGTTATCTGACCCGCTGGCGCATGGCGCGCGCCTGCCAGCAACTGCTGGTGGGGGAGCCTATGGCGCAGGTGGCGCTGGGGGCGGGGTACAGCAGCAGTGTTGCCTTTGGTCGGGCATTCGAGCGGGAGCTGGGGATGAGCCCGGGGCGCTGGCTCAAGGCGCAGCAACAAGCCGAATAAAAAAACGGGGCAGCCAGTGGCTGCCCCGTGTTCATGGCTGGTCAGCCGGTATAGACGTTCTCTTCCGGATAACGGATGCGGGTCTCGACCGGGCGGGCCAGCATAAAGGCCAGGGTCAGAGGGCCGAGACGGCCGCAGATCATCACCAGTACCAGGATCAGCTTGCCCGGCTCGCTCAGGGAGGCGGTGATGCCGGTGGAAAGGCCGACGGTGGCAAATGCCGAGATGGTCTCGAACATGATTTTGTCGAACGGCAGATCCTCGGTCACCATCAGCAGGAACATCGCCAGCATCAGCACCATGGTGCTGACGATGATGATAGCCAGCGAGCGGGTCACGATCTGGGGCGACAGAGTGCGGCCAAAAGCGGTGACATGGGGCCGTTTGGTCAGAAACGCCTTGGTCGCCAGCAGCACGACCGCGAAGGTGGTCACCTTGATACCGCCACCGGTCGAGGTGGCACCGGCACCGATAAACATCAGCATCATCAGGAACAGCAGCGCCGCCGGGGTCATCAGCCCGATATCTATGGTATTGAAACCGGCGGTACGGGCGCTGGCAGACTGGAAGAAGGCAGCCAGCAGCTGGCCACCGACACCGGCCTTGCCGAGGGTGCCGGGGTTGTTGTGTTCCAGCAGCCAGAACATCAAGGTACCGGCCAGCAGCAGCGCCGGGGTCATCAGCAACATCAGCTTGCTGTGCAGCTTCAGCTTGCGCCAGCGGCGGTTGCGCACCAGATCGACGATGACGGTAAAGCCGATCCCCCCCAGGATCAGCAGACCGGCGATGGTCAGGCTGATGATGGGGTCGTCCCTATAGTCCATCAGGTTGTTGGCAAAGAGCGAAAACCCGGCGTTGTTGAAGGCCGATACTGCGTGGAAGAAGCTGACATAGAGGCCGTGCACCCACCCCATCTCGGGCACCCAGCGGATCGCCATGATGCCGGTGCCGATCAGTTGGGCAATAAAGGCGAACAGCACGATCCGTTTGACCAGCTGAATGATGTTGACCGAGCCTTCCTGTCCCAGCGCCTCCTTGGCCAGTACCTGTTGGCGCAGACCGACCCGCTTGCTGAAGATGGCTATCAGCAGCAGGGTCATGGTCATCTGGCCCAGACCGCCGATCTCCATCAGCATCAGCAGGAAAATCTGCCCCTGCAGGGTGAAGGCGGTGCCGGTATCCACCACGCCAAGACCTGTCACGCTGATGGCCGAGGTGGCGGTAAACAGGGCGTTGACGAAGGTAACCTCGCCATTGTGGCTGGAGGGTTGCACCAGAAAGATGGTGCCAATCAGCAGAATGATCAGAAAGCTGCCGAGGATCAGCCGGGCTTCGCTCCAGCGAGAGTCCTGCTCCCGATGGAGGGCGAAGGCGTAGCTGCTGCGCCAGTTGATCATAGGGTTTCGAGCCAGTGGTCGATGGCGTGCTTGTTGCCCGCCAGGATCAGGATGTCGCCCAGTTGCAGCTCCATCTTGCCGGTCAGCACGTTGTGCAGCACATCACCACGCTTGATGGCGAGCAGCTGGAAATCGCTCTGTTGCAGCAGGTGGAAGTCGCCTAGTTCCCGGCCGTTCTGTTGCAGGCCGATCACGAACTCGGTCAGCACCATGTCGTGTCCCAGCTCCAGATAGTCGAACAGCCGGTTGTCCAGCATGCTCTGGGCGACCCGGCGGCCCATGTCCCACTCCGGGTTGATCACCTTGTCGGCGCCCACTTTCTGCAGGATCTTGGCGTGGAACTTGTCGCGCGCCTTGACCCACACCTTCTTCACGCCCGCCTCTTTCAAGACGAGGGTGGTGAGGATGCTGGTCTCCAGGTTGTCACCGATGGCAACGAAGACGATATCGAAATTGGCCAGTCCCAGCTCGGCCACGGTGGCCTCGTCGGTGGCATCCGCCACGATAACGTGATTGCAGAGGGCGGCGATTTGCCGGGTCTTGCTCTCGTCGATATCGATGGCCAGTACTTCGGCATCTTGCCGCTGCAGCTCTTCGCACAGCGCGCTGCCAAACAGGCCCAGGCCGATGACGGTAAACTGGTTGTTCATGAGTTATTCCTCAGCAGTTGAAGTCGCCTACTCTAAACCACTGCTATTCCCCCGAAAAGGGCTCGGGTTTTTCGTCATGGGGCAACTTGAGGTAGACTGCGCCCTTGCACCAAGCCGGGATAGACCGATGAAACTGAATGCCAACGCCTCCTTGTTGAAGCTCAACACCCTTGCCCTCGATGCGTACTGCCTCTGGCTGGCCGAGGTGGAGCAGGTTGCCGATCTGGCGACCCTGCGTGCCGATCCGCAGTTCAACCAGCTGCCGCGCCTCAATCTGGGCGGCGGCAGCAACATGCTCTTCACCACCGATTATCTCGGTCTGGTGGTGCTCAACCGGCTCAAGGGGATTACCGCTGAAGATGGTGGCGATCACTGGTTGCTCCATGTGGCGGCCGGTGAAGATTGGCATCAGCTGGTGCGCCATACCTTGCAACAGGGCTGGTTCGGGCTGGAGAATCTGGCGCTCATTCCCGGTACGGTCGGTGCAGCGCCGGTGCAGAACATCGGTGCCTATGGCGTTGAGCTGGCCGACTTCTGCGCCTATGTCGAGGCGTTCAACTGGCAGAGTGGCGAGATTGAACGGATCGCGGCGGCAGAGTGCCGCTTCGGGTATCGTGACAGCATCTTCAAACACGAGTATCAGGATTCCCACCTGATCACCGCCGTCGGGCTCAAACTGCCCAAGGCGTGGCAACCGGTGCTGGGCTATGGCCCGCTGGCGGCGCTCGGTGATGAGCCTCCGGCGCAGGCCATCTTCGATACCGTCTGTGCCACCCGCATGGCCAAACTGCCGGATCCCGCCGTACTCGGCAATGCCGGCAGCTTCTTCAAGAATCCGGTGGTACCTGCCGCGCTGGCGGAGAATCTCAAGGCGCGCTACCCGCAGATGCCCTGCTATCCGGCCGGAGAAGGGCAGGCCAAGCTGGCGGCGGGCTGGCTCATCGATCAGTGCGGTCTGAAAGGTTTCGCCATTGGCCGCGCCGCCGTCCATCAGGAGCAGGCGCTGGTGCTGGTCAATCGGGGGGGGGCCAGTGCCATGGAGCTGATCGCGCTGGCGGCCCATGTCCGCGACAGCGTGGAGCAGACGTTTGGCGTGCTGCTGGAGCATGAGGTGCGCTTTATGGGTGCGCACGGTGAAACCTGGCTCGACGAGGTGCTCTCATGACGTTGACTCCCATCAGGCAGACTCTGATCACCCTGCTTAGCGACGGCCAGTTTCACTCCGGCGAACAGCTGGGTGAGCAGCTCGGCATCAGCCGGGCAGCGGTGAGCAAACACATGGCGGCGCTGAAGGAGCTGGGGCTGGATCTCTTTAGCCTGACCGGCAAGGGCTACCGGCTGGCGGTGCCGATGGCGCTCTATGATCAGGCCACCTTGCAGGCACTGGCCCCGATGGCGCCGGTGCACTGTTTTCCGGTCATCAGCTCGACCAACCAACACCTGCTGGATCGGGTCAATGAGCTGCGCTCTGGCGAGAGCTGTCTGGCCGAGTGTCAGACAGCCGGGCGCGGTCGTCGTGGCAAACCCTGGATTTCGCCGTTTGGTTGCCAGCTGATCCTCAGCATGTACTGGCGACTCGAACAAGGCATGGCGGCGGCCATGGGGCTCAGTCTGGCGGTCGGCGTGGCAGTGGTTGAAGCGCTGGAGTCCCTTGGTTATCAGGGGGTCGAGCTCAAGTGGCCGAACGACCTCTACTATCAGGGCCGCAAGTTGGCGGGAATACTGGTGGAGATGAGCGGTAGCGCCGGGGCCAGTTGCCATCTGGTGATCGGTATCGGTCTCAATCTGGCGATGCCTGCCCGCGAAGGGGAGAAGATCGATCAGGCCTGGGCCGAGCTGCGCCACATCAATCCCGAGCTGGTCGATCGCAATCAGTTGGCGGCCCGGATGATCGTCCATCTGCAGCGGGCGTTGCATACCTTTGAGCAGCAGGGGTTGGCAAGCTTTGTCGATGAGTGGAACCGGCTCGATCACTTTGCCGGTCGCCCGGTGCGCCTGCTGATGGGGGAGCAGGAGATCCGCGGCATCGCCCGTGGCATCGACGATCGCGGCGCCTTGCGACTGGATACGGAGGAGGGCACCAAGTTCTATCTGGGTGGTGAACTCTCCCTGCGCCGGGGCGACTGAGGGTCAGTAAGGCCGCTCATGATGCCAAACAACAAGAAGAGGGGGCCCGTGGGCCCCCTCTTCGTTATCCGGCAACCGCTGTCATCATTTGCGCAGCTTGATCTGCTCGATGGCGTGCTCATGGCCCTTGGTCATGATCAGGTTGGCTCGCTCACGCGTTGGCAGGATATTTTCTTGCAAATTCAGATAGTTGATATCTTGCCAGATGTTGCTGGCGATCTGGGTCGCCTCACTCTCCGCCAGCTTGGCGTAGTTATGGAAGTAGGAGTCGGGATCCGAGAAGGCGCCGCTGCGGAATTTCAGGAAGCGTTCGATATACCAGGTACGCAGCAGTTCGGCATCGGCATCCACATAGATGGAGAAGTCGACAAAGTCTGACACGAAGACCCGATGGGGCTCCTGAGGGTAATCCATGCCGCTTTGCAGCACATTGAGCCCTTCCAGGATCAGAATGTCCGGCTGCTCCACCACCTTCTTCTCATCGGGAATGATGTCGTAGATAAGGTGGGAATAAACCGGCGCTTCGACCTTCTCGTGACCGGCGCGGATATTGGCGACAAATTCCACCAGATGGCGGATATCGTAGGATTCCGGGAACCCTTTGCGGCGCATCAGGCCACGCTCTTCCAGTACCTTGTTGGGGTAGAGGAAGCCGTCGGTGGTGACCAGCTCCACCCGCGGGTGTTCCGGCCAGCGCTCCAGCAGGGCCTGCAGAATACGGGCCGTGGTACTTTTGCCCCCCGCCACGCTGCCGGCAATGCTGATGATATAGGTGCCCTTGCCGCGGGACTGGCCGAGGAACTGCTCCAGCACCCGGCTGCGACGCTGTTTGGCTTTGACATAGAGATTGAGCAGGCGGGAGAGAGGCAGATATATCTCTTCCACTTCCCGCAATGACACCTTCTCGTTGATCCCGCGCAGGGTCTGCAGATCGTGTTCGGTCAGGGTCAGGGGGACCGAATCGCGCAATAACGCCCATTGTTCGCGGGTGAATTGCAGATAGGGGTTATGCTCTGTCGTCATGGTGTCATCACTGTTTCTTGGGCACGGCGACCATACACCAAGGGTGGGGGAGCGACAAGGGACGCAGCAGGATTGGCTTGTTTGCCCCCGCTTTTTTGCAAACTTCCCAGCAATAAAGCATATTTTGCCGGGTTCAATGGTTGCATCCCCCAAAACCTTACAATAAAATGCGCGACGCTTGACTGTCTGTCGTCTATTTGCCGTGCAAAAGCGATAAACACAACGGGTGCAAGCAGAATTACCGTTGTGACAATCTGGCGTCTGGAGGGGTTCCCGAGCGGCCAAAGGGATCAGACTGTAAATCTGACGGCTCTGCCTTCGAAGGTTCGAATCCTTCTCCCTCCACCATATTTCTCTGCGGTTTGAGTTCTTTGGGTTAGAGAAATGCGGGCATCGTATAATGGCTATTACCTCAGCCTTCCAAGCTGATGATGCGGGTTCGATTCCCGCTGCCCGCTCCAAGATGCTGATATGGCTCAGGCGTTAGCAGAGCCGCACCCTAGGGTGAGTTCGGCAAGCGAACCAGCCATCAGTACCTCTCTCTTTCCCACCAGATTCAAATCCATCATATAAACTGTTCTGTGGTTAGCTTGCCACCGCGTACTCAGCGTTAGTTTAGAGGGACGATCATGTCTAAAGAAAAATTTGAGCGTAATAAACCGCACGTTAACGTGGGTACCATCGGCCACGTTGACCACGGTAAAACCACCCTGACTGCAGCTATCACTAACGTGCTGGCCAAGCACTTCGGTGGTAAAGCTTTCGCCTTCGACCAGATCGACAAGGCACCGGAAGAGCGTGAGCGTGGTATCACCATCAACACCTCCCACGTAGAATACGACACCGCTACCCGTCACTACGCCCACGTAGATTGCCCGGGTCACGCCGACTACGTTAAAAACATGATCACCGGTGCTGCCCAGATGGACGGCGCGATCCTGGTAGTAGCAGCGACTGATGGCCCGATGCCGCAGACTCGTGAGCACATCCTGCTGGGTCGTCAGGTTGGTATCCCGTACATGATCGTGTTCATGAACAAGTGTGACATGGTTGATGACGAAGAGCTGCTCGAACTGGTTGAGATGGAAGTTCGTGAACTGCTGACCGAGTACGACTTCCCGGGTGATGACCTGCCGGTAGTTCGTGGTTCCGCGCTGAAAGCGCTGGAAGGCGACGCTCAGTGGGAAGAGAAGATCATCGAGCTGGCTGGCCACCTGGATACCTACATCCCGGAGCCGGAGCGCGCGATTGACCAGCCGTTCCTGATGCCTATCGAAGACGTATTCTCTATCGCTGGCCGTGGTACCGTAGTTACCGGTCGTGTAGAGCGCGGTATCGTTAAAGTAGGTGAGACTGTAGAAATCGTTGGTATCAAAGATACCGTTTCTACCACCTGTACCGGTGTAGAAATGTTCCGTAAGCTGCTGGACGAAGGTCGTGCAGGCGAGAACATCGGCGCGCTGCTGCGTGGTGTTAAGCGTGAAGACGTAGAGCGTGGTCAGGTACTGGCCAAGCCGGGTTCTATCAAGCCGCACACCAAGTTCGAATCTGAAGTGTACGTACTGTCCAAAGAAGAAGGTGGTCGTCATACCCCGTTCTTCAAAGGCTACCGTCCGCAGTTCTACTTCCGTACTACCGACGTGACCGGTACCATCGAACTGCCGGAAGGCGTAGAGATGGTAATGCCGGGCGACAACATCAAGATGGTTGTTACCCTGATTGCTCCGATCGCGATGGACGACGGCCTGCGTTTCGCTATCCGTGAAGGTGGCCGTACCGTAGGTGC
>NZ_JBFODP010000023.1:0-20261 GCF_040908375.1 Aeromonas sp. R2-3 | reverse complement strand
AACGTGCTGGCCAAGCACTTCGGTGGTAAAGCTTTCGCCTTCGACCAGATCGACAAGGCACCGGAAGAGCGTGAGCGTGGTATCACCATCAACACCTCCCACGTAGAATACGACACCGCTACCCGTCACTACGCCCACGTAGATTGCCCGGGTCACGCCGACTACGTTAAAAACATGATCACCGGTGCTGCCCAGATGGACGGCGCGATCCTGGTAGTAGCAGCGACTGATGGCCCGATGCCGCAGACTCGTGAGCACATCCTGCTGGGTCGTCAGGTTGGTATCCCGTACATGATCGTGTTCATGAACAAGTGTGACATGGTTGATGACGAAGAGCTGCTCGAACTGGTTGAGATGGAAGTTCGTGAACTGCTGACCGAGTACGACTTCCCGGGTGATGACCTGCCGGTAGTTCGTGGTTCCGCGCTGAAAGCGCTGGAAGGCGACGCTCAGTGGGAAGAGAAGATCATCGAGCTGGCTGGCCACCTGGATACCTACATCCCGGAGCCGGAGCGCGCGATTGACCAGCCGTTCCTGATGCCTATCGAAGACGTATTCTCTATCGCTGGCCGTGGTACCGTAGTTACCGGTCGTGTAGAGCGCGGTATCGTTAAAGTAGGTGAGACTGTAGAAATCGTTGGTATCAAAGATACCGTTTCTACCACCTGTACCGGTGTAGAAATGTTCCGTAAGCTGCTGGACGAAGGTCGTGCAGGCGAGAACATCGGCGCGCTGCTGCGTGGTGTTAAGCGTGAAGACGTAGAGCGTGGTCAGGTACTGGCCAAGCCGGGTTCTATCAAGCCGCACACCAAGTTCGAATCTGAAGTGTACGTACTGTCCAAAGAAGAAGGTGGTCGTCATACCCCGTTCTTCAAAGGCTACCGTCCGCAGTTCTACTTCCGTACTACCGACGTGACCGGTACCATCGAACTGCCGGAAGGCGTAGAGATGGTAATGCCGGGCGACAACATCAAGATGGTTGTTACCCTGATTGCTCCGATCGCGATGGACGACGGCCTGCGTTTCGCTATCCGTGAAGGTGGCCGTACCGTAGGTGCCGGTGTTGTAGCCAGCGTAATCGCTTAATCTTTGGCTTACATAAATAAAGCAAAGCCCCTATAATAGGGGCTTTCTTGTGTAGGGGCGTAGTTCGAATTGGTAGAACAGCGGTCTCCAAAACCGATGGTTGCGGGTTCGAGTCCTGCCGCCCCTGCCATATACCTCGTCTCGTACGGGGCTTTTGTGTCTTTGGTTACGTCAGATACAGGTGGGTTGTATGAGTGTTAGTTCTGAGAGCCAGGGCGGAAGCAAGGATACCCTGCTTTGGGGCCTGGTTTTCATTATCCTGGCGGCCGCTGTAGTGGGTAATTACCTGCTCAACGATGTTGTCGCTGCCGTCCGCGCCCTGGGTGTGGTCGTTGTCATTGCTGCTGCCGGTGCAGTAGCCCTGCAAACCACCAAGGGAAAGGCAACACTGGCATTCGCCCGTGAGTCTCGCCTGGAAGTCCGCAAGGTCGTATGGCCGACCCGTCAGGAAGCCATTCAGACAACCCTGATTGTGCTGGCGGTGACCGCCGTGATGGGGCTGCTGCTGTTCGTTCTGGACGGTGCCTTGGTCTGGTTGGTCAACCTGATTACCGGTGTGTAAGGATAAGCCATGACTGAACAACGTGAACAACGTATGAGATGGTATGTCGTGCAGGCTTTTTCCGGCTATGAAGGCCGTGTAGCCAAGTCCCTGCGTGAACATATCAAGATGCATGGCATGGAAGACATGTTCGGTGAAGTACTGGTCCCGACCGAAGAAGTGGTCGAGATGCGTGCTGGCCAGAAGCGCAAGAGTGAGCGCAAGTTTTTCCCAGGTTATGTCCTGGTCCAGATGATCATGGATGAAACCACATGGCACCTGGTGCGTAACGTACCGCGCGTCATGGGCTTCATCGGCGGTACTTCCGACCGTCCGGCACCGATCTCCGACAAAGAGGCTGATGCCATCCTGAACCGTCTGCAGGATGCCCACGACAAGCCGCGTCCGAAAACCCTGTTTGAACCGGGTGAAATGGTGCGGGTTGCCGATGGTCCGTTTGCCGACTTCAACGGTACCGTTGAAGAGGTCGATTATGAGAAGAGCCGCGTGAAGGTCTCTGTACTGATCTTCGGTCGTTCTACTCCTGTTGAACTGGATTTTGGTCAGGTCGAAAAGGGCTGATTGAATTCTGTACGTTTAACGGTTGTCAGGGGCAGCGAATATCTCTATAATTCGCTGCCCCTTTATTAGTTGGGGAGCCGTTTGCAGGAGCAAGTCTCCGAGGCGCTAGAACCCATTTTTGAGGTATTTTCCTAATGGCTAAGAAAGTCACAGCTTATATCAAGCTGCAGGTTGCTGCTGGTGCAGCCAACCCGTCTCCTCCCGTTGGTCCTGCACTGGGTCAACACGGTGTTAACATCATGGAATTCTGTAAGGCGTTCAACGCTCGTACAGAGAAGCTGGAAAAAGGTTCACCGACTCCGGTCGTGATCACCGTTTACAGCGACCGTTCCTTCACCTTCGAAACCAAGACTCCGCCTGCTTCCTTCCTGCTGAAGAAAGCTGCTGGCATCAAGTCTGGTTCTTCCAAGCCGAACAAAGACAAGGTTGGTAAGGTGACCGTTGCCCAGCTGCAAGAAATCGCCAAGACCAAAGAGCCGGATATGACTGGTGCCGATCTGGATGCAAAAGTACGTTGCATCGCAGGCTCCGCTCGTTCCATGGGTCTGGTAGTGGAGGATTAAGACAATGGCTAAACTTTCCAAGCGTATGCGCGTTATTCGCGAAAAAGTTGACGGTACCAAAGAGTACTCCATCAACGAAGCCATTGCCCTGCTGAAAGAACTGGCTACCGCCAAGTTCGTTGAAAGCGTTGACGTTGCTGTCAACCTGGGTATCGACGCTCGTAAATCTGACCAGAACGTACGTGGTGCTACTGTACTGCCGCACGGTACCGGTCGTGATGTACGCGTTGCCGTATTTACCCAAGGTGCCAACGCCGAAGCAGCTAAAGCTGCCGGTGCTGACCTGGTAGGTATGGATGACCTGGCCGATCTGGTTAAGAAAGGCGAGATGAACTTCGACGTAGTTATCGCATCCCCGGATGCAATGCGCGTTGTTGGTCAACTGGGTCAAATCCTGGGCCCGCGTGGCCTGATGCCGAACCCGAAAGTTGGTACTGTAACTCCTAACGTTGCCGAAGCCGTCAAGAACGCCAAGGCTGGTCAGGTTCGTTACCGTAACGACAAGAATGGTATCATCCATACCACTCTGGGTAAGGTTTCTTTCAACGAAGTTCAGCTGAAAGAAAACTTGGAAGCTCTGCTGGTTGCCCTGAAAAAAGGCAAGCCCTCTTCCGCCAAAGGTCAATTCATCAAGAAAGTCAGCATCTCCACCACCATGGGTGCCGGTGTTGCCGTAGACCAAGCTTCTCTGGAAGCTCAGGCCTAATTGATGGGTTTTACAAGGCGCAAAATTTAATCTATAATTTTGCGCCTTGATTGGTTGGGGGTTTCGACCTCCGTCCAAGACCGCAGGAGGCTGCAAAGCCTTAATGTTTCCTGCGTAGACGGTGCCG
The DNA here is from genome assembly GCF_040908375.1 of Aeromonas sp. R2-3. NCBI lineage: Bacteria > Pseudomonadati > Pseudomonadota > Gammaproteobacteria > Aeromonadales > Aeromonadaceae > Aeromonas > Aeromonas sp. R2-3. Next base: position 16,656 of record NZ_JBFODP010000023.1, on the reverse strand, counting down.
GAAACCCAGCGAGAAAGATTCTTTCTCTTCTGGAATCCTGCTACCGCATCGTTCCCCTCTGTTGTAAAGGTAGGGGGGATGTGTCAGTACTGGGTCAATAGACCCGGATTCAATCCAGGAGTTAAGCCAATGGCATTGGGACTCGAAGACAAAAAGGCAATTGTTGCTGAAGTCAACGAAGCTGCCAAAGGCGCTCTTTCTGCAGTTGTTGCCGATTCTCGCGGTGTAACTGTAGACAAGATGACCGTCCTGCGTAAAACCGCTCGTGAAGCCGGTGTGTACATGCGCGTTGTGCGTAACACCCTGCTGCGTCGCGCGGTAGAAGGTACCGAATACGAGTGCCTGAACGACGCATTTACCGGTCCTACCTTGATTGCTTTCTCTAACGAACACCCGGGCGCTGCTGCTCGTCTGTTCAAAGAGTTTGCCAAAGCGAACCAAAAGTTCGAAATCAAGGCTGGCGCTTTTAACGGTGAGTTTATCGCCGCAGCACAAATTGATCGTCTGGCCACGCTGCCGACTTACGAAGAAGCAATTGCGAAGTTGATGGCGACTATGAAAGAAGCCTCTGCTGGCAAGCTGGTTCGTACTATCGCTGCTGTTCGCGACCAGAAACAAGCTGCTGCTTGATTCTCGCCTATTTAGGCTGTTTGAGTTTATTCAACATCAGGAATTTTTGTCATGTCTATCACTAAAGACCAAATCATCGAAGCCGTTGCTTCCATGTCCGTAATGGAAGTTGTTGAGCTGATCGAAGCTATGGAAGAGAAGTTCGGTGTTTCTGCCGCTGCTGCCGTAATGGCTGGCCCGGCTGCTGCTGAAGCAGTAGAAGAGAAGACCGAGTTCGACGTAGTTCTGACTGCTGCTGGCGCCAACAAAGTTGCCGTTATCAAAGCCGTTCGTGGCGCTACCGGTCTGGGCCTGAAAGAAGCCAAAGATCTGGTAGAAGCTGCTCCGGCTAACCTGAAGGAAGGCGTGTCCAAGGACGAAGCTGAAGCTCTGAAGAAAGAGCTGGAAGCTGCCGGTGCTTCTGTTGAGATCAAATAATCTGCATTTATGTAGATTAGCCTGATAAAACAGGCTAGGGCTGGTGAATTTTTGTTCACCAGCCTTTTTGCGCTGTAGACTGAGAGCATTTCACACCGTTTACGACTCTCGGTGCACCAGCAATCCGGACTGTCTTCTTTCGTCCGGGCCAACACAAAACGGTGTTGAGACAGAGCTGTCCCGCGGGACAGAGTGGGTCACTTATCAGCGAGCTGAGGAACCCTATGGTTTACTCTTATACCGAAAAAAAACGCATTCGTAAGGACTTCGGTAAGCGAGACCAGGTACTGGACACGCCTTATCTGTTGTCCATTCAGCTGGACTCCTTCAAGCAGTTCATCGAGGCTGACCCGGAAGGTGAATATGGCCTAGAGGCCGCTTTCCGTAGCGTTTTCCCGATCACCAGTTACTCCGGTAGTGCTGAGCTTCAGTATGTCAGCTATCGCCTGGGTGAGCCGGTATTTGACGTAAAAGAATGCCAGATCCGTGGAGTGACCTACTCCGCGCCGCTGCGTGTCAAGCTTCGTATGGTTCTGTACGACCGTGAAGCAGCTGCCGGCACCGTCAAAGACATCAAGGAACAAGAAGTATACATGGGCGAAATTCCGCTCATGACCGAGAACGGCACCTTTGTTATCAATGGTACCGAGCGGGTTATCGTCTCCCAGCTGCACCGCAGCCCGGGCGTCTTCTTCGACCACGATAAAGGCAAAACTCATTCATCCGGTAAGGTACTGTATAACGCTCGCGTTATCCCCTACCGTGGCTCCTGGCTGGACTTCGAGTTCGATGCGAAAGACAACCTGTTTGTCCGTATCGACCGTCGTCGCAAACTGCCAGCATCCATTATTCTGCGCGCCCTGGACTTCACTTCCGAACAAATCCTGGCCACCTTCTTCGAGACCATCGGTTTTGAAGTAAAAGATGGCAAGTTGATGATGGATCTGGTGCCGGAGCGTCTGCGTGGTGAAACTGCGACCTTTGACATCGTGGCCAATGGCGCCGTGGTGGTTGAGACCGGTCGTCGTGTGACTGCGCGTCACATCCGTCAGTTGGAAAAAGACGCCGTTACCCAGATTGAGGTGCCGGTTGAGTATGTTGTTGGCAAAGTTGCTGCCAAGGACTACGCACATCCGCAAACTGGCGAGATGGTCGTGACCGCCAACCAGGCGCTGAGCCTGGAAGCGATCGCCAACCTGTCCCAAGCCGGCTTCAAGCATTTCGAGGTTCTGTTCACCAACGAACTGGATCACGGTGCTTACATGTCCGAGACCCTGCGTGTCGACTCCAGCTCCAACCGTTTGGAAGCGCTGGTCGAGATCTATCGCATGATGCGTCCGGGCGAGCCGCCTACTCGCGAAGCTGCAGAACAGCTGTTCGAAAACCTGTTCTTCTCCGCCGAGCGTTACGACCTGTCTACCGTAGGTCGGATGAAGTTCAACCGCCGTCTGGGTCGTGAAGACGAGACTGGCGCAGGTGTACTGACCAAAGACGACATCGTCGATGTGATGAAGCGCCTGATCGACATCCGTAACGGTAACGACGAAGTGGACGATATCGACCACTTGGGTAACCGTCGTATCCGTTCTGTCGGTGAAATGGCTGAAAACCAGTTCCGCGTCGGTCTGGTGCGTGTCGAGCGTGCGGTCAAGGAGCGTCTCTCCCTGGGCGACCTGGACACCCTGATGCCGCAGGATCTGATCAACGCCAAGCCGATCTCCGCCGCAGTCAAAGAGTTCTTTGGTTCCAGCCAGCTGTCCCAGTTTATGGACCAGAACAACCCGCTCTCCGAAGTGACCCACAAGCGTCGTATTTCTGCGCTGGGCCCGGGCGGTTTGACTCGTGAGCGTGCCGGCTTTGAAGTCCGAGACGTACACCCGACTCACTACGGTCGTCTGTGCCCTATCGAGACACCTGAAGGTCCGAACATCGGTCTGATCAACTCGCTGTCCGTGTACTCTCGTACCAACGAGTACGGTTTCCTCGAGACCCCGTACCGCAAGGTCATTGACGGTGTGATCACCGACGAAGTGGACTACCTGTCTGCTATTGAAGAAGGCAAGTACGTGATCGCACAGGCTAACGCCGCGACCACCGAAGATGGCCGTCTGAAAGATGAATTGATCCCGTGCCGTCACAAAGGTGAATCCACCTTTATGAACGCCGACCAGATCCAGTATATGGACGTGAGCCCGCAGCAGATCGTATCTGTGGCAGCTGCTCTGATCCCGTTCCTGGAACACGATGACGCGAACCGCGCATTGATGGGTTCAAACATGCAACGTCAGGCTGTACCGACTCTGCGTGCTGACAAGCCGCTGGTAGGTACCGGTATGGAACGCGCTGTGGCCGTTGACTCCGGTGTAACCGTAGTGGCCAAGCGTGGCGGCGTAATCGACTATGTCGATGCCTCCCGTATCGTCCTGAAGGTCAATGAAGATGAGCTGATGCCAGGCGAAGCCGGTATCGACATCTACAACCTGACCAAATACACCCGTTCCAACCAGAACACCTGTATCAACCAGCGTCCTTGCGTGATGTTGGGTGAGCCGGTGATGGCTGGCGACGTACTGGCTGACGGCCCGTCCACCGATCTGGGTGAACTGGCACTGGGTCAGAACATGCGCGTCGCGTTCATGCCGTGGAACGGTTACAACTTTGAAGACTCGATCCTGGTGAACGAGCGTGTTGTTCAGGAAGATCGCCTGACCACCATCCATATCCAGGAACTGGCCTGTATCTCCCGTGACACCAAGCTGGGTCCGGAAGAGATCACTGCTGACATCCCGAACGTGGGTGAAGCCGCTCTGTCCAAGCTGGACGAGTCCGGTATCGTCTACGTGGGTGCCGAAGTGAAGGGCGGCGACATTCTGGTCGGTAAGGTAACCCCGAAAGGTGAAACCCAGCTGACGCCGGAAGAGAAGCTGCTGCGCGCCATCTTCGGTGAGAAGGCCTCCGATGTGAAGGACTCCTCCCTGCGTGTACCGAACGGTGTGTACGGTACCGTGGTTGACGTGCAAGTCTTTACCCGCGATGGCGTGGAAAAAGACAAGCGTGCCAAAGAAATCGAAGAGATGCAGCTGAAGGAAGCGAAGAAGGACTTGACCGAAGAGTTCAAGATCCTGGAAGACGGCATTTTCGGCCGCTCCCGCAACCTGCTGCTGGCCGCCGGTTACAGCGAAGATCGTCTGAACAAGCTCGATCGCTCCAAGTGGTTTGAACTGGCCATCGAAGACGAAGGCAAGCAGACCGAACTGGAACAGATCGCTGAACAGCACGTTGAGCTGAAAGCCGAGTTCGACAAGAAATTCGAGAACAAGCGTCGCAAGATTATCCAGGGTGATGATCTGGCGCCGGGCGTACTGAAAATCGTCAAGGTTTATCTGGCAGTCAAGCGTCGCATCCAGCCGGGTGACAAGATGGCGGGCCGTCACGGTAACAAGGGTGTTATCTCCAAGATCTGTCCGGTCGAGGATATGCCCCATGACGAGTTCGGCCGTCCGGTCGACATCGTACTGAACCCGTTGGGCGTACCATCCCGTATGAACATCGGTCAGATCCTCGAAGTGCACCTGGGCCTTGCGGCCAAGGGTATCGGCGAGAAGATCGATCGCATGGTCAAAGAGCAGCGCGAGCTGCACGAGATGCGCAACTTCCTGCAACAGGTCTATGACCTGGGCGAGAAGGACACCCAGCAAGTGAACATCGCCGAGCTGTCTGACGACGACGTACGTATCCTGGTGGGTAACCTGCGTAAGGGTCTGCCGGTCGCTACTCCAGTGTTTGATGGTGCCAAAGAGCGCGAAATCAAAGCCCTGCTGAAGCTGGCTGATCTGCCGGAATCCGGTCAGATTGATCTGTTCGATGGCCGTACCGGTAACCGCTTCGAGCGTAAAGTAACCGTTGGTTACATGTACATGCTCAAGCTGAACCACTTGGTCGACGACAAGATGCACGCGCGTTCTACCGGTTCTTACAGCCTGGTTACCCAGCAGCCGCTGGGTGGTAAGGCTCAGTTCGGTGGTCAGCGTTTCGGTGAGATGGAAGTGTGGGCCCTGGAGGCTTACGGTGCGGCATATACCCTGCAGGAAATGCTGACCGTCAAGTCTGACGATGTGAATGGCCGTACCAAGATGTATAAGAACATCGTGGATGGCGACCACCGTATGGAGCCGGGCATGCCCGAATCCTTCAACGTATTGCTGAAGGAAATCCGCTCTCTGGGTATCAACATCGAGCTGGACGAAGAGTAAGAGCTCGCTCTTATTGTTCGAGAATTGACGTGGGCGCCCCGCTGTTTTGGCAGCCGGGGCGCCGAGGTTAGACTCCTGACAGGGGAAACACGTGAAAGACTTACTCAAGTTTTTGAAGGCTCAGACCAAGACCGAAGAGTTTGACAGTATCAAGATCGGTCTGGCCTCTCCTGACATGATCCGCTCCTGGTCATTCGGTGAGGTCAAAAAGCCTGAGACCATCAACTACCGGACTTTCAAGCCGGAGCGTGATGGTCTGTTCTGCGCCCGTATCTTCGGACCGGTGAAGGACTACGAGTGTCTGTGCGGCAAGTACAAGCGCCTGAAACACCGTGGTGTGATCTGTGAGAAGTGCGGCGTTGAAGTGACCCAGACCAAGGTCCGTCGTGAGCGTATGGGCCACATCGAGCTGGCCAGCCCGACTGCCCACATCTGGTTCCTGAAGTCCCTGCCGTCCCGTATCGGTCTGCTGCTGGACATGACCCTGCGCGACATCGAGCGTGTGCTCTACTTCGAATCTTTCGTCGTAATCGAGCCGGGCATGACCAACCTCGAACGCAGCCAGATGCTCTCTGAAGAGCAGTACCTGGATGCGCTGGAAGAGTGGGGCGACGAATTTGACGCCAAGATGGGTGCCGAAGCAATCCTGGCATTGCTGCGCGCTATCGATCTGGAAGGTGAAGTCAAAACCATGCGTGAGGAGCTGGATCAAACCAACTCCGAGACCAAGCGCAAGAAGACCACCAAGCGTCTGAAGCTGATGGAAGCTTTCCTGCAGTCCGGCAACAAGCCGGAGTGGATGATCATGACAGTGCTGCCTGTGCTGCCGCCGGACCTGCGTCCGCTGGTACCGCTGGACGGCGGCCGTTTCGCGACTTCCGATCTGAACGATCTGTACCGTCGCGTGATCAACCGTAACAACCGCTTGAAGCGTCTGCTGGATCTGGCTGCTCCGGACATCATCGTGCGCAACGAAAAGCGTATGCTGCAAGAGTCCGTCGATGCGCTGCTGGATAACGGCCGTCGCGGTCGTGCCATCACCGGTTCCAACAAGCGCCCGCTGAAATCCCTGGCCGACATGATCAAGGGTAAACAGGGTCGTTTCCGTCAGAACTTGCTCGGTAAGCGTGTCGACTACTCCGGTCGTTCCGTTATCACCGTAGGCCCGACTCTGCGTCTGCATCAGTGCGGTCTGCCGAAGAAGATGGCGCTGGAACTGTTCAAGCCGTTCATCTATGGCAAGCTGGAAACCCGCGGTCTGGCGACCACTATCAAGGCCGCCAAGAAGATGGTGGAGCGCGAGGAAGCTGTCGTTTGGGATATCCTGGACGAAGTGATCCGCGAACACCCGGTTCTGCTGAACCGTGCACCGACTCTGCACCGTCTGGGTATCCAGGCATTCGAACCGACTCTGGTCGAAGGCAAGGCAATCCAGCTGCACCCGCTGGTTTGTGCTGCGTATAACGCGGACTTCGATGGTGACCAGATGGCGGTCCACGTACCGCTGACCCTGGAAGCCCAGCTGGAAGCGCGTGCGCTGATGATGTCTACCAACAACATCCTGTCGCCTGCCTCCGGTGAGCCGATCATCGTTCCTTCTCAGGACGTGGTCTTGGGTCTGTACTACATGACCCGTGCCCGTATCAACGCCAAAGGCGAAGGTATGGTGCTGGCCGGCCCGAAAGAAGCCGAGAAAGTATATCGTGCTGGTCTGGCCGATCTGCATGCTCGTGTGAAAGTACGCATTACCGAATACCTGCGTCAGGAAGACGGTTCTCTGCGTGAACACACCGAGATGAAGAACACCACCGTTGGTCGTGCGATCCTGAGCCTGATCCTGCCGAAAGGTATGGAATACGCCCTGATCGACGAGCCGAAGGTGCTGACTGCTGCAGAACAGGCTGATCTGGATGCCAATCCGCAGAACTGGATCAAGTGCGTATCCAACAAGGCGCTGGGCAAAAAGCTCATCTCCCGTCTGCTGAACACCTGCTATCGCAAGCAGGGCCTGAAGGACACCGTTATCTTCGCTGACCAGCTGATGTATACCGGTTTCCACTACGCGGCCCTGTCCGGTGCTTCCGTTGGTATCGATGACATGGTCATCCCGGATGCCAAGAAAGACATCATCGCAGCAGCCGAAGCCGAAGTTGCCGAGATCCAGGACCAGTTCCTGTCAGGTCTGGTAACTGCGGGCGAGCGTTACAACAAGGTTATCGATATCTGGGCCAGCGCCAACGAGCGTGTCTCCAAGGCCATGATGGAGAACTTGTCCAAAGAGCGTAACGTCAACTCGCTGGGTGAAGAAGAAGAGCAGGCCTCGTTCAACAGCATCTTTATGATGGCCGACTCTGGTGCGCGTGGTTCCGCCGCCCAGATCCGTCAGCTGGCCGGTATGCGTGGCCTGATGGCCAAGCCGGATGGCTCCATCATCGAGACCCCGATCATCGCGAACTTCCGCGAAGGTCTGAACGTACTGCAGTACTTTATCTCTACCCACGGTGCTCGTAAGGGTCTGGCGGATACCGCACTGAAGACTGCGAACTCCGGTTACCTGACTCGTCGTCTGGTAGACGTGGCGCAAGACATGGTGATCACCGAGGACGATTGCGGCACTACCGACGGTCTGTGGATGACTCCGCTGATCGAGGGTGGCGACGTGGTCGAGCCGCTGCGTGAGCGCGTGCTGGGTCGTGTGGTGGCAGAAGATGTCATCAAGCCGGGTACCGAGGACGAGATCCTGGTTGCTCGCAACACCCTGCTCGACGAGCAGCTGTGTGACCTGCTGGAGCGTAACTCCGTTGACCGTGTGAAGGTACGTTCTGCCATCACCTGTGAAACTGACTTCGGTAACTGTGCTCACTGCTACGGCCGTGATCTGGCCCGTGGTCACCTGGTTAACAAGGGTGAGGCTGTCGGTGTTATCGCCGCCCAGTCCATCGGTGAACCGGGTACCCAGCTGACGATGCGTACATTCCACATCGGTGGTGCTGCATCTCGTGCTGCTGCTGAAAGCAGCATCCAGGTCAAGAACACAGGTACCATCAAGCTGCAGAACGCCAAGTTCGTTCACAACAGCGATGACAAACTGGTTATCACCTCACGTTCTACCGAACTGACCATCATGGACGACATGGGCCGTACCAAGGAAAGCCACAAGCTGCCTTACGGTTCCGTGTTGGAAGTGAAGGACGGCCAGGCCGTGAGCGCTGGCGAGACCGTTGCCAACTGGGATCCGCACACCCACCCGATCATCACCGAAGTGGCAGGTCGCCTGCAGTTCGAACACATGATCGATGGCGTGACCATCACTCGTCAGACCGACGAGCTGACCGGTCTCTCTTCTATCGTTGTTCTGGACGTCAACGAGCGTCCGAGCGCCGGTAAAGAGATGCGTCCGACCGTTAAACTGGTCGACCTGAACGGCAAAGACGTGATGATCCCGGGTACCGATGTAGCCGCCCAGTACTTCCTGCCGGGCAAGGCGATCGTGAACCTGGAAGATGGTGCCAACGTGGGCGTGGGTGACGCGGTAGCGCGTATCCCGCAAGAGTCCGGCGGTACCAAGGACATCACCGGTGGTCTGCCGCGCGTTGCGGATCTGTTTGAAGCACGTCAACCGAAGGAACCGGCAATTCTGGCCGAGATCTCCGGTACCATCTCCTTCGGGAAAGAGACCAAGGGCAAACGCCGTCTGGTCATCACCCCGACTGATGGTGGCAACGTCTACGAAGAGATGATTCCGAAGTGGCGTAACCTGAACGTGTTCGAAGGTGAAAAAGTTGAGAAGGGTGAAGTGCTGGCGGACGGTCCTGAGTCTGCTCACGACATCCTGCGTCTGCGCGGTATCAGCCCGGTCGCCAACTACATCGCCAACGAAGTGCAGGACGTTTACCGTCTGCAAGGCGTTAAGATCAACGACAAGCACATCGAAGTCATCGTACGTCAGATGCTGCGCAAGTGCGAGATCCTGAGCGCTGGCGATACCGATCTTATCGAAGGCGAACAGGTTGAAGTTGCTCGTGTGAAGATTGCCAACCGTAAGCTGGTTGCCGAGGGCAAGACCCCTGCGACCTACCGTCATGTACTGATGGGTATTACCAAGGCATCTCTGAGCACCGAGTCCTTCATCTCCGCGGCTTCCTTCCAGGAAACCACTCGCGTTCTGACCGAAGCCGCCGTAGGTGGCAAGCGTGATGAACTGCGTGGTCTGAAAGAGAACGTCATCGTGGGTCGTCTGATCCCGGCTGGTACCGGCTTTGCCTACCACCACAGCCGGATCAACCAGCGTGCTGCCGCAGCTCGTGCTGTTGGTACCCCGCAGGTGACCGCTGATGAAGCGGAGCAGAACCTGGCGGATCTGCTGAACGCAGCCGGTAGCTTCGACGAAGAGTAACTCGTCATCCGTGATTAAAAAGGGCTCCTTCAAGGAGCCCTTTTTGTTGGCCAATTCCTCGGCAAAGGTAGACGCAGCGCGGGTTTCAGGATGATCCAGAGCAAAGTTGTAGAGTAAAAAATCAAAAAAAGTTGACTTTACTCCCCTGCAATTTAAAACTCGGGAAAGTTGAATGGTTATTACAGGGGTAGAACATGACTGTCGGTATCGAGGAAGCCATGCTTCCCGAAGAACAGCTGATCAGCCGCACTTTTACAGATGAAGACAGGGAATTGTTGCGCTCATACGATGGGCTAATCGATGGCTTGGCCGAGCTGTTCGGCAAGCATTGTGAAGTGGTACTCCACTCCCTGGAAAATCTGCACGAGTCGGTGATCAAGATCGCCAACGGCTTCAATACCGGACGCACCCTCGGGGCGCCCATCACCGATCTCGCCCTGCGCATGCTCAAGGACATCGAGAGCACCGGCCAGGATTACACCCAGAGCTATTTCGCTCGCAGCCGTACCGGCGCGCTGATGAAGTCGAGCACCATCGCCATTCGCAACAGCGAGCGGCAAGTTGTGGGGCTTATCTGCATCAACCTCCATATCAATGCGCCTTTCCACGAGTTCGTGGCCGAATTTTTCCCGACGCCCCAGCAGGCGGCGCGCCAGTCACCAGAGACCTTCGCCAACAGCGTGGAAGAGCTTGTTGCTCAGACGGTGGATAACACCATCGACGAGATCAATCGCGATCCCACCGTGGCCAACAATGCCAAGAACCGCTTCATCGTGACCCAGCTGTTCGAGAAGGGCATTTTCGACATCAAGGACTCGATCAATCTGGTGGCGGACAAACTCAATATTTCAAAACATACCGTTTATCTTTACATCCGACAGCGCAAGCAGGGTGAAGACGAGAACGAGTAACTCATTCCAGAAGGGGATAGATGAATGGCTAAAGAAGTGATTGCAACCGACAAGGCGCCTGCCGCGATTGGTCCGTATGTTCAGGCTACCAAGGTTGGCGAGATGATCTTCACCTCCGGGCAGATCCCGCTCGATCCTGCCACCATGGAGATCGTGGCTGGCGGCATCGAAGAGCAGGCCGAACGGGTGATGAAGAATCTGGTTGCCGTGTTGCACGCTGCCGGTGCCGATGCCAGTAAAGTGGTCAAAACCACCTGCTTCCTGAGTGACATGAACAACTTCGTTGCCTTCAATCAGGTCTATGCCCGCTACTTTGGCGATGCGGCGCCAGCCCGCTCCTGCGTGGAGGTGGCCCGTCTGCCGAAAGATGTGCTGGTCGAAGTTGAGGCGATTGCCCATCTCTGATCAACTGATCGAATCAAGCCCCTCATGGCAGGGGCTTTTTTGTTTTTGGCGTAAAATGGACCGGGTCAGCACAGGAGTCCTGCAATGAGTCTGAGTTTTGCCATCCTGGTCACGGGGCCTGCCTATGGCACCCAGTCGGCCAGCACAGCCTATCGCTTTGCCCGCACCCTGTTGGCGCAGGGGCATACCTTGTCCCACCTGTTCTTCTATCAGGACGGGGTCTGCAACGGCAACGGTTTGCATCTGCCTGCATCCGATGAGACCGACCTGGTGCGTCTGTGGCGAGAGCTGGCGGAGGAGCAGGGGATCCGTATCGACGTCTGTGTCGCCGCCGCCATGCGGCGCGGTGTGCTCGATGAGCAGGAGGCCAAGGGGGCAGGGCAGGTGCACTTCAATCTGCAACCGCCATTTTGCCTGAGCGGTCTGGGCCAGTTGGCCGAGGCTGCGCTCACTGCCGATCGACTGATTCAGTTCTAGGGGGAGTCATGAGTAAAAAAATTGCCTTTATCTGCAGTCGTGGCCCCCATGGCCATGCCGCCGGCCGGGAAGGACTGGATGCCCTGCTGGCCACCTCGGCCATGACCGATGAGCTGGCCCTCTTCCTGATTGGGGACGGTGTGCTGCAACTGCTCAAGGAGCAGCAGCCTGCCGCCATTTTGCAGCGCCACTACGCACCCACCTTCAAAATGCTGGAACTCTACGACATCGAAGAGGTCTATGTTTGTGCTGACTCGCTGGCAGAGCGTGGCGTGACAGTGGATGATCTGCTGATCCCCGTCGAGAGTCTGCCGCGCCAGGAACTGGCTCGGCGCTGGGCACAGTGTTCGACTCACATCAGCTTTTGAGGTCTCCATGTTGCATCTGATATTGAACTCTCCCTTTCAGAGTCAGGCTCTGGCAGAGGCGCTCTCATACCTTCAGCCCGAGGATGAGCTGGTACTGATGCAGGATGCCGTGATTGCGGCATCGGCTCCCCAGTGGAGCGCGCGGCTGGCGGGTATCCCGCTTTATGTGATGCAGGAAGATCTGCACGCTCGCGGTTTGCAGCATCGGGTGGGCAATGTGCTCGATATGGCGGATCTGGTGGCACTGATTGCGCAAAAAGGTTCCCCGCGCACCTGGGGTGGCTGAGAAGCATATTTTCAAGAAAATTCAAGGTGATGTCGTGAAAGCAAACGGATCCGAATTGCCCTTTTGTGACGCAAATTGTATAAATCTTGACTCCCCAGACAACAGGGCATAAAATTTCGCGTCCCCGTATCTGCGGGGAGGATTTTCCACACGTTTATGAAGTCATTATCAGGAGCCTTTTGATGGCAACTATTAACCAGTTGGTTCGCAAGCCACGCATCAAGCTCGTTGTGAAAAGCAACGTGCCGGCGCTGGAAGCGTGCCCTCAGAAGCGTGGCGTATGCACTCGTGTATATACCACCACCCCGAAGAAGCCTAACTCTGCACTGCGTAAAGTGTGCCGTGTACGTCTGACCAACGGCTTCGAAGTCACCTCCTACATCGGTGGTGAAGGTCACAACCTGCAAGAGCACTCTGTTGTTCTGATCCGTGGCGGTCGTGTAAAAGACTTGCCAGGTGTTCGTTATCACACCGTTCGTGGTGCGTTGGACTGTGCCGGTGTTAAAGACCGTAAGCAGGCTCGCTCCAAGTATGGCGTGAAGCGTCCTAAAGCTTAATGGTTCTCCGTTAAGTAAGGCCAAACGTTAATTCGTTTCTAGTTAGATAGCTTTCTAGTTTTGGGTAATCCCTGAAGTTACGGAGAATTTGAAATGCCAAGACGTCGTGTTGTTGGTCAGCGTAAAATCCTGCCAGATCCCAAGTTCGGATCAGAGCTGCTGGCTAAATTTGTCAACGTAGTAATGGTTGACGGTAAGAAATCTGTTGCAGAAGCCATTGTTTATGGCGCCCTGGACATCATTGCCACCAAATCTGGCAAAGAGCACCTGGCCGTATTCGAAGAAGCTCTGGATAACATTCGTCCGGCGGTCGAGGTTAAATCTCGTCGCGTCGGTGGTGCAACCTATCAGGTGCCGGTAGAAGTTCGTCCGGTACGTCGCAATGCCCTGGCAATGCGCTGGTTGGTTGATGCCGCTCGTAAACGTGGTGAAAAATCAATGGCTCAGCGTCTGGCTGGCGAGCTGCTGGATGCCGCTGACAATAAGGGTTCGTCTGTCAAGAAACGTGAAGACGTTCACCGTATGGCTGAAGCGAACAAAGCCTTCGCTCACTTCCGCTGGTAATCCGCTTGCGCAGGGTCTTTTGACTCTGCGCACCTTTAATTATCTAGGGACAAGCGCCTTAGTAAGAGGATGACAATGGCTCGTACAACCCCCATTGAGCGTTATCGTAACATCGGTATCTCCGCTCACATTGACGCCGGTAAGACTACTACTACCGAGCGCGTACTGTTTTACACCGGTGTAAGTCACAAGATCGGTGAAGTTCACGATGGCGCTGCCACCATGGACTGGATGGAACAGGAACAAGAGCGTGGTATCACCATCACCTCCGCCGCGACCACCGCTTTCTGGTCCGGTATGGGTAAACAGTTCCAACCGCACCGTATCAACATCATCGATACCCCGGGCCACGTTGACTTTACTATCGAAGTAGAGCGTTCAATGCGTGTTCTGGACGGTGCCGTGATGGTGTACTGTGCCGTAGGTGGCGTACAGCCACAGTCTGAAACCGTATGGCGTCAGGCTAACAAGTACAAGGTTCCCCGTATCGCGTTCGTCAACAAGATGGACCGTACCGGCGCCAACTTCCTGCGCTGCGTTGAGCACATCAAGACCCGTCTGAAAGGTACTCCGGTTCCCCTTCAGCTGAACATCGGCTCTGAAGAGAACTTCAAGGGCGTTGTTGACCTGGTCAAGATGAAAGCCATCAACTGGAATGAAGCTGATCAGGGCGTATCCTTCGATTACGAAGACGTCCCGGCCGAGTTGCTGGAACAGGCGCAAGAAATGCGCATGAATCTGGTTGAAGCCGCTGCTGAAGCGTCTGAAGACCTGATGGAAAAATACCTGGGCGGCGAAGAGCTGACCGAGGAAGAGATCAAAGGTGCTCTGCGTCAGCGCGTGCTGAACAACGAAATCATCCTGGTAACCTGTGGCTCCGCGTTCAAGAACAAGGGCGTACAGGCCATGCTGGATGCCGTGATCGAGTACCTGCCGGCCCCGACCGACGTTGCTGCTATCGACGGCCTGAAAATGGACGGCGAGACCAAAGACGAGCGTCACGCTTCCGATGACGAGCCGTTCTCTGCTCTGGCGTTCAAGATCGCTACCGACCCGTTCGTTGGTAACCTGACCTTCTTCCGTGTCTACTCTGGCGTGATCAACTCCGGTGACACCGTGCTGAACTCCGTCAAGGACAAGCGCGAGCGTTTTGGCCGTATCGTTCAGATGCATGCCAACAAGCGTGAAGAGATCAAAGAAGTACGCGCTGGTGACATCGCTGCTGCTATCGGTCTGAAAGACGTGACCACTGGTGACACCCTGTGTGACCCGAACGCACCGATCATCCTCGAGCGTATGGAATTCCCGGAGCCGGTAATTTCTATCGCGGTTGAGCCGAAAACCAAGGCTGACCAGGAGAAGATGGGTCTGGCACTGGGCCGTCTGGCTCAGGAAGATCCGTCCTTCCGCGTATGGACTGACGAAGAGTCAGGTCAAACCATCATCGCCGGTATGGGTGAGCTGCACCTGGACATCATCGTTGACCGTATGCGTCGCGAGTTCAAGGTTGAAGCCAACGTAGGTAAGCCGCAGGTTGCCTACCGTGAAACCATCCGTACCACCGTTAAAGACATCGAAGGCAAGCATGCCAAGCAGTCTGGTGGTCGCGGTCAGTACGGTCATGTTGTTATCGACATGTACCCGCTGGAAGAAGGCAAAGCCTACGAATTCGTCAACGACATCAAAGGTGGTGTCATTCCTGGTGAATTCATCCCGGGTGTTGATAAAGGTATCCGTGAGCAGCTCAAATCTGGTCCGCTGGCTGGTTACCCGGTTATGGATCTGGGTGTGCGTCTGCACTTCGGTTCTTACCACGATGTCGACTCTTCCGAACTGGCGTTCAAAATCGCTGCTTCCATGGCCTTTAAGGCTGGCTTCATGAAAGCCAACCCGGTTCTGCTCGAACCGATCATGAAAGTAGAAGTTGAAACTCCGGAAGATTACATGGGCGACGTTATCGGTGACCTGAACCGTCGTCGTGGCCTGATCGAAGGTATGGAAGATGGCCCGTCCGGCAAGATCGTACGTGC
This sequence comes from Aeromonas sp. R2-3, assembly GCF_040908375.1. NCBI lineage: Bacteria > Pseudomonadati > Pseudomonadota > Gammaproteobacteria > Aeromonadales > Aeromonadaceae > Aeromonas > Aeromonas sp. R2-3. Next base: position 1,362 of record NZ_JBFODP010000023.1, on the reverse strand, counting down.
TCTGGTGCCGCTGGCCGAAATGTTCGGTTATGCAACTGCACTGCGTTCCGCTACCCAGGGTCGTGCTTCCTACGCCATGGAATTCGCCAAGTATCACGATGCACCGACCAACGTTGCACAAGCCGTGATCGAAGAGCGCAAATCCAAGTAATTTAAGATTCCCCGCCTACGACGGTAGGCGGGTTTAACCTAGAAGGACTACGTCGTGTCTAAAGAAAAATTTGAGCGTAATAAACCGCACGTAAACGTCGGCACCATCGGCCACGTTGACCACGGTAAAACCACCCTGACTGCAGCTATCACCAACGTGCTGGCCAAGCACTTCGGTGGTAAAGCTTTCGCCTTCGACCAGATCGACAAGGCACCGGAAGAGCGTGAGCGTGGTATCACCATCAACACCTCCCACGTAGAATACGACACCGCTACCCGTCACTACGCCCACGTAGATTGCCCGGGTCACGCCGACTACGTTAAAAACATGATCACCGGTGCTGCCCAGATGGACGGCGCGATCCTGGTAGTAGCAGCGACTGATGGCCCGATGCCGCAGACTCGTGAGCACATCCTGCTGGGTCGTCAGGTTGGTATCCCGTACATGATCGTGTTCATGAACAAGTGTGACATGGTTGATGACGAAGAGCTGCTCGAACTGGTTGAGATGGAAGTTCGTGAACTGCTGACCGAGTACGACTTCCCGGGTGATGACCTGCCGGTAGTTCGTGGTTCCGCGCTGAAAGCGCTGGAAGGCGACGCTCAGTGGGAAGAGAAGATCATCGAGCTGGCTGGCCACCTGGATACCTACATCCCGGAGCCGGAGCGCGCGATTGACCAGCCGTTCCTGATGCCTATCGAAGACGTATTCTCTATCGCTGGCCGTGGTACCGTAGTTACCGGTCGTGTAGAGCGCGGTATCGTTAAAGTAGGTGAGACTGTAGAAATCGTTGGTATCAAAGATACCGTTTCTACCACCTGTACCGGTGTAGAAATGTTCCGTAAGCTGCTGGACGAAGGTCGTGCAGGCGAGAACATCGGCGCGCTGCTGCGTGGTGTTAAGCGTGAAGACGTAGAGCGTGGTCAGGTACTGGCCAAGCCGGGTTCTATCAAGCCGCACACCAAGTTCGAATCTGAAGTGTACGTACTGTCCAAAGAAGAAGGTGGTCGTCATACCCCGTTCTTCAAAGGCTACCGTCCGCAGTTCTACTTCCGTACTACCGACGTGACCGGTACCATCGAACTGCCGGAAGGCGTAGAGATGGTAATGCCGGGCGACAACATCAAGATGGTTGTTACCCTGATTGCTCCGATCGCGATGGACGACGGCCTGCGTTTCGCTATCCGTGAAGGTGGCCGTACCGTAGGTGC
>NZ_JBFODP010000022.1:93126-255562 GCF_040908375.1 Aeromonas sp. R2-3 | reverse complement strand
CCTGATCCCATGCCGAACTCAGAAGTGAAACGCGGTAGCGCCGATGGTAGTGTGGCATTCGCCATGCGAGAGTAGGACACTGCCAGGCACCCAATCAAACAGCGATGTGAAGAATCACATCACTGGCTGCGAGGATGACACCTCACTGACGCGGCAAACAATTTAGCGCAAGCTAACCGAATGCGGAGCGGTAGTTCAGTCGGTTAGAATACCGGCCTGTCACGCCGGGGGTCGCGGGTTCGAGTCCCGTCCGCTCCGCCACTAATTTGAAGGCCTTCCCTGATGGGAAGGCCTTTTTGCTATGGGCGATTTTTGCCCAGAGCCCCCCAGATTTGTACACTCGGCGAACACCAAAGCCCAGTCTCACGACCGGGTTTTGATGTTTTTAGCCTGCTGGTGAGCTGCCGACATCCCACCACGATGGCAATACCTTCCCCTGTTGGTGTTCTTGCTACTGTTTCCACCTCTGTATCGCAGCACATCCCATCTTGGCGATATTGTTCCGCTGCGAGCTGATAGAGCTTGAGGATTAAATCAGGTCATCTTGCAACGGTACGTCATCGCTTCCGCTTGTTTGTTTAATTCCCGTGTTTGTTTATGGATTTATCCCATTAAAACAGTCTCTTATCAAGAATGAGCTGTTTTGTAGCAGGAATACCACACGAGATAAATGATAATCATTATTGTTTGAATGATCCGGTCGGGGTCGTTACAATGCGGGCTGATTAATAAAGTGCTTTTCAAATGAGCCTTTTCTAACACTGCGTCTGGCCGGATGCCAGGGCGTTGTAATGAGTGAAGTAAGGGAATACGTCACCTTCCTACTAATAATGTTCAGGCTAAAACATGACAATTTTGAAACCGAACAAGCTTGCCTTGCTGATCTGCTCCCTTCTTACGACCCAGGCCTATGCTGCCGAACAAGAGGTTATGGTCGTCACCGCTTCCGGCTTCCAGCAGAAGATTGAAGACTCAGCTGCCTCCATCTCTGTGATTACCCGTGAGCAGCTGGAGAAACGGGCATATCGCGATGTGACCGATGCCCTGAAGGATGTTCCCGGTGTTGTGGTGACTGGCGGTGGCAGCAGCAGTGATATCAGCATTCGCGGTATGGGGTCGAAATACACTCTGATGCTGGTTGATGGCAAGAAGGTGGATAGCCGTGGCACTCGCCCGAACAGCGATGGTCCTGGTATCGAGCAGGGCTGGCTGCCGCCACTGCAGGCGATTGAGCGCATTGAGGTCGTCCGTGGCCCCATGTCATCCCGTTATGGTTCCGATGCCATGGGGGGCGTGATTAACGTGATTACCCGCAAGACCACCGGCCTGGCCTGGCAGGGATCGGTTCATGCTGATTCTACCTTCCAGGAGAACAAGGATGCCGGCAACAGCTTCCAGACCGATGCCTATACCGCAGGTTCACTGATCGATGGCGTGTTGGGGCTGCGTTTCAACGGTCAGCTTGCCCATCGTGGTGAAGACAAATTTACCCAGGGTTTTGCCGAGCAGGAGACTCGCAGTGGTACGGCGGTGCTCAGCTTCAAGCCTGATGATCATAACCGCTTCGATCTGGAAGCCAGTCGTAGTCTGCAGGATCGGGATCGCACGGCCGGCAATTCGCTGGCTGCCAAGGCGAAAGATAGCCTTAACCGCTACGAGCGCACCAACTATGCGCTGACCCATGATGGCCAGTATGATTTCGGCTCTTCCAGCAGCTATCTGCAGCAGGAGACCAACACCAATCCCGGACGCCAGATGGAGCTCATCAACACCATCGCCGATACCCATACCCAGTTTATTCTGGGTGATCACTACCTGAGCGTCGGTGGTCAGTATCGCTATGAGGATTTGCACGATCAGGGCAATACCCTGAAAGTGGCCAACCCTGCCGAGCAGCTGACCCGCTGGAGTTGGGCGATGTTTGTCGAGGATGAGTGGTCACTCACGGACAGCTTTGCCCTGACCGGTGGCGCCCGCATGGATCGGGATCAGAATTATGGCTCTCACTGGAGCCCGCGCCTCTACGGCGTTTGGCATCTGGATGATAGCTGGACCCTGAAAGGAGGCGTATCGACCGGTTACCGCTCTCCTGACTTGCGAATGTCGGCGGCCAACTGGGGTCAGGTCACCGGTGGTGGCAGCCTGGATGGCATGCTGGTCGGTAACCCGGACCTCAAACCTGAGACCAGCGTGAGTGAAGAGATCGGCCTGCTGTGGAACGGTCATCAGGGCTTCAACGCCGGGGTTACCCTGTTCAACACCGACTTCAAGAACAAGATATCCGAAGTGCGTCGTTGCACCAGCAAGAGCGATCCCGCCTGTACCCTCAATGGTCACAGCTATGACTTCATCAGTGATCGGGTCAACGTCGACAAGGCGAACATGCGCGGTGTCGAGGGGATGATGGATTGGGCCATCAATGAGGATTGGTCGGTCAGCTCCAGCTACACCTTTACCCAGTCCGAACAGAAGAGCGGTCCGCTGGCGGGTCATGCCCTCAACCAGATGCCCCGCCACATGTTCAACGGCAGCGTAGAGTGGCAGACCACCGAGCAGCTGAGCCTCTGGTCACGGGTCAACTTCCGTGGCGAGACCTCCGAGTACCTGAGTCGTGTGAAGATGGCAGAGGGGACCCCTTCCTATACCTTCTTTGACATGGGCCTGGTCTACAAGGCCAACAAGCATCTGGATCTGACCGCAGGGGTCTACAACCTGTTCGACAAGACGGTGGATTACAGCAGTTATGGCACTGTGCTGGATGGTCGCCGCTACAACCTGGGCGTGACCTACAACTTCTGATAGGGAACCAGTCATGCGGCCGCCATCTTCCGATGGCGGCCGTTTTTATTGCGCGTCCGTCAGGGGACTATGCCTGATAGGGGGCGGCTTGCCAGGTATTGCGCCCCCGTCCCTTGGCCTGATACATGAGGGCGTCAGCCTGCCGTAGTAGCTGGTCGGCATCAGCCTGCCTATCTGCGGCGACCCAGACTGCCCCGGTGCTGATGGAGAGGGTCATCTCGCCGCTGCTGGTGTGCAGGGTTTGCCGGTTGATCTCCAGGCAGATACGCTCGGCCCACTCTTCTGTCTCTGCCAATGTGGCCAGCGGTAGCAGCAGGCAGAACTCTTCGCCGCCGATGCGGGCCAGCAGAGCCTCTTCGGGCAACAGGTTGGTCACAGTCGTGGCCAGCTTTTCCAGCAACAGATCCCCGATGCCATGACCAAAGCGGTCATTGGTCTCCTTGAAGTGATCCACATCGAACAGCAGCAGAGCACAGGGAGCCCCGCTTGCCAGTCGTTGCTCCATGGCGGGCATGAATGCCCGTCGGTTGAGCAGGCCGGTCAGGGGGTCGGTACTGGCTTGTTTCTCCAGTCTGGCGTTGGCGCGGCTCAGCTCGGCGGTGCGGCTGGCGACGGCCCGGCGCAGTTGCACTATGTAGGCCACCATGATCAACACCCCGGCAAGCAGTAGCCAGGGACCGAGATGGATGGGGTAGACGGTTTCGACATGCATCCATTTGCGGATGATCCGCTCCCGATCGCTCTCTTTTAACTTGGCGAACCCCTCTTCCAGCCGGTGTAACAGGGCAAGGTCGCCCTTTCTCACTGCAAAGCGGATCTGGTCGGTATAGAGGTGGCGAACCGGAATAAAGCGGGTGGGATCGTCCGAGGTATAGATGTAGAAGTTGGCGACCTGCAGATCGGCGATAAAGGCCTTTATGTCGCCCCGAAAGGCCGCCGCCAGCAGGGTGTCATTGTCGTCGAAGGTCTGCAGTCTGGTGCCGGGGAAGTAGCGTCTGGCGTAATACTCCTCGTAGCCACCGGCTACCACTCCGACCGTTTCATGGAGCAGGTAGTAATGTACATCGGTGCCGCGCAGTTCGCTCGAGAAGAAGAGTTGGGAGTCGAGCTGGGCGAGAGGCCGGCCATAGTCGAACAGTTTGTCCCGCTCCGGTGACCAGAGCAGTCCGGCGTGAACGTCCGCTTTCCCCTCATGGAGCAGGTCGAGGGAGCCTTGCCAGTCGACCAGCTTGAACTCGATCTTCTGGCCGGTCACCCGGGCATATTCACGCCACAAATCGATCAGCAGGCCATCCGGCTGGCCCGACTCATTGATATAGGAGAAGGGCTGCCAGGCTTTGGAGTTGGTAATGATGATCGGCTCTTCCGGGGCTTTGGCCCATGCAGGCAGGGCAAGGGCGAGCAGCATGAGCCCCCACCCGATACTGACTATGACTCCTGTCCTGGAAGAGGCCATCCTTGCTCCAATCCGTTGCCGTATATCGTCACGTGGTCACCGATTATCACCGTCTTTCTGATCGAAGAACAAGCGCTCAAATGATGAAGTTTGCATGATGCAAATGGCGCCATGACAAGGCTGGCGGATAGAGTAACTACTTACAGCGGCAGGCTGATCCGCGCCTCCAGTCCCCCCTGTGGCCGATTGAGCAGGGTCAGTTCGCCACCATGCTGATGCACCAGGGTACGGGCAATGGAGAGCCCCAACCCCACGCTGCCGGACTCGGTGTTGCGGGCTTCATCGAGCCGCACGAACGGCTTGAACACATCCTCCAGCCGCGCCGGATCGATCCCCGGCCCGTTATCGCAGACCCGGATCAACAGCTCTTCCTTGCGCCGCTCCAGCGACACTTCGGCGCTGCCGGCATATTTGATGGCGTTGCCGATCAGATTCTGCAGCACCCGGCGCAGGGTGTTGGCCCGGCAGGCGTAGACCTCTTTGCCCTCCGCCAGACAGGTGACCGGCTGGCCGGTATCGGCATAGTCATCGCACAGGCTGACCAGCAGGCTGACCAGATCCAGCTCGCGGGTAGCCTCTTGCTGCCCCTCCTCGCGGGCAAAGCTGAGGGTGGCCGCCAGCATCTGCTCCATCTGTTGCAGGGTCTGCTGGATGCGCTCCTTGTCCTCGCCATCGGCCAGAAACTCGGTGCGCAGCCGCAGGCTGGTGATGGGGGTGCGTAGATCGTGGGAGATGGCCGCCAGCATCCGGGTTCTGTCCTGCACGAAGCGGTCGAGCCGGGTGTGCATCCGGTTGAAGGCCTGAATCGATTCGCGGATCTCGGTCGGCCCCTCCTCTTTCAAGGGCTCGATATCCTCGCCCCGTCCTAGCCGCTCCGCATTGCCTGCCAGCTGCTTGAGCGGGCGGGTGGCACGGCGAAACAGCAGCACCATCAGTCCGATCACCAGACTGGCGACCAGCATCAGGTTGAAGGTGGTCTGCCACGACCAGCTGCCCGCCTCCTTGTCGACCAGCGAGCTGAACTGCAGCCAGCCCCCCTGCGGCAGTTCGATGGAGCCGTAGAGCCGCATATCCCGCGGCGGGGGCGGTCCCTTGCGATCCCGCATCATGCGGGCATGATGTTCCCACGCCTTGCTGCGCTGGGTATCCTCTTTCAGCTCGGCGCTGATCTCGACGGTGAGGCCGGGGGGATAGTTGAGGCGCGAGCGTACCAGTTGCTCGAAGCGGGGGCTGCGGTTATCCGGTTGCAGCGGCTCGTCGGAGAGGCGCAGCAGCAGGGTCTCGCTGCGGCTCGCTTTGAGGATCTCGTCATAGAGGGACGGGGGGGAGAGGGAGAGCAGCCTGACCACCGAGATGATCCGCTGCATGGCGTTGCGGCTGTTGACGAAGCCGAGCGCCTCCTCCCGATCCGTGCGGTAGATCTGGATGCTGAGTAGCTGGATCAGGATCAACCCTGCCAGCGCCACCAGAATGATCTGGCCGGTTAGCCCCTTGGGCCACATCCGTGCCCACAGTCGTCGCAAGTTGCCCACTGCTTAAACCTGCGTCACGTCGGCGGAGAACATATAGCCGCCACCCCAGATGGTCTTGATCAGCTCCGGATTCTTGGGATCCCGCTCCAGCTTGCGGCGCAGGCGGCTCACCAGGGTATCGATGGCGCGATCGAAGGCTACCGCCTCGCGGCCACGGGCCAGATCCAGCAGTTGATCCCGGCTCAGCACTCGCTGCGGGCGTTCCAGAAATACCTTGAGCAGATCGAATTCGGCGGTGGAGAGGCTCAGGCCCACCCCATCCTCATCGACCAGCTCCCGGCGATTGACGTCGAGCAGCCAGCGATCGAAGCGCAGATCCCGGGTCAGGGTTTCGGCGGCGGGTTGGTTATCCGCCTGGGTGCGGCGCATCACCGCCTTGATGCGCGCCAGCAGCTCGCGCGGATTGAAAGGCTTTGCCAGATAGTCGTCGGCCCCCATCTCCAATCCGATGATGCGGTCGGTCTCTTCCCCCATGGCAGTCAGCATGATGATGGGCAGGTTCGATTTGACCCGCAGCTCGCGGCAGAGGGTCAGACCATCTTCACCCGGCATCATCAGATCCAGCACCAGCAGGTCGAACTCCCGATCCTCCAGCAGTCGCTTCATCTCCTTGCCATCCCGGGCGCAGCTGACCCGCAGGCCGTGCTGTTCCAGAAAGCGTTTCAAGAGATCGCGGATCTCGCTGTGGTCGTCGACCACCAGAATGTGGGTGTTGCCCTGGTTCATGAATACCTCCCCTGCTTGGCGTTGGCCCGAGTATACGAAAATCCGCCCGGCGGTTTGTGTCAAAGTGTGCCAGATCCGCACGATGCCACACTCTGCTACAAAAAAGGGTGATGCTGGCAAAGTTCAGACACCGATAGGGTGTTTACTTGAGGGCAAGGCAAGAGCGCCGAACCAGAATCATCCCTACAGGAGATAGACCATGAAAAAGCTGACCAAAACCCTGCTGACCGCCACCCTGATCCTTGGCCTGCCGCTGGGCGCCTATGCAGCCAGTGAAGCAGCGTCCACTGGCCAGCCCGGTGCCATGGTGGATTGCCCGATGGACGGTGGTGGCATGATGGGTGGCAAACACCACGGTGGTCGCCACGACAAGATGGCTCGTATGCAGAACATGACCCCGGAGCAGATCCAGGCCAACTTGCAGCAACGTTATGACCGCATTGAAGATCCGGCCAAGAAGGCGGAGTTCATCAAGAAGCTCAACGAGCGTGCCGCCGGCATGACCAAGCACGCCGAAGCGATGAAGCAGTTCGCCGAAGCGAACCAGTAACAACGCCAGCTGTTATCAACCCAAGGGTGGCCGAGGCCACCCTTTTTGTGTTTACTGCGTTTAGCAGCAGATTGGTTGAACGCTGGTGATTGCCAATAAAAGAGGGGAGCCCAGTGCTCCCCCTCTTGCTATCTGTGCCGATGCGGGTGTTCAGCCCACTCCACCGGACGAGCGAACTTAGCCCTGAGCCTTGTCGGTCAGCTCTACTTTCTTGACGGTTTCGCCTTCGAACTTGATGACCACGTTTTTCTTGGCGGCGTCGGTATCTTTCAGCAGGGTTTTGGTGGTTTCTGCCAGCAGCGGAGAGGCCTTGTTCAGGGCATCCAGATCATAGGTCCACACTTCCAGACCGGATTCGGTCTTGGTGGTGGCAGGAGCGCCCAGCTTCTCTTTAATAGCCTGCTTGTTGGAGCCGCCTTCCTTGATATCCAGTGCCTTCTTGATGGCTTCGTTGGATGCGCTGTCCACTGCACCGGATACGGCGGTATTAGCTGCATCCTTGACGCTGCTGGTGACGCTGTCGGTCAGCGAATCCATCAGGCCGGCATTGGCAAACAGGGGCAGGGTGGTGAGGGCTACCAGCAAACTCTTTTTCATTTTCTACAGCTTCCATGGGTTCAATGAGGCGGCTATGAAATCAGCAAAGATATTAGGTGTCAAGTGAGGCACTCAATTAACATTTCTGTTAACTGGGTCTCATTTCTCACCAGCTGCAAACAGTTTTGGTATCTCCCGCACCAGCCAGCTTTTGGCCTTGCCCATGGTGTCTCGCCGCCAGGCCAGCACTACTTGCAACTGATGGCGATATTCGGGGCTGATCACCTTGAGCTGTCCGGCCCGGATGTCCTCCTCAATCCAGCTCTGTGGCATGGTGCCGACCCCGATTCCTGCCAGCAGGGCATCCCGTTTCTCCGTCATGGTGCTGACAGTGAGGCGCGGCTGCTTGTCCAGCAGGCGGTAGGTAAGTACCGGTTTGCGCAGGGCGGTATCAGCGACCGCGATGGCGCGGTAGCGGCGCAGGGTCTCGTCGGCCAAGGGTTCGGGTTCCTGATGCAGCGGATGATCGGGATGGGCGACGTAGAGCATCACCTCGTCCTTGATCACCTGATGCTTGATGCCGGTCATCATGATGTCCGGGTTGATGGAGGAGATAAGCAGGTCGGCGCGACCATCTTCCAGACACTCCCAGCTACCCGCCAGCACCTCGGCCCGCAGCCGCAGTCGGGTATCGGTCTGCTCGGCCAGCTTCTCCACCAAGGGGTAGAGGGCCTGCACCGGGACCAGCGCATCAACGGCGATGGTGATGTCGGTCTCCCAGCCACGGGCTAGCGCCCGGGTCTCGCCCACCAGATGTTCGGCCGCTTCCAGTAGCACCCGGCCGCGCTCCAGCAGCATGCGTCCCGCCGGGGTAAATTTGGTGCGGTGGCCGCTGCGGTCAAACAGCATGGCATCCAGTTCGTCTTCCAGCTTTTGCACCGTATAGCTCAATGCCGAGGGCACCTTGCCCAGCTCGTCGGCCGCCGCCGCGAAGCTGCCACGGCGGTCGATGGCGTCCAGCACCCGGATTGCCTCCAGGGTCAGCGCCCGTTCCTTGTTCGATTCCTTGGCCATTCCTCACCTTCAATTTTTTTGAATATGTTTGCCAGTTTATCTCGCTAACAAGTTAGGTCATGTCACTTTAATATTCAATCAACGCTTAGGCAGGAACGTCGAGCGGCCAAATATGCGGGTAGTTCCGCACTGTGACACTCCAAATCGGTCTGTCTGACGTCGGTGAAAGAACAACACACTATTTGAATAACCTCTTGCATGGATGCATTGATTCTGGCCGAAAAGGCCTTGGCAATGACATATAAAACAAGAGAGTGAATGAACATGAAAAACGTAATCAAGATGCTGGCTGTTGCAGGCCTGATGACCACTGGTTTCGCCCAAGCTTCCGTACCGGCTGACTTCAATGCCATGCCCGGCGTGCTGTTTGTGAACTGGAACGCCACTGCCGCAATGGATGGCAAAGCCAATCCGATGCTGGAAGTGCGTGACGAGTCTGGCGATCTGCTGGCATCAGTCCACGCCAATCTGACAGGCACCCAGCAGGTGCGGATCCCGAGCCGTACCCAGGGCAACCTGACCGTCAGCCTGGCTGACCAGAGCAGTGAATACCGTATTCCGTTCGGTATCGGTAGCGGCAAACAGCGTTAATCAACCGTCCCGGTAGGTGAGGAGCAGACCATGATGCAATTGAGAGCCGCAGAAGCGCGGGGCAAGGCCAACTTTGGCTGGCTGGACGCGCGCCACAGTTTCTCCTTCGGTCACTACTATGACCCGGAGTGGATGGGACACTCGGTACTGCGAGTGATCAATCAGGATCTGGTTGCGCCGGGTGGCGGATTCGCCACCCACCCTCACGCCAATATGGAGATCCTCACCTGCGTGCTGCAAGGCACCATAGAGCACAAGGACAGCCTCGGCCATGCCGAGCAGATCCCGGCAGGGGATTTCCAGCTGATGAGTGCAGGCAGCGGGATCCGCCACAGCGAGTACAACCCCTCGCAGACGGATCCTCTCTCCCTGTTGCAGATCTGGATCGAGCCGAACGAGTTCGGCACGCCACCCGGGTATCAGCAGAAGAAGATCGAGTCCAGACCGGGCATGACGCTGGTGGCGTCACCGGATGGCGAGGCAGGATCGCTGCGGATCCGCCAGCAGGCCCGCGTATGGCGGCTGGAACTGGCCCCGGGCGAGACGCTCGAATGGGCACTGGCTGGCCGACACGGTTACCTGCAGATGATTTCAGGGGAGCTGACCGCCAACGGTCTGGCTGCCCGACCCGGCGACGGGGTGCTCAGTCGTGATGAATACCGGTGGGAGCTGGTTGCGACCAGTGCCAGCCAAGCTCTGTTATTTGACCTACCCTGAAGCAGTCAGCGGTGATGTGACACAAACGAGGAATATGAAATGGACAAGATGAAAGATGTAGCGCTGCTGGCGGGTCGTGTACTGCTGGCGCTGATGTTCGTGATAGCTGGCTGGGGCAAGATCGGTGGTTACGCCGGCACCCAGGGCTATATGGAAGCGATGGGGGTGCCGGGTTTTATCCTGCCGCTGGTGATCCTGCTTGAGCTGGGTGGTGGCCTCGCCATCATGCTGGGTCTCTTTACCCGCAGCCTCTCCGTGCTGCTGGCCGGTTTCACCCTGATGGCTGCCTTTATTTTCCATTATCAGCCTGCAGAACAGATGCAGATGCTGATGTTTATGAAGAACGTCTCCGTCGCCGGTGGTTTCCTGGCGCTGGCGGCGGCCGGAGCAGGGGCTTTCAGTGTGGATGCCCGTCTCGGCAAAAACTGGTAATGCCCTGAAGAGTCAAGTTTTCCAATGCCTTTTGGCCGGTGCCCTGCACCGGCTTTTTTCTGTCTGCGTTTTCCGGATAGGTGAGGTGGCGCGTCAAATCTGCGGCCCCCCTCATGGTTCAGCGGTTTGCCCGCCTGCTGGCCACAAGTGCCTTTTGCATCTTATCCCCCGATCCCCGACAATTCCCTCTCTTGTGAAGTGACGGAAATGGCTCGCCTTTTCCCTCGCCCCCTCTCATCCACAGGCGGGAATTGCTCATGTTTACCCTCTACCACTCCAATCAGCTGGATCTGCTCAAAGAGCTGCTGGTGAGCCGCATCCGGCAGGCCCCCCTCTCTCACCCTTTCGATCGGGAGCAGATCCTGGTGCAGAGTCCGGGCATGGCCCAGTGGCTCAAGCTGGAGCTGGCCAAGGCCTTCGGCATCGCCGCCAATATCGACTTTCCGCTGCCCGCCAGCTTTATCTGGGAGATGTTCACCCGGGTGTTGGCGGATGTGCCGCGTCAGAGCCCCTACAACAAGGGATCCATGAGCTGGCAGCTGATGACCATTCTGCCTGCCTTGCTGGATCGCCCCGCCTTTGCCCCGCTCGCCGCCTATCTGGGTGGGGGAGATGAGGAGGATCCCGCCAAGGATCCCGAGCAGGTGCGGTTGTGGCAGCTCTGCCAGAAGGTAGCGGATCTCTTTGACCAGTATCTGGTTTACCGGCCGGACTGGATCGCCCGCTGGGAAGAGGGGGAAGGATTGAGTCAGGATCTGGCCGGGGTGAGCGGTCAGGATTGGCAGCCGGAGCTGTGGCGCGAGCTGGTGGCTCGCACGTTGGCGCTCTCTCCGAGCGGTTACCACCGCGCCAACCTTTACGAGGAGTTTATCCACGAGCTGGCGCGTACCGCCGATCTGCCGGGCAAGCTGCCGCAGCGGGTCTTTGTGTTCGGCATCTCGGCGCTGCCGCCGCGCTATGTGGAGGCGTTGCTGGCCCTCGGCAGTCGGTCGGAGGTGGAGGTGCACCTGTTCGTCACCAACCCCTGCCGCTACTACTGGGGGGATCTGCTGGATCGCAAGACCCTGGCTCGGCTGGAGAACAAGCTCAAACCCGGTACCGACATCGAGACATTGCAAGGCCCCGCCAACCCGCTGCTCGCCTCCATGGGCAAGCTGGGGCGCGACTACCTGCATCAGCTGATGGAGCTGGAGGTGCCGCAAATCGAGGCTTTCGTCGATATCGACGAAGTGGATGGCAAGGGCAATGTCAGCCTGCTGCGCGCCATCCAGAAGGATGTGCTGGAGCTGGCCGAGCGAGGCGCCGGTCAGTTCGATCTCGACAGCAGCCACCACAAGAGCCCGATCGATCCGGCGGATGGATCCTTGCAGATCCACGCCTGCCACGGCCCGATGCGCGAACTCGAGGTGCTGCACGACCGGCTGCTGGCGCTGTTCGAGCAGGACCCGACCCTCACCCCGAAAGATGTGGTGGTGATGATGCCGGATGTGAACAGCTACGGCCCCTACATTCAGGCGGTGTTTGGCGCGCGCGGTCAGATCCCGTTTGCGGTCTCGGATCGGGCGGCGAGTCAGGAGAGCCCCCTGCTGCAAAGCTTCCTCGCCTTGCTCAGGCTGCCCAATGCCCGCTTCGGGGCAGGGGAGCTGCTCGCCATTCTCGAGGTGCCCGCCGTGCTGCGCCGCTTCGAGCTGGATGACGACGAGTTCAACCAGCTGCGGGTCTGGGTGCAGGAGACCGGCATCCGCTGGGGGCTGGATGACGGCTACCCCGTCCGGTTCGATCTTCCGCCCATGTCCGGCAACAGCTGGCTGTTCGGCCTGCGCCGCATGCTGCTCGGCTTTGCCATGGGGGATGGCGAGCCGGTGGCGGGCATCCTGCCCTACGCCGATATTGAGGGTCAGCAGGGGCTGGCACTCGGCAAGCTCGCCTGGTTCGTCGACTCGCTGGCCGAGTTTTTGCCTCGGCTGCAACAGGCGCAGCCGCTGGCCGAGTGGAACGCCTGCCTGCTGGCGCTGCTGGAGCGCTTCTATCTGGCCGACGAAGATGAAGAACGTCAGCTTCAGCTTATTCGCAGCCAGCTGGTCGAGTGGCAGACCCGGCTTGGCGAGGCCCGTTTCGAGCAGCCCATCACCACCGATCTGTTGCAGGATTACCTCGGCAGCGTGCTGGGAGAGTCCCGCTCCAGCCAGCGCTTCCTCGCCGGTCAGGTCAACTTCTGCACCCTGATGCCGATGCGCTCCATCCCCTTCAAGCAGGTCTGCCTGCTTGGCATGAACGACGGCGTCTACCCGCGCACCCTGGCTCCCATGGGGTTCGATCTGATGGCAGTGGCATCGCGGCGTGGGGATCGCTCCCGTCGCGATGATGACCGCTACCTCTTCCTCGAGGCGCTGCTCAGCGCCCAGCAGGGGCTCTATATCAGCTATCAGGGCTTCAGCGCGCAGGACAACAGCGACAAGGTGCCATCGGTGCTGCTGGCGGAGCTGATCGACTATGTACGACAGGGCTTCGTGCTGGCGGGGGATGAGGATCTCGACGACGAAACCTCCGGCAAGCGGCTGCTCAACCACCTGATGGTGGCGCATCCGCTCACCCCCTACAGCCGCAACTACTTCTACCCGGAGGCGGGTTCGCGCCTCTTTACCTATGCCGCCGACTGGTTGCCCGCCCTCAATCCGGTGCGTGGCGCGGCCAACTTCCAGAGCGGCGAGCTGCCTCTCCCCCCCGAATGGGGCAAGGAGCAGGGGCTGGAGCTGGCGGAGCTGCTGCGCTTCTATCGCCAGCCCACCAAATATTTCCTCAACCGCCGTCTCAAGGTGTGGTTTGAGCTGAACGAAGCCAACATCGAGGACAGCGAGCCGTTCGAGCTGGATGGCCTGCAACATTACCAGCTGAAAGATCTGCTGCTCGATGCCCATCTGGCGGAAGGTGAAAGTACCGAGCGTCGCGAGCGGTTGCAGCTCACCGGCCTGTTGCCGCAAGGGTGGTTCGGCAGCCTGCTGCTGGACGATCTGGATGCCGAGATGGGCAAGCTGGCGGATCGGCTGCGGCCATGGGTTGCGGCCAATGAGTCAGAAAAGCAGGCGGTGGAGATCGATATCTCTCTCACTCAGGGCCAGCTGCAAGGGTGGATCGACACTCAGAAAGGGCGCTTGCTGGTGGTCAAACCCGGCAGCTTCAACGGCAAGGATCTGCTGTTGGGCTGGATCCAGCACCTCTGCCTCTCATTGAGCAGCGCCCCCGGCGACACCCTGCTGTTCGATGCCAAACAGAGTCTGCGGTTAGCCAAGCTCGCTGCCGATGAGGCGCGCCCCAAACTGGCGGCGCTGGTGGCGTGCTGGGCGCAGGGGATGAAGCGGCCGCTGCCCTTCTTCCCCAACACCGCCTGGGATTGGCTCAAGGCGATCGAGAAGGATCCCGACAAGCCGGAGGCAGCCGACAAGGCGGCCCTCACCCGTTTCAACGGCGGCTGGATGATCAATGGGGAGGGGCAAGACGTTTACGTCGCCCGCTGCTTCCCCGAACTCGATGACGAGGTGCTTGGTCAGTTGCAGGCGCTGGCCCGCGAACACCTGACCCCGCTGCTCAAGACCCTGGAGGAGCTGAAATAATGGCTAACCCGCTCAATACTCTGCGTTTTCCCCTCCACGGTGAACGACTGATCGAAGCCTCTGCCGGTACCGGCAAGACCTACACCATCGCCGGTCTCTACCTGCGCCTGCTGCTGGGTCACGGCCCGCTCATTGAAGAGGGCGCCGATGCTGGTCAGCCGAGTGCCCACGAGCGGCCACTCTCGGTGACCGAAATTCTGGTGGTGACCTTTACCGAAGCGGCCACCGCCGAGCTGCGCGGGCGGATCCGCGGTCGCATTCACGAGGCGCGCCTCGCCTTTATGCGCGGTCATAGCAGTGACACCCTGCTGGCCCAACTGCTGGCCGAGGTGGAGGATCACGAACTGGCGGCCCGTCGCCTGCTGGCTGCCGAGCGGCAGATGGATGAGGCGGCGGTCTTTACCATCCACGGCTTCTGCCAGCGGATGCTCAAGCAGAACGCCTTCGAGTCTGGCGCCCTCTTTGAAACCGAATTTCTCACCGACGACAGCCAGCTCAGGCTGCAGGCGGTGAGCGACTACTGGCGTGCCGAGTTCTATCCGGTGGATAAACCCCTCGCCAGCGCGGTGCGCGCGCTCTGGCCGAGCCCCGCCGCCCTGCTGCGGGAGATGGGCAGCTGGCTCGACAACAGCGAGCTGGAGATCCACCCAGCCTTGGGGGACGAGACCCTCGCCGCCCGCCATCAGGCGGCCATGAGTCGCATCGCGGCGGTGAAGAGCGAATGGCTGGCGCAAGGGGACGAGATCCGCCGCCAGACCGACGGCCAGATCAGCCGCTACACCGGCAAGAACTACGAAGGGTGGCTTGCCAAGATAGCCGACTGGGCGCAGGACGAGAGCAGTGGTTACGCCATCCCGAAGGAGCTGGAGCGCTTCGGCCAGACGGTGCTGGAGGAGAACCTCAAGAAGGGGGGCGCTGTGCCGACCCTGCCACTGTTCAGTCAGATCGACCAGCTGTTGGCGAGCCGCCCAGGTATTCGCGACCTTATCCTGCAGCGGGCGGCCAAAGTAGTGCGCAGCCGGATGCAGGCCAGCAAGCGCCAAGCCCATCAGCTCTCCTTCGATGACTTGCTCAAAGACCTCGACGGGGCGCTTGGCTCCAGCCTTGGCGAGCGGCTGTGCGAGCGGATTCGCGCCACCTATCGGGTGGCGATGATCGACGAATTTCAGGATACCGACCCCCAGCAGTACCGCATCTTCCATCGGCTTTACGGTGGCCACACCGACACGGCGCTGTTGATGATCGGTGACCCCAAGCAGGCCATCTACGGCTTTCGCGGCGCTGACATCTTTACCTACATTCAGGCGCGGCGAAATGTGAGCGCCCACTACACCCTCGGGCGCAACTGGCGCTCCAGCAGTGCGCTGGTGGGGGCGGTCAACGGCCTGTTCGAGCGGGCCAAGGATCCCTTTATCTATGAGGCGGATATTCCCTTCCTGCCGGTGGAGGCGCAGGGCAAGAGCAAGGCGCTGCTGCTCGATGGCGTCACCGCGCCCGTGCTCCACTGCTGGCAGCTGACCGGTCAGCCCACCTTCAATCGGGGGGATTACCAGAGCAAGATGGCCCGCGCCACCGCCGCCGAGATCCACCGCCTGCTGACCCTCGCCCGCGAGGGCAAGGCGCTGATCGGTGACAAGGCGGTAAAGGCCGGGGATATCGCCGTGCTGGTGCGCACCGGCGTCGAGGGCAAGCTGGTGCAGCAGGAGCTGGCGCGCCTCGCCATCGCCTCCGTCTACCTGTCGAACCGCGAGAGCGTGCTGGAACAGACGGAGGCGCGGGAGATCCTGTTGATTTTGCACGCCTGCCAGAACCCGAGCGAAGAGCGCAGCCTGCGGGCGGCGCTTGCGACCGTGCTGTTTGATCTGGATGCCAAGGCGCTCGATGGGCTGGCCAGCGACGAGCGAGCGTGGGAGAGCGCGGTGCAGGAGTTTATGGAGTACCGCAAGATCTGGCACCGCCGTGGCGTGCTGGCGATGCTGCGGGCCCTGCTGCACCGGCGCAATCTCGCCTCTTCGCTTTTGGCGAGCCCCTATGGCGAGCGGCGGCTGACCAACTTCCTCCATCTTGGCGAGCTGCTGCAACAGGTGAGCAGCGAGCTGGACGGGGAATATGCCCTGCTGCGCTGGCTGGGGGAGGCGGTGAGCCGCCCCAACGGGCAGGATGCGGAGCAGGTACTGCGCCTCGAATCAGAGCGCAAGCTGGTGCAGATCGTCACCATCCACAAATCCAAGGGGCTGGAGTACCCTCTGGTATTCCTGCCCTTTATCTGCAGCCATAGAACCGCCGAGACCCCGCTCTATCACGAGGCGGACGAGGCGGGCAATCGCACCATTCTCGATCTGACCGGCGCCGACTCGTCGCTCGCCGAAGCGGACAGGGAGCGCCTTGCTGAAGATCTGCGGCTGCTCTATGTGGCGCTGACCCGGGGCGTCTACGCCACCTGGCTGGGGCTGGCGCCGGTGCGGGCGGGGGCTGGCAAGTCGGAGAAGACCGACCTGCACCACACCGCCATCGGCTACCTGCTGCAAAAGGGCGAAGAGGGGGATGCACAGACGCTGGCGACCGCCCTCACCGAGCTGTCGCAGGCGCTGCCCGGGGTGGCCGTCGGTGAGCCCTCGCTCACCCGTCCGGCCCCGCTGCCGCCAGAGGAGGAGCAGCTGGGTGAGCCGCAGGTGCGCCACTTTAGCGGTTCCCTTGAGCGGGACTGGTGGATCAGCTCCTACTCCGGGCTGGCGGCGCAGGGTCATGGTCACAGCAAGGGCGTGCTGGCCAATCCCGGCTTCGATGACGAGGTGGTGACCGAGGCGGCTGTATTGGCTTCCGAGCAACCGGAAGAGGCGCCCCAGCCCTCCATCTTCACCTTCCCGAAGGGGGCGCGTCCCGGCACCCTGTTGCACAGCCTGTTCGAGACCATCGACTTTCAAAGCGCCGCAGGCGAGCCGTTGGCAGAGCATATCGCCAGCTTGTTGTTGCAAGACGGCTTCGATGAGAGTTGGGCCCCTGTGCTGCAACAGCAGGTGGAGGCGGTGCTCGATACCCCGCTGGAGACTGGCTTTGGCGAGCCGGTGCGGCTGCGGGATCTGGCCCCCGAGCGTAAACAGGTGGAGCTGGAGTTCTTCCTGCCCATGGGGCGGGTGACGGCACCGGCGCTGACCGCGCTCTGCCAGCAGCACGACCCGCTGTCGCGGGGCAACAAGCCGCTCAGCTTTGCCACCGTGCAGGGGATGCTCAAGGGCTTTATCGATCTGGTGTTCGAGTGGCAGGGGCGCTGGTATCTGCTCGACTACAAATCAAACCACCTCGGCATGAGCCCCGCCGATTACAGCCGTCCGGCGCTGGAGCGGGCGATGGCCGAGCACCGCTACGACCTGCAATACCAGCTCTACTCGCTGGCGCTGCACCGGCTGCTCACCTTGCGCCTGCCGGGCTACGACTTCGAGCAGCACTTTGGCGGCGTTTTCTATCTGTTCCTGCGCGGCATGCCACAGGGGGGCATTTTCCATACCCGCCCCAGCCGTGAACTGGTGCTGGGGCTGGATAAGTTGTTTCGCGAAGGCAGTGAGCTGCCAGCAGCGGGATCTCAAGCATTAAACGAGGTAGAGGCATGAGCGGCACCATGATCAGCACCGCGACCAGCGCAATGATGGTTGAACGGCTCAAAACACTGGCGCTGGCTGGCCGCATCCGCCAGCTGGATCTGCAATTTGCCAGGCTGGTGGCCGACCTTGGCGGCAGCCCCGAGCTGGTGCTGGGGGCTGCGCTCACCTGCTTCGAACTGGGGCGTGGCCATGTCTGTCTGCCGCTGGAGATGCTCGCTGCCGGATCCCTGCGCCCGTTCGGGCTGGATCCCCAGCAGAGCCGGGATCTGTTGCTGGATCTGGCGGATCCTGCCCGCTGGCCCGCTCTGTTTGCGGCTAGTCCCTTGGTTGGTACCGAGCAGGATGAGGGGCTCGCCCCGCGCTGGCCGCTGCGGCTGTGGCACGGTCGGCTCTACCTCACCCGCTACCACGATTTTGAACTGGGGGTGGCCCGCCATCTGCGCGCGTTGAGTGAACGCGCCGAATGGCCGGAGATTGCTCCCGCCCTGTCGCGGCTGTTTGCCCGCGACTACGGCCTCGTGTTTGGGGCGCTGCTCAAGGCCCGCCTCGCCCCCGACTTCTCGGCCCGCCACTTTATCGAGAAGTATCTGGATCTGGTGTTCCCCAATGAAGTGGATTGGCCCGCCATCGAGGCGCTGCTCGCCAGTGCGCAGGCGGCGAGCGACCTGAGCAAGCTGGATACGCTGGTGCCCGAGGCGCTCTGCTGCAACGGCCAGAAGCTGGCGGCGGCCACGGCGGCGGCGCGCCCCTTTGCGGTGATCTCCGGCGGGCCCGGCACCGGCAAGACCACCACGGTCGCCAAGCTGCTCGCCATTCTGGTGGAGACCGGCCTGCAAGCAGGCAAGGCGCCGGCGATCCGGCTGGTGGCCCCCACCGGCAAGGCGGCGGCGCGCCTGACCGAGAGTATCGGCTCTGCCCTGCAAGCCCTCGATCTGCCCCCCGAGTGGGTCGAAGCGATCCCCACCGAAGCGGGCACCTTGCACAGGCTGCTCGGGGTCATTCCGGGGCGCAGCCAGTTCCGCCACCACGCGGGCAACCCGTTGCACCTCGACTTGCTGGTGGTGGATGAGGCCTCCATGGTCGATTTGCCGATGATGGCGCGGCTGCTCGATGCGCTGCCAAGTCACGCCCGCCTGATCCTGCTCGGCGACAAGGATCAGCTCGCCTCGGTGGAGGCGGGGGCCGTGCTCGGCGATATCTGCAGCTTTATTGAACAGGGCATCAGTCCGGCGCAGGCGGATTGGCTCTCCCGCCAGACCGGCTACCGCTTGCAGGGCACGCCCGCGGGGGCCCCGGTGCGCGACAGCCTCTGTTTGCTGGCCAAGAGCTGGCGCTTTGATCAGCATTCGGGCATCGGCCAGCTGGCGCGCGCCTGCAACAGCGGCGATGCCACGGCGGTGGAATCAGTCTGGGGCATGGGCTTTAGGGATATCAGTCTGCATCCCTGGGCCGGGGAGGCCTACGACGCTCTGATTGCCCAGGGGGTGGCCGGTTATGGTAGCTATCTGAAGGCGGCCCGCGCGGGGGAGGCGCCTGCCGCCGTATTCAAGGCATTCAACAGCTTCCAGATCCTCTGCGCCCTGCGCGATGGCCCGTTCGGCGTGCTGGGTCTTAACGAGCGGCTCGAACTTGCCCTGTCGCGGGCTGGCCTGATTGCCCGCGATGGCGACTGGTATGCCGGTCGCCCGGTGATGGTGGTGCGCAACGACCACGGGGTCGGCCTCTATAACGGCGATATGGGGCTCTGCCTGCCCGATGAAACTGGGCGGCTTAAGGTATGGTTTGAGCAGCCGGATGGCACATTGCGGGCCCTGCTGCCAAGCCGTTTGCCGCCCCACGAGACGGTCTACGCCATGACCATCCACAAATCCCAGGGTTCCGAGTTTGCCCATACCGTGCTGGTGCTGCCCGACAGCCCCAGCCCGCTGTTGACCCGCGAGCTGGTCTATACCGGCATCACCCGCGCCAAGGCCCGCCTCGATCTCTACGGCGATCGCGCCCTGCTGGCCCAAGCGGTGCGGAAAAAGACCGAGCGTTATTCTGGATTGGCGGAGAGGTTGGGGGAGTGATTGATGAAACTTAAAAGAGTTTATTTGTGAAAAATATTTTTCTTTCATTTATAGGTATTCGAGGGTGGGACATGGAAAAATTAGACAAGTCATATTTTGATAAAGAGAAGGAATTTATTTGGCAAAGGTTGTCTGAGCTAACTCAAGAGCTGAACGGGAAAGCCAACTCGGAAGAATTGAAAGCTCTTGAAATGAGTGTGCCCGAAAGTTTAAAAGATGCGGCGCAATCATCTAGAAAAACGTCCGAGTATAGAAATAAAGCTCAGAAAGCCAAGGATGAGGCGGAGCAGGCCAAGAGTATTATTGATACTTTCAAGTCAGATTCAGAGTCTGCCTATGAACGTATTAGTGAGATTGATAGTTCTTCAGAACTAATCAATGTCAAACTTCAAACGTTACTAGCTAATGCTGATTCTAAGTATGAAGATTTAGTTACTGCATATGATGAGTCCACTGCGGCTATTGGGAAAATAAAAGCAATAACTCAAGAGCATGAAGCACTTGTTGAAACGGTTAACTATATTCATGACTATAAAGCTGAGTGCGACTCAAATCATGGCAAGATAAAAAACCTGTTATCCCAATCAGCAGCATTGAAAAGAGAGATTGATAATGTTCATGATGAGATATTTGGGTATGAAAGTACGGATGCTGGTAGTGAAACGACAACTAGGGTTGAAGGGCTCCGTGACAAATTAGCTAAGACATATAAAGAACTGCGTGCTGATTTGTCTACATTATCAGCTGATATTGAAGAGCATAAGTCGAAAACAAGTGTATTTTTAAAAGAGTTAAAGTCTGATGCTGAATTAAAGTATGACGAATATGTTACTAACTGCAATGAATCTTATGAGGATGTATTGCAACGAATTAGGAAGCTATTGCCACAGGCAATGACTGCGGGACTTGCATCTGCATACAATGATAAGATAGAGACAGAGATAGCAGAGCAAAATAAACATGAAACGTCCTTCAACAAGGCAATACTTTATCTTTTCCTTATATCGCTTCTTCCTTTTGCAGTAAACGCTTATAGATTGTTTGCTAGTGAGGATGACCTAGTTACGATTATAAAGGATACGCCGTATTTGCTAAGTGCAATGTTACCATTGTATATTCCTGTTTTATGGTTGGCATATACAACAAACAAGAGTTATAAATTATCTAAGAGACTTATTGAGGAATATACTCATAAAGGTGTTGTAAGTAAGACCTTTGAAGGGTTATCTCACCAGATTGATGAACTGGAGGACAAGGCTATATCTGAGGAGCTCAGGGTTAAACTTCTCTTTAACATCGTATCTGTAAATACAGAAAACCCAGGAAAGTTGATTTCAAATTATGATAAATCAGACCATCCACTTATGGATGCGCTTGATAAAAGCGCGCAACTTGCTGACGCAGTGACAAAACTTTCTAAGATCCCGGGTTTCTCTGCTCTTGCTAAGAAACTAGATGAAAAGGCGAATCAGATTGTTGCAGATAAAGCCGATAAAATTAATTCTGTTCTTGACTCTGGCGTAGATGGCGGTGGAAAAGAAGATGCAAAAAATATTGCATCGAAAGATTCACGTCCAGATCAGGCTGCATAATGGCATCTCGTATGTTGGGCTTCGCAGGCTCAGCACCAACCTACCGATTGTGTAGGTTGTGGCTGAGCGTAGCGAAGCCCAACGTTTACCGCGTAATCTCTTTTTTCCTCCCCTCATCCCCGACCCTTCTCCTCCTTTTTTAATCAACGGGAGAAGGGAGTAATGCCGTCACCGCTTTCCGATTACGCTTCGCTAATCGAACCTACATGGCTGGTGATCATATTACCGATGCCGCTTTATCCCCTCTCCCTCTGGGAGAGGGTCAGGGTGAGGGGAGCGGGTTGGCACAATATGCTGCACTTGGTCACCCCTCTTGCGCCGCCCGATTATTCCATCCCCCAAATGACTGAATCGTGAGTTAAATCCGGTAAATGGGGCGCGCTTGAGCCACACTTATGGCCACCCTGACTCAGCCTGTGCCGTGAGTGGCCGATAACCGGGGAAACGGTGGTGCGGTGGGGTTCTGGCTGACAGATCTGTTGCAATATGCCAAGGTAGCGCCTCACGACAACAGAGCGATTCCCCGTGGTGGCGCGGGGCGGAAGAACAAGGATAACTGCTATGGTGCAGGACAGTGACACGATCAGGATCTCGGATGTCAGCGAGGCCGTGGTGCATGGCATTCTGGAGGTGACCAGCGATGGCATCTGGGATTGGCATGCCAATACCGGTTTTGTCTATCGCAACCCCGGCTGGTACCGGATGCTGGGTTACGAGCCTCATTCCCTCGGCAATACCGTCTTCACCTGGGAGAACGTGATCCACCCCGACGATCTGGCGGCAGTGATGGCGAAGTTCGATCTCTGCCTGAGCGGCAGCGCCCATGAGTATCGCGCCGAGTACCGTTGCCGCTGCCGGGATGGCAGTTACCTCTGGATTGAGGATTGCGGCCGCATCATTGAGCGCAATCCCGACGGATCTGTGGCGCGGATGATCGGCGCCCATCGCGATATCCACGCCAGCAAGTTGTTGCTGGAGCAGCTGGAGCGGCGCAATCAGTCGCTGGAGCAGCAGGTTGCCGAGCGCACCGCCGAGCTGGTGCGACTCAACGAGGCGCTGCAACAGAAAGCCGAGGAGAACCGTCTGCTGGCAGAGACCGATGCCCTGACTGGCGCCGCCAGTCGCTATCGGCTGGAGCGGGCGTTGCAGCTGGAGTGTGAGCGGGCGCGCCGCTTCCATCAGCCGTTTACGGTGATCGCCATGGATGTGGACAACTTCAAGCAGATCAACGATAGCTATGGCCACAACGCCGGGGATCAGACTCTGATCAACATAGTGGCGCTGGTGCGCCGCCATATCCGCGAGATCGATCTGCTGGCCCGCTGGGGCGGTGACGAGTTTATGGTGTTGTTGCCCAACACCGGCCGCGAGGATGCGCTGGTGGTGGCGAGCAAATTTCAGGCATTGATGGCGAGCGAGCCCATCTGCCCCCACGCGCCCGCTACCATGAGCTTCGGGCTGGCGGAGTATCAGCAGGATGAGCAGAAAGATAGCCTGATGGTGCGCGCCGATCGGGCGCTCTATCAGGCCAAGCAGTTGGGTAAAGACCAGATCTGCTAACGCGGGGTACGGAAAAAGAGCAGTAAAAAGGGCCGCAGGTTTGAAACCGGCGGCCCTTTTGTATTGTGACTGACGCGGCGCGACTTAGAAGTGGTAGCGCAGACCCAGCTTGAAGGTATCCAGAGAGTAGTGCTCGTCACCCAGGCTCAGGGCGTCGAACTGGCGCTCGTAACCGATACCGGCAGAGAAGTGGTCGTTGAAGGCGTAGTCCAGACCGACTTCCAGATTGGGGTGTACCTTGCTCTTGGTTGCGCTCTTGCTTACCTGATCGCTGAAACCGAGGAAGGTGGCGTTGCCGACAACTTCCAATTCGGTGCGGGTGTAGGCGATACCCGGTTTGGCATAGGCGCTGAAGCCCCAGGCCAGCGGCTGGCTCAGCTTGGCGGCCAGGCTGATGCTGCGGGTTTCGATGGTGGTGTCGGCAAAGCCGCTTGCAATCGGGGAGGTTACCCAGGTCAGCTGATCCATCTGCTGGGCGTGCAAGCCACCTTCAACCGCCAGCCAGGGTTTGAAGCTGTAACCCACGATCAGGCTGCCGCCGTCGAGCTGGTCGTCGATCACTTTGGCGTCATAGGCGTCTTTGGCCGCACCATCGAGATCCATCTTGGAGGTAGTCAGGTCCAGACCTGCATACCAGCCTTCGGCATGGGCGCCGCCATTCATGGCCAGAGCAAGCAGGGAGAATGCGGCAATTTTATTAAACTTGTTCATGGATAAATAACCTTGTGTTGCGTGAACTGCGTGTGATTTATATTGCTCAATCCATGAAGCTTTTTATATTTCCGTCATCGCTCTGCTTTCACAGAGGGGCCGCAGTATAGTCAGCGTATTTCTGAATAACAAGAGAGTGATTTCCCCATTCTTCTAAATATGACTGGCTGCAAGCAGGGGCATTTTGTTTAATAAATGGTGTTATTAGAGTTTTAGCTTTATTGAGATTTAAATAATTAACCGGTGAGGCGAATGACAGGCTGTGAGTTTGGTTTTGATTCCATGCAATTGATTTATAACAACATTTTATTTTAATTCTAGAGTAACCATGATTAGCTGTCTAAAAATTGGCATCTCAGATGTCACTGATTGGCATCAGGTTCTTTTCGATGATTTTTTGAACGTATCACAAGGTGAAACCGTGAGAAAAAAATCTATCTTTTTGCCTGTTTTTTGCTCTTTTTGAGGTTTGGGATTGTTCCCATCGTGGCTTTTGGTGGTCTTTTGAGGCTGTTTATGCATGGGCCATGTTGCCCACCAGATACGCGGATGGGTTCTTGTGGGTGACTTTTCATTTCTCCCGGCAGCACTCGTTGGGGTGGGCATGAGGTGCGATAAGCAGATATGGGTCGTGCGGTCTGATTAATTTCGTTTGCTTATATATACAAGCTATTTAAAAGATAGGTTTTTGGAGTTTTAAATAACTTTCTTATATTCGTTTTTATATTTAATGAAGCTTTCCAAACAGGCCATTTAAATATATTGAATGGCAATAACACGATATTGATGGCCGTTTAGGATACCTTGCCAGAGCGGTCGTGGTGGCTGGCGCATCAGTGGGCGGCGGGTGGCCGGTGACACTTCCCCTTGCCGGGGCCCTTGACCTGACCTGCGAATTCAGGGAAAAGAAAAGGGCGGTGCTATCAGCGCCGCCCAATGCCAGGAAAGAGAAAAAACCTTACGGTTTAAAAGATAAAAATTTGGAAGCAAACAATCGATTTCTCAACCAGGAAGGGTCTTGAATTCGATACGTTTCGATTATGCGCGATGTTCTATGCAGCACTAGCAAAATGTTTGCGGGTTGAAAGATATGCACTGTCTGGTGTCAGATTTTGCGCCCTCATCGTTCAACTGGTCTGTCCTGATTGATGTTGTAGGCGATTTTTTCTCTAGGCTGTTTTTTCGGTGTCAATATCTGAGCCTTGAAGGTAAAAACAGGTCAGAAGCTGACTCGGCATAACCATGCAATGAAAGTGCGATAACAAGGAAGAGTGGCATGACCTACAGCCAGACCCTGGCCAACAATATTCTCGACACCCTGAAGAAGACCCTGACCGACAAGGGGATCCGCTATCAGACCCTGGCAGAAGCCATGGGTGTCTCCATCGCGACCGTGAAACGGATGATGAACAAGCCCTCGCTGCCGTTCGATACTCTGCTGGAGATCTGCCATCTGGTGGGGCTCTCGTTCGAGGAGTTGCTGGATCGCACTCAGGACGCCCAGAGCCGCCGCGCCGTCTTCACTCAGGAGCAGGACGAGGCGTTTCACAACGAGCCGGGGCTCTACGCCTTTCTCGCCAATATCTTCTGGCGCGACAAGACGCTGATCGATCTCAAGCGGGAGTACGGCCTGACCGATGCCTCCTGCTACCTCTATCTGCGCAAGCTGGAGAAGCTCGGCATTTTGCAGCTCGGTATCGACAACAGTTACCACTTCCTCATCAGCGAGCGGATCAGCTTCGAGCAGCACAGCCGTTTCGCCCGCCAGCAGGCGCGGCAGGCAATGTCGGTGCTGGGGGAGTATCTGGTGGAGAACATGCACAAGTCGAACAACTATATGGCGCTCTGCCAGCTGCACCTCAACG
Organism: Aeromonas sp. R2-3; assembly: GCF_040908375.1. Lineage (NCBI taxonomy): Bacteria > Pseudomonadati > Pseudomonadota > Gammaproteobacteria > Aeromonadales > Aeromonadaceae > Aeromonas > Aeromonas sp. R2-3. The sequence continues at coordinate 230,141 of NZ_JBFODP010000022.1, read as the reverse complement.
AGGGAGAGGCGATGGCGCTGATCGACCGGATGAAGGAGTACTGGCATCAGGAGATCAAGCTCAACCGCCCCGCCATCGGTCAGCAGGAGCACGCCAAGACCTACACCATGTCGCTGCAACTGGCTGACTGCGGCTACCAGAGCTTTGACGACATGATCCCCAATATCGACAACTGATCCCGGCGGATCCTGCGGGATCCGCTCTGTTGGAGTCTGGTTATTCCGTGAGTTGAACGGTCTGCGATCTGCTTGCGACCGGTTGCAGCGCCCGGTTATCGAGGCAGATGCGGATCGCCACTGTGCTCGACAGTGCTCTGGATATTTTCCCTAATCGGCGACCCGGGTTTGTTGCAGTTTGCCTGCGAGCGGCTGCAATGCTCGCGTATCCAGACAAATGCGGATGGCATCCGGCCGCCAGTGCTCGATATCGCAATCCACCAGACCACCACGCTCGTCATAGTTGACCCGCACCAGCCGCAGCACCGCGCTCCCCTCCGCCAGATTGAGGGCGCGGGCGATGGCGCCCCGCGCCGCCGAGGGGGTGATCTCGAGACTCGCCCCACCCTGGCCTATGCCATAGCGCTGCTGATAGAGCTCGGTGAGGGAGCTGGCCAGCGGTGCGCTGGCGATATCGGGAAAGCGGCTCGCCAGCAGGTGGTGGCTGACATGCAGCACCGGGCGGCCGTCGATCAGGCGCTGGCGGCGGATCTCATAAAGTGGGGTGAAGGGTTCCAGCCCCATCCAGCGGCATAGTTCGCTGCTGGCAAGTTCGCTGCCGTGGGCCAGCACCCGGGTTTCGGCGGTGCGTTGCTGCTCGCCGATCCACTGGTGAAAGTGGGTGTGGATGGCGGGATCGTAGGTGAGGCGGGGTGGCGCCACAAACCAGCCGCGCCGCTCGGCCCGGTAGATAAGGCCGTCCGCTTCGAGGCTGGAGAGCGCCTCCTTGATGGTGATGCGGGTGGTGGCGAAACGCTCGCTCAGTGCCCGTTCGGCGGGCAGCTGCTGCCCGGCCCCCAACTGGCCGCTGCCGATATAGCGGCGCAGAGTCAGGCAAATCTGTTCGCACTTGGAGGAGGAGCGGCCATCGGCCATGCTCTGTTCGTTCACTCTCTGCTCGCTCAATCTCGGCTCGGTCACACTCTTGTCCCTGTTGCTTATTCAGAAGGCGGGTGGCTGGCCAATCCCTTACTGGAATAGTCCAGCCTCACTCGGGTTCAGAGTTGTAACTGCTGTGGATGACAGCGCCATGACAGGGTGATTGTCATCAAACTGCCATCAAAGCGCCCCGCCACCGTCACAATTCCCCTCTAGCATCCCTCTCGAACCTTAACTGACCTAGTCCAGAGGGATGGGATGATGAAAAGCGTGATCGCAAGTGCACTGGCCATGGTGGCCATCAGCCAACCGTTGTTTGCCACAAATAGCTATGCAGCCGAAAATATCGCGGATCTCGAAAAGGCCGCCCGTGGCGAAGGCCAGCTCCACAGCATCGGTATGCCCGACAGCTGGGCCAACTGGAAGGATACCTGGCAGCAGCTGGGCAGCATCTACGGCATCAAGCATCAGGATACCGACATGAGCTCAGCGCAGGAGATCGCCAAGTTCGCCGCCGAGAAGGCCAATGCCACCGCCGATATCGGTGACGTAGGCGGCGCCTTCGGTCCGGTTGCGGTCAAGCAGGGGGTTACCCAGCCCTACAAACCCTCCACCTGGGCCGATATTCCCAACTGGGCCAAGGATGCGGACGGTCACTGGATGCTGGCCTATACCGGCACCATCGCCTTCCTGATCAACAAGGATCTGGTCAAGGCCGCTCCCACCAGCTGGCAATCCCTGCTGGGTGGCGACTACAAGGTGACCCTGGGTGACGTGGGCGTTGCCTCCCAGGCCAACAACGGCGTGCTGGCGGCAGCCTATGCCACCGGCGGCAGCGAGAAGAATCTGAAACCTGCACTGGAGCTGTTCGGTCAGCTGGCCAAGCAGGGCCGCCTCTCCCTGAACGATCCCACCATCGCCAATATCGAGAAGGGCGAGGTGGAAGTGGGGGTGCTGTGGGATTTCAACGCATTGAACTACCGCGACCAGATCGACCCCAAGAAGTTTGATGTGGTGATCCCGAGTGACGGCTCCGTCATTGCCGGTTACACCACCATCATCAACAAGTGGGCCAAGAACCCCAACGCCGCCAAGCTGGCCCGTGAATACATCCTCTCCGATGCCGGTCAAATCAACCTGGCCCGCGGCTACGCCCGCCCAATCCGCAGCAACGTGACCCTGCCGGATGATGTGAAGGCCAAGCTGCTGCCGGCCGAGCAGTACGCCAATGCCAAGCCGGTGCAGGATCACGCCGCCTGGGAGCAGAGCTCCAAAGCCCTGCCGCGCCAGTGGCAAGAAACCGTCATGATCAACATGCAGTAAGGGAATCCAGTGCAACACAAGGTGATAGTGGTACTTGTGGATGGTCTGGCAGCCGAGGTAGCCCACACCATGGGCTACCTCGGTGGCATGGTGGAGGCGGGGCGGGGCCTGCATACGACCCTGAGTGCTGCCCTGCCGTCTCTCTCCCGACCCCTCTACGAGTGCATCCTGACCGGCGTGCCGCCGGTGGTGAGCGGCATCACCCACAACGGGGTGAGTCGCCTCAGTCTGCATGACTCCATCTTCCATCTGGCCCGCGCTGCGGGCAAACGCACCGCAGCGGCGGCCTATTACTGGGTGAGCGAACTCTACAACCGCAGCCCCTGGCTGGCTGCCCGCGATCGCTTTACTCATGACGAGCAGTTGCCCATCCAGCACGGCTGCTTCTACTGGGATGACAACTATCCCGACAGCCATCTGCTGATGGATGGAGAATGGCTCAGAACCCAATATGACCCCGATTTTCTGCTGATCCACCCGATGGGGGTGGACGATGCGGGCCACAAGTTTGGCCTCGATTCCCGCCAGTACCGCAATCAGGCGCGCCGGATGGACAGCCTGCTGGCCGATCTGCTGCCCCAGTGGCTGGCGGAGGGGTATCAGGTGGTGATCACCTCGGATCACGGCATGAACAACGACCTGAGCCACGGCGGTACCCTGCCCGAAGAGCGCACCGTGCCGCTCTGGCTGTTTGGCGATGCCTTTATCGAGCGCTGGCCGGATGGGGTGGCGATTGCCCAGACCCAGCTCTGCGCCCTGATGGCCGATCTGCTGGGCATCCCCCACGACAAACCGGCAGCGCCACCGCTGCTCAAGGCCGCCTTTATGCGCGAGGTGCACTGATGATGCCTGCAACCACCGAGATCCTCGCGGATCAACCCGTGGCAACCAAGCAGAAGGTGCGTCGCCACTGGCTGCCCGCGCTGGTGCTGCTGCCGTTTGTCCTCTTGATGATCCTGTTCCAGCTCGCTCCCATGGTGTGGGTGCTGGTGGGCAGCTTTCAGACCCCCGATGGCTGGGGTCTCGACTACTACCGGGAGATTTTGAGCTCCCCCTTCTACCTGCAATCGTTCGGCAACTCGTTGCGCATTGCCGGTATCGCCAGTCTGGCGGGGCTTGCCATCGGCACCCTCGGGGCGGCGGCGCTGCGCCACAGCGGCGAGCGAGTCAAGCGGGTGCTGTTGGCCTTTGTCACCATGACCGGCAACTTCAGCGGGGTGCCGCTGGCATTCGCCTTCATCATCATTCTCGGCATCAACGGTGCGGTGACCCTGCTGCTGAAATCCTGGGGATTGATCGACGGCTTCAACCTCTACTCGGGCAGCGGCCTTATCCTCATCTACACCTACTTCCAGATCCCGCTTGCCCTGCTGCTGCTCTATCCGGCCTTCGATGCGCTGCAGGATGAGTGGCCGCAAGCGGCCGCGCTGTTGGGGGCGAGCAAGGGGCAGTATGTGTGGCATGTGGCGCTGCCGGTGCTGACGCCTGCGCTGCTCGGCACCCTGATCATCCTGTTTGCCAACGCGGTGGGGGCCTATGCCTCTGCCTACGCCCTCACCACCGGCAACTTCAATCTGGTGACCATCCGGGTGGCCAGTCTGGTCTCCGGCGATATCTTCCTCGAGCCCAATATGGCGGCGGCGCTGGCGGTGATCCTGATGGTGCTGCTGGGAGTGGTGACAGCCGCCAACCAGTGGCTGCTGAAAAAGAGCTATGTGAACAAGGGGCAATCCCATGCATGATTTGACGCCGCGCTGGCCCAAGTGGGTGCTGGGTGGGCTGGTCGCAACCCTGCTGCTGCCGCTGCTGGCTACCTTTCTCTACTCCATCTCCACCCGCTGGGGGGCGACCCTGCTGCCGGATGGCTTCACCCTCGACTGGTATCTCAAGCTGTGGGGCGACCCGCGCTTTCTGGCTGCATTTGGCCGCAGCCTCCTGGTCTGCTTCGCCACCCTGCTGCTGGGCACCCTGGTGCTGGTGCCGACCGTGCTGGTGGTGGCCTACTACTTCCCAAAGCTGGATCCCTGGATGAACCTGCTGATCCTGCTCCCCTTCGCGGTGCCACCTGTGGTCTCGTCAGTGGGGCTGCTGCAGATCTACGCCGATGGCGTTCTGCCCATCATCGGCACGCCGTGGATCCTGATCGGCACCTGGTTCACCGTGGTGCTCCCCTTTATGTATCGGGCGCTGGCCAACAGCCTGCAAGGGGTACCGCTGAAAGATCTGATGGATGCCGCCCACCTGCTGGGGGCGAGCAGCACCCGCGCCTTCCTGCTGGTGGTGATCCCCTGCCTGCGCAAGGGGCTGCTGGCAGCGCTGTTTCTCTCCCTCTCCTTCCTGCTCGGCGAGTTCGTGTTTGCCAACATGCTGGTGGGCACCCGTTACGAGACCCTGCAGGTCTACCTCTACAACATGCGCGCCACTTCGGGCCACTTCACCAGTGCGCTGGTGATGAGCTACTTCCTGCTGACCCTGCTGCTCACCTGGGCGGCCAACAGATTTCATCGGTGATCCAAGATGTTCCATTTAGAAGTCAATCAGTTGCACAAATCCTACGGCGATACGCCGGTGTTTGAGGGAATCGAATTCGGCATTCGCAAGGGGGAGCTGGTGACCCTGCTCGGCCCCTCCGGCTGCGGCAAATCCACCCTGCTGCGGGCGCTGGCGGGGCTCACCCCGGTGGATGGCGGTCAGGTGCGGGTGGCCGGTGAGGACATCACCTGGCAGGAACCCCAGAAGCGCGGCATCGGCATGGTGTTCCAGAGTTATGCGCTGTTCCCCAACATGACGGTGTGGGACAACGTTGCCTTCGGCCTCAAGATGAAACCCCAGCCGGGGCGGGAGCTGGCGGCCAGCGTGCAGGAGGCATTGGCGCTGGTGGAGCTGACCGGTTTCGAGCGCCGCTATCCGGCCGAGCTATCCGGCGGCCAGCGCCAGCGGGTGGCACTGGCCCGGGCGCTGGTGGTGCAGCCGCGGATCCTGCTGCTGGACGAGCCGCTCTCGGCGCTGGATGCCCGCATCCGCCGCAGCCTGCGCCAGCAGATCCGCGAGATCCAGCAGCGCCTTGAGCTCACCACCATCTTCGTGACCCACGATCAGGAGGAGGCGCTCACCATGTCGGATCGGATCTTCCTGATGAACAAGGGCTCCATCGTCCAGAGCGGCACGCCGGAGGAGATCTATACCCGCCCCGCCAGCGAGTTTGTGGCGGGCTTTATCGGCAACTACAACCTGCTCGGCGCCGAGCAGGGCAAGTCGCTGTTCGGCCCCCGTTTTCAGGGCAAGCTGGCGCTGCGGCCGGAGTCCATCACCCTGCTGCCCGCCGGGGCGACCAGCAGCGAACCCAGCCTGCCCGGCATCGTTCGCCAGCAACAGCTGCTCGGCAACGTGATCCGCTATCAGGTGGAGTGCGAGGCGGGGCTGTTGACGGTGGATTGCCTCAACCGCTCGGCTGGCGATCTGCTGGCCACCGGCAGTGCCGTGACCCTGGCGGTGGCCCGGGATCAACTCTGTGAGGTAGCATGAGGCCGCATTTCATTTCCATTTTTACTGCGAGGAGCGCCCATGGCACTGGCACTGTTTGATCTGGACGAGACCCTGATTGCGGGGGATTCCGCCAGCCTCTGGCTGGAGTACATGGTGGCCGAGGAGCTGGCCCCCGCCAGCATGATCGCCGAGGAGCAGGCCATGATGTCCCTCTACCATCAGGGCAAGATGGATATGCACCAGTACATGGCCTTCACCCTGCAACCGCTGGCGGGCAAGACGCGCCAGTGGCTCGACTCGCTCTGTGCCCGCTTTGCCGAGCAGGTGCTGCGCGAGCGCCTCTACCCCGAGGGGTTGGCGCGTATCGAATGGCATCGGGAGCGGGGCGACGATCTGGTGCTGATCTCCGCCTCCGGCGAGCATCTGGTGGCGCCCATGGCGAAGATGCTGGGGATGGATCACTGCGTTGCCATCCTGCTCGATGAGGAGGAGGGGATGCTGACCGGCCAGACCCGCGGCACCCTCAGTTTTCGCGAGGGCAAAGTGGCCCGCATCAACCAGCTCTTTGCCGGCAGGGACCACCTCTGGCAGGGTAGCTTTGGCTACAGCGACTCCCACAACGATCTGCCCATGCTGCGTGCGGTGAGCCATCCCCATGCGGTCAATCCTGCCCCCGCGCTGCGTCAGCAGGCCGGGGAGCTGGGCTGGCCGGTGTGGGAGTGGCAGCGCTGAGTCGCGCGCCACACAGGCTTAACGTGCGGCAAGAAGCACGAAAAACAAAGAGAGAGGCTGGAGCCTCTCTCTTTGTTTTTACTGACGACGTTGTGGTTGATGCCGGCGGCGGTGGCTACCCCTCGTTGGTTTGTTGCCGGGGCTCGCCAAAGGCGGGCACTTCCTCCTCGGCACTCTGGTGAGGGGGGTGGCGCAGCGGGAAGCAGATACGGTTTTTCCCCTCCCGCTTGGCTTGATAGACCCCCTTGTCGGCCAGCTCCACCAGCTCTTTGGCCGAGAGCCCGGAGCGGCTGAAGGCCACCCCGCCGCTGATGGTGATGGTGAGATCGGGTTCGCGCCACTCCAGCTGCTCCACCCCGAGCCGGAACGCTTCCAGCAGGGAGGGAAGCATCGGCTGCTCTTCGCCGTAACGGAAGATCAGCACCAGCTCCTCGCCGCCATAGCGGCAGAACCAGCCCCACTCGTGGAACAGATTCATGCCCAGCTTGCTCACCCGCTTGAGCACCACATCCCCTGCCTGATGGCCGTGGGTATCGTTGACCCGTTTGAAATCATCCAGATCGAACATCACCACCCCGAAGGGAGCGCCACTGTTGAGCTGCTTTTGCAGGCACTCGTCGAAGAAGCGACGATTGTAGAGCCCGGTGAGCTTGTCCTGATGGGCTTGCAGGCGGATCTGGGCAAAGTCCTGGCTGGCGGCATCCATCTCTTCATAGACCTTGGCCAGCTCCAGCATGCGGCGGCCGTTGTAGGCGATACCGCCGGAGCGGCTGGCGCGGATCAGCAGGGTGATCTCCCCCAGCATGCGGCGAAAGTAGCGTGACCAGAGCAGGGCCAGCAGCAGATAGAGAATGCAGGCGACAGCAATCATCAGCTGCACGTTGATGGAGACGCTGTCGATCACCTGTTGCATGCTGGCAGTCGGCTCGACGCTGAGCAGGATCCAGCGCTGCTCGGGGATGCGGTAGTAGGAGACCATCAGGCCGCTGGCATCATCGAGGAAAAAGCCCTGCGGCTGTTGCATCCGGGCCAGCCAGTCGGGGTGGGCGAGGGGTTTGAATACCCGTTCACGATCCGGATGGGCCAGCACCAGCCCGTCATGGTTGAGCAGGAGCTGATAGCCATTACCCAGATGGTGACTCTGAGCATGCCGACTGTTTAGCCAGCTGGCGAGGGGGGTGAGCTGGGTATCCAGCGAGAGTACGCCAACCCGCTTGCCGTCAGGATCTTCAATCACCCGGGCCAGCGCCATGGTGAGGGTGCCCAAGGTGTAGTCGTAATAAGGATCGGTCCAGACAATCTGTCCGGGATGGCTGGATGCCAGCAGATACCAGGGGCGGGTTCTGGGATCGAACTTCTCGTCGGCCTGCCAGGAGGGGTGGATCAGCATCTTGCGATGCTCGGTGCCCACGTAGACGTAATCGAGCTCCATCACCTTGTGATAGGCCTGCCACTGTTGCAGGTAGCGCTCGCCGTTAAGGATCTCCGGGCCGCTGAAATCCCGATAATTTACCTGCTGATAAATGAGCGTAAACTGGCGTTTGAGGGTCGCCAGATAGGGTTCGATCAGGGTATGGAAATACTGGGTGTTGCGAGCAATCAGGTTCTGTTGCTGCTCGTGGCGCAGGGTGCGCTCCATATGCAGGTAGTAGATGCTGCCGAGCAGCAACACAGGGATAAAGAGCAAGAGGAGGCCCAGCCGCATGCGGGTGATCAAAGACCAAGTGTTCTTGGGCTTGGCGGGGGACATGAACAGATCCTTTTCGTCTCGGGTGGCACCAGCATATATGATGCTGTGCGGCTCGTCTAAAGGCAGAAAATGAGATGTTTCCGATGTTGAACCACACTCTGCTCTCAATGATTCATTATGGCAGCATAGCGGTACTGATCCTTGCCCTCTGTGTCGAGTATCTGATATTTAGGCGCGGCCTGAACATGCTGCGAGTGCGCCGCCTGCTGCTGGCAGATGGGGTGGCGGCGCTGGCGCTCTTCTCCATCTTTACCACCGGGTGTCTGCTGGCCCTTGAGCATGCCAGCTCGGTGGCAGAGATCTTTGCCCATCCTGCCCACGGCCTCAAGATGGGGCTGTTTCTGCTGATTGTCGGCTCCCTCGTTTATCCCAGCCGCCTCTTCTATCGCTGGCGTCGCGCCCTGCGTCTGGGCAAGGCGCCGATGATCTCCATTCAGCAGCACTTCCGGGTGGTGTGGATCCTGCGGGGCAATCTGCTACTGATTGCCCTGTTGGCCGTGTTCACCAAGCCTTCTTTGCTGTAACACTCGCGGTGCTCAAAAGCAGTGCGATGCAGACGTGGAGAGCGAGAGCGAAGACAAAGAGTGGAGACAAGAGGATAGGGAGGCGGGTATCTTGGATCGGATAACCCGTCACGCGCCGATTTAAGGAAGAATCGCCATGCGCTCCAATCTGATGTTGCTGATGGCTGCCACCATCTGGGGTATGGGCTTTGTCGCCCAGCGCCTCGGGATGGATCACATGGGGCCCTATACCTTCAATGGCCTGCGCTTTCTGCTCGGCGCCCTCTCCCTGCTGCCGCTGCTCTGGTGGCTCAAATCCCGACAACCTGTTGCCGTCGCGGGCGACCATCGCCAACTGCTGATCGGTGGTGTGCTGGCCGGGCTGGTGCTGTTCTGTGCCGCCTCCCTGCAGCAGGTGGGGCTGCTCTATACCACTGCCGCCAAGGCCGGTTTCATCACCGGGCTCTACATCATTCTGGTGCCGGTACTGGGGCTGCTGCTGCGCCACAAGAGTGGTCTCAATACCTGGATCGGCGCCGTCATTGCGCTGGCCGGTCTCTATGTGTTGAGCGTCACCGACGAGTTCACCATCGGCTTTGGCGATCTGTTGCAGGTAGTCGGTGCTCTCTTCTGGGCTGTTCACCTGCTGCTGGTGGATCACTACTCCAACCGGGTTGCACCCATCAAGCTCGCCGGGGTGCAGTTCGTAGTCTGCGGCCTGCTCAGCCTTGCCACTGCTTTTGTTATCGAAACCCCGACTGTTAGCGGCGCCGTGGCCGGTTGGCAGGCGCTGCTCTATGCCGGGCTGGTGTCGGTCGGGGTGGGTTATACCCTGCAGGTGGTGGGGCAGCGGGGCGCTCATCCGGCCCACGCCGCCATCATCCTCAGTCTGGAGACCGTCTTTGCCGCCGTGGGTGGCGTGTTGCTGTTGGGTGAGACGCTGGATGAGCGCGCCATCGCCGGTTGCGCCCTGATGCTGGCGGGGATGCTTATCTCTCAAATCCGGCTGCGCTGGTGGTGGAAGTCGCGCCGGGACAAGGTGCCCGCGACCAAGTAAACCGCAGCCCGCTGCATAACAAAAACGCCCCGACAGTCGGGGCGTTTTGCATGGTGGCGATTTGGATCAGGGGCGCTGATCCAGCTCGCGCTCCAGCTCTACCGCCTTCTGACGGGCCGGATGGGTATTGAGGCGCTGCCAGTAGGCTTGCAGGTGCGGGAAGTGGGCCAGCTGACCACTTTGCGCCAGCAGATCCACCAGGAAGGAGTTCATGATGTCGGCGCCGGAGAGGCGATCCCCCACCAGATAGTGGCGATTCGCCAGTACCTCATTGAGGTAGCCCAGCACCTTGGCACACTCCGCCTTGGCGTAGTCCGGCAGGAAGCGCATCGGGCTGCCATCCTTGCGCACGAACATGTCGAGCAGCAGCGGCAGAATGCCCGAGCTCTCGGCAAAGTGGAGCCACTGCAGATATTCGGGATAGTCGGGGCTATCTGATGCCGGAGCCAGCCGCTCGGCGGCGTAGCGGGCAATCAGGTACTCGGTGATGGCGCCCGATTCCGCCAGCACCCGGCCGTCGAACTCGATGACTGGCGACTTGCCGAGGGGGTGGATGGCCTTGAGCTCGGGCGGTGCCAGAAAGGTGGCGGCATCGCGCTGGTAGGCTTTGATCTCATAGGGCTGGCCCAGCTCTTCGAGCAGCCAGATGATGCGCTGGGAGCGGGATTTGTTCAGGTGGTGCAGGACTATCATAACGACCTCGATTCGGTGGCAGGGTGAGGTATACGAGTGGGCGAGGGGGGCGGTTCACCGGCAGTAAAAAAAGAGCGGGCTGATGCCCGCTCCCTCGATGACTGACTCAGGCCTCCAGTGCCTGATCCAGATCCGCCAGAATGTCCTCGATCGCCTCGATCCCGACCGACAGCCGGATCATCTCGGGTTTCACCCCAGCCTTGGCCTGCTCCTCCTCGCTCAGCTGGCGATGGGTGGTGGAGGCGGGGTGGCAGGCCAGCGACTTGGCGTCGCCGATATTGACCAGCCGTTTGAAGATCTTGAGCGCATCGTAGAAGCGCACGCCCGCTTCATAACCATCCTTCAGCCCGAACGAGAGGATGGCCGAGGGGCGACCGGCCATGTACTTCTCTGCCAGCAGATAGTGGGGATGACCCGGCAGACCGGCATAGCTGACCCAGGCCACCTTGGGGTGATGCTTGAGGTGATTGGCGACCCGCAGGGCGTTATCCACGTGGCGCTCCATGCGCAGGCTCAGGGTCTCAAGCCCCTGCAGCAGCAGGAAGGCGTTCATGGGGGCCAGCGCCGCGCCGGTATTGCGCAGCGGCACTGTGCGCACCCGGCCGATAAAGGCCGCAGGTCCAAAGGCTTGTGTGTAGACCACACCGTGGTAGGAGGGCTCGGGCTGGGTGAGCTGGGGAAAGCGCTCGGCGTTATCCGCCCAGGGGAACTTGCCCGAGTCGACCACCACGCCACCCAGCGAGTTGCCGTGGCCGCCGACATATTTGGTCAGGCTGTGTACGACGATGTCAGCGCCGTGTTCGATGGGCTTGCAGAGTACCGGGGTGGCGACCGTGTTGTCGACGATGAGCGGCACACCACGGGCGTGGGCCGCCTTGGCCAGCGCGGCCAGATCGACGATGTTGCCCGCCGGGTTGCCGATACTCTCGCAGTAGACTGCCTTGGTCTTGTCGTCGATGAGGGCGGCGATGGCTTCGGCGCTGTCATCCTTGGCAAAGCGCACCTCGACCCCGAAACTCGGCAGCATGTGGGCGAACAAGGTGTAGGTGCCGCCATAGAGCTGGGGCGTGGAGACAATGTTGTCACCTGCGGCGGTCAGCGCCTGAATGGCGTAGGTGATGGCGGCGGAACCAGCCGAGACCACCAGCGCGGCGATCCCCCCTTCCAGCGCGGCCATCCGCTGCTCCAGCACATCGTTGGTGGGGTTCATGATGCGGGTGTAGATGTTGCCCGGCACCGCCAGATTGAACAGATCCGCCCCGTGCTGGGCGCTCTCGAACTCGTAGGCCACCGTCTGGTAGATGGGCACGGCGACCGCCTTGGTGGTGGGGTCGCTGGAAAAGCCGTGGTGCAGGGCCAGGGTCGCATCTTTCATCACACACTCCTTGTTGGATGTTGCTTGTCGCAGTTATAGATGGATAGACGTCCAATCTATCAGGCCCGTGGCCGATGTAAACAGCAAGATCCGGCAAAGCAATGTCGCCCGCAGGGGATGCGTGTCCCGAGTGGTTGGCATGGCCCGCACTCAGAGACGACGGCGATACTCCTTGTCATCGATCTGGTTCATATCCCACTGCATCAGGCGGTTGAGCTGCTGCATGGGATCCTCGATGAGCGGCAAGGGGCGTGGCAGGATCCGCTTGAAGTAACGGCGCAAGGTCTGCTGGATCCGGTTCGGTTTGATGGGGTTGGCGTGGCTCATGATGGTGCTCCTCTGCTGTGGTTCTCACGTTCGCCAGCAGTATTGAGCTAAAATGCGGAAGTAAAAACTGATGACTTATAGCAACAGGATTTCCTCTTTTATGCCGACCGGTCGCCTCTACCAGCAATTTCAACGACTCGCCCAGCTGCTTGGTAGCGACGAGCGGGAGATCAGCCTCGCCGAGGTGGCGGATCTGCTCTGCTGCACCCCGCGCAACGCTCGCTTGCTGCTGCGGCGGATGCAGGATCAGGGCTGGCTCAGCTGGTCGGCGGAAGCGGGGCGGGGACGGCGCTCCCGGCTCACCCTGCTCGACAGTCAGGAGAGCCTGACCCGGCGCCGCTTGCGGGATCTGCTCAGTCAGGGCCAGCTGGCGCAGGCGGTACGGCTGGCCGAAGATCGCCTCGATCTGCTCACCCCGCTGCTGATCGAACAGCTCGGTCAGGCCACCCGCGAGGGGCGCCAGATCCTGCGGGTGCCCTACTATCGGCCGTTGCCGCAGTTGCTGCCCACCGGCCCGATGCGCCGCTCCGAAATTCACCTGAGCCGCCAGATCTTCAACGGCCTCACCCGGCGAAATGAGGAAAATGGGGAAATCGAAGGGGATCTGGCCCACCACTGGGAGTGTCTAGGCCCCTGTCACTGGCGCTTCTATCTGCGCCCGGCGGTGCGTTTTCACCACGGTCGCGAGCTGGTGGTGGAAGATGTGATGGAGAGTCTGCTGGCCCTGCGGGATCGCCCGCTGTTCGCCCATCTGGGTCGGCTGGAGAGCCCCTGGCCGCGCACGCTGGATCTCTATCTCGACAGCCCGGATCCCTGGCTGCCCCACCTGCTGGCGGAGCCGGTGGCGACCATTTTGCCGCGGGAGCTGAAGGGGGAGGCGGGCTTTGCCCTGCAACCTGTGGGCACAGGCCCCTACCGGGTGGCCGCCAACGATCCCCTGCATCTTTGCCTTGCGGCGTTTGACGACTACTTCGGCCTGCGCGCCCTGCTCGACGAGATCGATATCTGGATGCTGCCGGAGCTGGCGGAGCGGCTGGAGACCCACCTGCAGCTGGGGCGCGACAGCCCTGAGCTCGGCACCATGCGCGGCGAATCGGAGCTGGAGTCGGGCTGCTACTTCCTGCTGCAGGACGATCGTTCCGGATCCTTGCAGGATCCCTCGCTGCGCCAGTGGCTGGGCCAGCTGCTCAATCCGGTGGCTCTGATGGGGCGGGTCGCCCCCGAGTTGCAACGGGGCTGGACCAGCGCCCTCGGCCTGCTGCCCCACTGGCGCGAAGCACTGCCCGCCCCCTTGCCCACACCGGCGCAGTTGCCGACGACCTTGGTGCTTGCCTGCTTCAACCAGCATCTGGAGTTCAACGAGTGCGCCAACGCCATGAGCAGCCTGCTGGCCGAACAGGGGATCCGGCTGGAGGTGCGCACCCTCGATTACGGTCGCTGGGTGAGTGGCGAGGATGAAGACGTGGATCTCTGGCTCGGCACCCTCAACCTCGAACATGCCGGCCCCTTTGCCCCCTACGCCTGGTTGCAGGGCACCCCGTTGCTGCGCAAGGTGTGGAGCAGTCAGCATGAGTTGTGGCAAGGGTTGATGCAGTGGCGGGCCAGTGGTGAGGAGCCCGGCCCCCGCGCCCTGCTGGCAAGGGTGCAGCAGCAGAGCTGGTTTGTGCCGCTGTTTCACCACTGGCTGGAGCTGGAGAGCCGGGTCGGCGTGCACGGGGTGCGGATGACGGCGCTCGGCTGGTTCGATTTTCGCAGCGCCTGGCTGCGGCCCGAGCCGACCCATCAACCCGCAGAGGCGCCATAGTTCGTCCAATTTCTGTCGCGGCTGACGAGTGCTCCGTGGCCGCTTGCGTGAAAGATCCGTAAATCGGCCGCTGCTGCACAGTTTGTGTCACGCCTCTGTGCCATGCTGTTTCAGGTTATGGACAGCAGAGCAAATGAGGAAAACGATGAGCAACAATTCAGACAGTTCCGCAGGAAAATGCCCGGTCATGCACGGGGGAACCACCTCCGTCGAGACGTCCAGAATGGAGTGGTGGCCGAAGAGCCTCAACCTCGACATTCTTCACCAACACGATACCAAGACCAATCCGCTGGGGGCCGGCTTCAACTATCGGCAAGCCTTGAAGGGGCTCGATATGGCGGCCCTCAAGCAGGATGTGACCGCCCTGATGACCGACAGTCAGGAGTGGTGGCCCGCCGACTGGGGCCACTACGGCGGCCTGATGATCCGCATGGCTTGGCACTCGGCCGGGACTTACCGCATCGTCGATGGTCGCGGCGGTGGCGGCAGTGGCAACCAGCGCTTTGCCCCCCTCAACTCCTGGCCGGATAACGCCAACCTCGACAAGGCCCGTCGCCTGCTGTGGCCCATCAAGAAGAAGTACGGCAACAAGATCAGCTGGGCCGATTTGATTATTCTGGCGGGCACCGTGGCTTATGAGTCCATGGGGCTCAAGACCTTCGGCTTCGCCTTTGGCCGCGAGGATATCTGGCATCCGGAGAAGGATATCTACTGGGGATCGGAGAAAGAGTGGCTGGCGCCCAGCGGCAAGCCGGGTGGTCGTTACTCCGGCGAGCGGGATCTGGAAAACCCGCTGGCGGCGGTGATGATGGGGCTTATCTACGTCAACCCGGAAGGGGTGGATGGCAAGCCCGATCCCTTGAAAACCGCGCAGGATATGCGAGTCACCTTCGCTCGCATGGCGATGGATGATGAAGAGACGGTAGCGTTGACCGCCGGTGGCCACACCGTCGGCAAGGCTCACGGCAACGGCGATGCCAAACAGCTTGGGCCCGAGCCGGAAGGGGCCAGCCTCGAGGAGCAGGGGCTCGGCTGGAGCAATCACCACAGCCGCGGCATCGGCCGCAACACTGTGACCAGCGGCATCGAGGGGGCCTGGACCACCCACCCGACCCAATGGGACAACGGCTACTTCGAGCTGCTGTTCAAGTACGACTGGTGGTTGCAGAAGTCACCGGCGGGGGCCCATCAGTGGGAACCGATCAATATCGCCGAAGAGGATATGCCGGTGGATGTGGAGGATCCGTCGATCCGCTGTAAACCCATGATGACGGATGCCGACATGGCGCTCAAATTCGACCCCGAGTACCGCAAGATTGCCGAGCGCTTCCGCGATGATCCGGCGTCCTTCTCCGACGCCTTCGCCCGCGCCTGGTTCAAGCTGACCCACAGGGATATGGGGCCGAAGAGCCGCTATGTCGGCCCCTATGTGCCGACAGAAGATCTGATCTGGCAGGATCCGGTGCCAGCCGGACGTGCCGATTATGACGTGGCGGCGGTGAAGGGCAGGATTGCCGCCAGCGGCCTCTCCATCGGCGAGCGGGTGAGTACCGCCTGGGACAGCGCCCGTACCTTCCGAGGATCCGACAAGCGGGGTGGTGCCAACGGCGCCCGCATCCGGCTGGCGCCGCAGAAGGATTGGTCGGGCAACGAACCGGCGAAGTTGGCGAAGGTGCTGGCGGTCTATGACAAGCTGGCGGCCGAGTGTGGCGTCAGCGTCGCGGATCTCATCGTGCTGGGGGGCAACCTCGCCATCGAGCAGGCTGCCCAGGCCGCCGGAGTGACGGTGAGCGTGCCGTTTGCGCCGGGCCGGGGGGATGCAACTCAGGCTCAGACCGATGTGGCCTCGTTCGAGGTGCTGGAGCCGCTGGCCGACGGCTTCCGCAACTGGCTGAAGCAGGACTATGTGGTGACGGCGGAGGAGTTGCTGCTGGATCGCGCCCAGCTGATGGGGCTCACCGCCTGTGAAATGACGGCGCTGGTCGGCGGGATGCGGGTGCTCGGCACCAACCACGGCGGTGCCGGGCACGGGGTCTTTACCGATCGGGTCGGGGTACTCAGCAACGACTTCTTCGTCAACCTGACCGACATGGGCTACCAGTGGCTGCCGAAAGCGAGCAATCTCTACGAGATCCGCGATCGCCGCAGCGGCGGGCTGAAGTGGACGGCCACCCGGGTGGATCTGGTGTTCGGCTCCAATTCGGTGCTGCGCGCCTATGCCGAGGTCTATGCCCAAGATGACAACAAGGAGAAGTTTGTCTGTGACTTCATCACCGCCTGGAACAAGGTGATGAATGCGGATCGCTTCGATCTGATCGGCTAGTCCCCAAGCCGTTTAGCTAGCTGCACCAGCCCCGCACAGCCAAGATGTGCGGGGCTTTTTACTGCCCGCTTTTCTGTGCAGCCCTACCATCCGCCGCGCTGCGACACCTGCTGGCCGGTATCGCAGGGCCGCTGGCATCCCTGTGCTTGGGCCAGCAGTATCATGTAACATGCTGATCCGCTGATGATGCCCGGCGGCCACCCATTGGCCACTGATGTCCCATGAACGGACAAGGACAGAAACAAAGAGACAAGGAGTCAACCCATGCTGGAAATGCAGATCCAACCCCGCTTTCAGGAGACGGATGCCCTCGGCCATATCAACAATACGGTGCCGGCGGTCTGGTTCGAATCGGCGCGAGATCCCCTGTTCCGGATCTTCTCCCCGGATCTGGATGTGCATAACTGGCATCTGATCATCGCGGGCTATACGGTGCAGTTCAAACGGGAGCTGTTCTACGGCCAGCCGGTCACCATCAAGACCGGCGTGCGCCGCATCGGCACCAGTTCCTTTACGGTCTGGCAGGAGGCCTGGCAGGGCGGCGAACTGGCCGTCACCGCCGAAACGACCCTGATCCATTTTGACTACCGGGCCCGCCAATCCCTGCCCCTGAGCGATGCTCACCGGGAAGGGCTGCGGGCCTGGCTGACAGAGAGTTAACCACGGGCCGGATGGCCCATCACAGGAGTGTTATGTACAACTCAATGCGCAACACAGCGATCGCGCTGACCCTGGGATTCTGCTCCCTTCCTTCTCTGGCCGCTTCTCTCGCCGAGCAGTTTACCCTGATGGAGAAGGGGGCCGAGAGCGCCCTCGATACCCGTCAATTCAGCCATGACGGCGTCGATATCAAGGCCTGGATCGATGGCGCCCCCGTCATCATCGCCGTGCCCATCATGAACGAGCTGGGCAAGCTGGAAGGGGAGAGCCGCTACTACTTCAAGGGCGGCAAGCTGTTCGGGGTCAAAGAGCCCGCCGCCCAGTTCGCCTTTGACGACAGCGGCAAGCTGACCCAGTGGCTGGACGAGAAGGGCCAGCCCGCCGAGTTCGTCAGCAAAATGAGCATGCAGCAGCGTCAGGAGTGGCTCACCAAGCGGGCCGCCGAGCTGAGCAAGCTGTTTGTGGTGAGCGCGGCCGAGCAGAAGGCGGCCAAGGGTGGCGTCAAGCTGAAGGGGGCGGATCTCGCTCACTGGCTCTGCAACGGCAAACTGATGGATCTCGCCCACGGCGACAAGGTGCTCTTCGAGCAGGATAAGCTGAAGATTGGCGAGCAGGGGATCGAGGGAGAGGTCTCCCTGCGTCAGGATAAGGGGTGGCAGGAGCTGAGCCTCAAGTGCGAAGTGCAGGGCACTCAGGTAACCCGCCTCACCTGGCAGCCGCTGCCGGGTGCCAACAAGCCGCAATAAGCGCAGTAGCAAGGGGCCCATCTCGGGCCCCCTTCTCATTCGGCTTGTGGTTCCCCCAGTTTGAGCCGGGTGAGAGCCTCGACCCGGCGCCACTGTCCGGGTTCGAACCAGCGGGCCAGCAGCTCCTGCTGCTGTTCGGCCCTGGCCTCGTTCGGCAGTTGCCTGAGCTCGGCCAGAAAGCCGCGGAGCTGCTCCTCGAACCCTTGCCGGTTCTGCTCCAGCTGGCGCATCCGATCCACCGCTTCCGGCCCCCCTGTCTCCAGCAGCAGAGCCTCCCGTTTGTCTGGCTCCATCTGCGCCAGCTCTTGCAACTCCTCAAGCAGACGGCTGTTGGCCTCCGCCTCGCGAAACCAGTCCGGTTGCTCCGCCAGCCAGAGATCCAGCTCGCTGGCCAACTGCGACTTGTCGCTGTCTCTTGCCTCCGCCAGCGCCCTGCGGCGCAGGGTCAGCTGCTCCATCAGCCGATCCTCGGCAAACAGCTGGGCCTGCTCCGCCGGGGTAAAGCTCTGCTGGCGCAGTTGCTCCCGCTCGTCAAACAGGATCTGCAAGCTGGTGAGGGAGATCTCGGTGGGCACCGTCAGGCTGCTTTGGGCGGAGACAAAGGTGCGATAGCGCGCCTGCAGGGCATCGGTGGCCTCCTGCTCGGGATCGTGCGGGTGGCTCTGTGCATGCATGCTGGCTTGAGCGGGGGATGAGTCTGCCGTCGGTGCAGTGGGCCAGAGCAACACCCCGCCAAGTAGCAGGGTGATTGCGCAGGGCACGACGAGCAGGGTGGCTATCTTCATAGTCCCAGCTCCTTGAGACGGTTGGCATGCTGGCGATAGAGGGTGACCGGATCGGTCTCGAACAGATGGTGGATGCCGAAGGACTGGTTCACCTCATCCAGATGGTTCATCCGGTAGTCGGTGCCGATCACCTTGCCGAGGTGGCTGCTGCAGACCCCGACCAGTCCGTCATTGGGCTCCTTGAAGAAGGCGCCGGTCAGCGCCAGCGCAGGATCCACCGGATCCAGCAGATTGGTCAGGTTGCCGCGCCCGCTCCAGGAGAAGTAGTAGACGCCGTTGCTGGCCTGCATCGGCCCCTCGCCGCAATAGCGGCTGGGCAGCCCCTCCGGGTAGCGCTGGTTGAACTGGCTGGCCCCCTTGCTGGTGAGGGCATCGAGGGCGGCGACCGGATCTTGCGGCAGTTGGCTCCCGCCCGAGAGCAGTGAAATCATGCCGGAGAGGGCGTGGGCCGCGGCGGCCGCCAGCTTCTCGGCGGCACTGCCGGGGGCGGCATTGGCCCGCACCAGATCGGCAATCTCGGAGCCGTAGTTGACGCCGCCGACGCTGGTGGCGGAGGCAACCAGCTCGGGGGCGACCGAGGCGACATAGCGGATGGTGGGGCCGCCGTGGGAGTGGCCGATCAGGTTGACCTTCTCGGCGCCGGTGGCCGCCAGCAGCAGCTCGACCTGGGCGAGCAGCTGTTCGCCCCGTTGCTCCGAACTGGCGGTGGCCGATACCTGAGCCACGTAGACTTTGGCACCATCCCGGCTCAGGGCCTGGGGAATGCCATAGAAGTAATCGACCCCGAGCAGCTTGTCGAAGCCGAACAGGCCGTGCACCAGCACTATGGGGTAGCGGGTCTGGGTGTATCCGCTGGCGTGTGCCAGCATGGGCAGGGTGCAGAGCAGCACCAGAAGCCATCTCTTCATCATCAGCATCCTTGTTGATTCGTGAGGAACAGATTGTGTGGCGTACTCCATGTTCGCCGGTGCCAGTATGGTGGCTGCTGACGGGAGAGGCTGTGAGGGGGATCGCAACTCGGGATTCAAAAGGGATTCAGGGGGCGGGCGGGGAGGCTGAACTCCCCGCCCTGCGGCTTATTGCCACTCCACCAGGTGATACTGCTTCTTGCCCCGGCGCAGCAGCAGGTAGCGGCCAAACAGCCGATCATCGGCACTCAGCTGTTCATCCTGCTTGATCACACCATTGAGGCTGATGGCCCCCGCCGCCAGCAGCTCGCGGGCGATGCGTTTGGAGTTCGCCAGACCGCAGCTGACCAGCAGGCTGACCAGATCCGTCTCGCCGCTGACGGTGCTGCACGGCATGCCATCCTGCGCCAGCTGGGCCAGATCGCTCTCGCCGAGGCGGGCCACATCGCCGCTAAACAGCAGCTCGCTGATGCGCTGCACCGCTGCCAGCGCCGCCTTGCCGTGTACCAGCTCGGTCAGCTCGTTCGCCAACACCTGCTGGGCCTGCTTGCGCCCCTGCCGCTTCGCGTCTTCCGCCTCCAGTGCATCAATCTCGCTCAGCGACATAAAGCTGTAGTAGCGCAGGAAGCGGTAGACATCCTCATCCGCGGTGCCGAGCCAGAACTGATAGAAGGCGTAAGGGGAGGTGAGCGCTGGATCGAGCCAGACCGCACCCCCCTCGGTCTTGCCGAACTTGGTGCCGTCTGCCTTGGTGATAAGGGGCAGGGTCATGCCGTGTACCTGCGCCTGATGGAGGCGACGGGTGAGATCCATGCCGCTGGTGATATTGCCCCACTGGTCATTGCCGCCAATCTGCAGGGTGCAACCGAGCCGCTGGTGCAGCACCGCAAAGTCGTAGGATTGCAGCAGAGCGTAGGAGAACTCGGTGAACGAGATGCCCTGATCCGGGCGAGCCAGCCGCTGACGCACCGATTCCCGCGCCAGCATGGCGTTGACCGAGAAGTGCTTGCCGATATCCCGCAGAAAATCGAGGGCGGACATCTGCCCCATCCAGTCGCCATTGTTGACCAGTTGCGGGGCCGACAGGCCCTCATCGGCGGGCAGCAGCGCCCTGATTTGGGCCGACAGGCTGGCGACCCAACCCTGCACGGTATCGGCACTGTTGAGGCTGCGCTCGGTCGCCTTGAAGCTGGGATCGCCGATAAGGCCGGTTGCCCCGCCCACCAGTGCCACCGGGGTGTGGCCCGCCAGCTGGAAGCGGCGCAGCATCAAGAGCGGCACCAGATGACCGATATGCAGGCTGCCGGCGGTGGGATCGAACCCGCAATAGACGGTGCGTGAGGTGGCAAGATGATCGGCCAGGGCCGCCGGGTCGGAATTCTGGGCCACAAGGCCGCGCTCGGTCAGCTCATCGAGCAGGTGGGGGTTGATCATGGGTTCTCCAACAGCAGGGGGGAAAGCCGTCATCCTCGCCGTTCTGGCCGGTGGCGGATATGTCCCCTGAGGGACAGTTTTGCCACTCTCGTGCTAGCATTCAGCCATAGCGGGGAATCGCTCCCCGTCACCGGAAACGTGCCACCATGACCCAGCCATTCACCACAGATGCCTTGACCCGCTGCATGACCGAGGTGGTCGATGCCCTGCACAGCAGCGCCTTTGCGGCGGCGCTGGTGCGGCTGATCCAGCAACAGGTGGCGTTTGATTGCGCCCTGCTGCTCGGGGTGGGGCAGCGGCCCGTCTACCTCTACGACAACCTCAACCATCAGCGGGCTCTGCTGTTTGATCGCTACCTCACCAGCCACTTCAGTCAGGATCCCTTTATGCAGGCGCTGGAGCAGGGCTTGCCTGCCGGCGTCTGGACCCTGGCGCAGGTCTCCCAAGGGCGGCTCGATCCCGAATATCGCCACCACTTCTATCAGGCCACCGGCTGGCAGGAGGAGGTGGGGCTGATCCTGCCGGTGCGGGACGGACTGACGCTGATGCTGTTTCTGGGGCGACTCGACAAACGCAGTACCCTCAGCCGTGACGAGCTGGCGAGGCTGGAGCAGCTGTTCCCGCTGGTACATTCGCTCTGTCGTCAGCAGTGGCGGCAGAGCCAGCCGCTGTTGGCCCAGAGCACTGTGCTGCCAGACAGCGCCAGCCTCAAGAGCGCGGTGGAGCTGGCGATGGCGAGTGTCGGGGGCGATAGGCTTACCCGGCGCGAGCGGCAGGTGGCGGAATTGCTGCTGCAGGGATTGGATACCGAGGCGATTGCCGCGGAGCTCGGGATTGGCAGCGGCACGGTGAAGAATCACCGCAAGCATCTCTATGGCAAGCTGCGGCTCGGCTCGCGGGCCGAGCTGTTCACTCTCTTTCTGAACCACCTCATTACGGCGCCGCTGGAGGCATCACAGGCGTCATCGGCGGGAGATAAAGAGAACCCGCCATAGGGCGGGCCGGGGTTACTCGAGGCGCGGGAGGGTGGGAGTGGTTTCGGGCAGGATACTGAGCAACTGGTAGCGCTTCATCAGCTGCTTGTATTCATCCCCCTGTTTGACCTTGTCCAGCGCTTGTTGCAGGCGGGCAACCTGTTGCTTGTCTGCCCTCAGGTTGAAGGCGAAGCAGTTGTCCTGCTCTTCAATGATCGCGACGGTGACAAAATCCTCGCTGGGGAAACCCAGCTCTTTGGCCTGATGGCGCAACATCACCTCGTTGCCCGCCACCAGATCGGTACGTGCCATGATGAGCTGGCGCACCACCTGATCCATACGCTCCACCGCCATCATATTGCCCGGGCTGATCCCGCGGTTGAGTAGCAACTGCTCCCCGACATCCGCCTGCATCACACCGATCTGCAGCTTGGCGAGATCCGCTTTGCTGGCCACTTTGGGAGCATCCTGCTTGCGGCCGACCAGCGCGACCCTGGAGTGGCTGATGGGGCAGACCCAGAGGAAGTGGGGATCCCGCTCCTTGGTATGTGCCGTGGTAAAGAGCACGGCCTCTTGCTGCTGGGTCAGCAGATACCAGCCGCGGGCCCAAGGCAGAAAGTGGATGGGGTGCTCAGGCTCCCCCATTTCACGCCACATCAGGCGCAGCAACTCGACCGCCAACCCCACAGGCTGACCATTTTTATCCTGGCCATTGAGCGGCATGTTCTGCTCCGAATAGTAGATAAGTGCCGGAGCCGGGAGCGCGATAAACAGGGCGAGAGAAGCGAGAGCAGGGAGCAGACGACGCATGATGCACTCCTTGTGCGGGTAGTTACCTAACAGTCTATGTGGCCTTTTCCATAACGTCATGATCCGGTAGCGGGATAAAAAACAGGCCACCTTGCGGTGGCCTGTCGGTTTATTTGAGCAGGGCTTCCATCTCTGCTTCTGCCTTGGCGCGAGCCTTGGCTTCCGCCGCTCTGGCGGCATCGGCGACGCTCTCTCCGGCCGTATGGGATGCGGCACTGACGGCCTGCCGGGCTGGTTCGACAACAGCCTTGGTTGCCTCTTGCGTCACGGTAGAGGTGGCACTGCTGACAGCCTGTTTGGCTGGATCGGCAACGGCCTTGGTTGCCTCTTGCGTCACGGTCGCGGCGGCACTGCTGACTGCCTGTTTGGCCGGAGCGACAACGGCTTTGGTGGCTTCCTGTGTCACGGCCGCCGCGGCACTGCTGACGGTCTGTTTGGTCGGAGCGGTAACAGCCTTGGTTGCCTCTTGCGTCACGGTCGCAGCGGCGCTGCTGACAGTCTGTTTGGCAGGAGCGGCAACGGCCTTGGTAGCTTCTTGTGTCACGGTCGCAGCGGCGCTGCTGACGACTTGCTTGGCAGGAGCGGCAAGGGCTTTGGTGGCTTCTTGCGTCGCGGTCGCAGCGGCACTGCTGACGGCTTGCTTGGCAGGAGCCGCAACGGCCTTGGTAGCTTCTTGCGCCGTGGTCGCAGTGGCGCTGCTGACAGCCTGTTTGGCAGGTGTGACAACGGCTTTGGTGGCCTCTTGCGTCACGGTGGCGGTGGCGCGGCTAACCGCTTGCTTGGCTGGCGCAGTGACAGCGGTGGTTGCAGTGCGGGTAAGAGCGGTCGTGCTTTGGCTCACAGCTTGGGTGGCCTGCCCTGTGGCGTTGGCGGCTGCGCCGCTGATGGCCTGGCTGGCGCTGTTGGTCAGCGAGCCAGTGACGCCGCGGGTCACTGTGCCCAGCGCGCTGCCAAGGGAGAAGGGGGAGGCGCCACTCTGACTGGTTGCCGTACCGGTCAGGGCATTGGCCGCCGGGGTGAGCTGGTTGGTGGGGGTCTGCCAGCCCTGCATGGCGGTTGGCCAGGTCGGTGCCGTGCCCGCCAGATTTTCGCCGAAGGTCAGGGTGGTGCCATCCCCTTTTTGCAGCAATACCGACATCTGGTTGGTTTGCGAGTTCCACACCATCCCCGCCTGCTTGGCGATATCCGGCACGGGCGCATACTCGGAGACCACATAGAAAAGCGGCCCCTCCTGCTGTAACTTGTCGGCAGTCTTGAGCAACTGCATGGTGCTGTCGTAATTAGGGCCAAGGATGGCGGTCATCCGATCCTTGATCAGGGGTTGTTCGAACAGATTGACCTCGTTCGGGTCAAAGCCGACCAGCGGCTTGAGCAGGGCCCACATCAGCTGGCTGGTGGGGCTCATCATCAGCAATGGGGCAACGCAGGCGGACAACATCAGGCTCAGGCAGGCCGCCTGAAGCAACGGCATGATACGCATTGGGATAATATCCAAATAACGATTTGATAAATAAGGTTATATTTTGTCAGGACGTGACAAATTCACCGGAAGTTTGCGCGTGGCAGCGAGAGACTGCCCGCAGGCGCTGGCAGGCTACCATATTGGTTCCACAATGCCAGCAGGCAGTATGATTGTCAGTCAAGTAAACCCCGGGGCTGGTCGATTCTTCGAGAGTGCCCCCCATCGCAACAGGATCCCTCTCATGAAAAATGTACTGCTCTGCCTGCTGGCCTCCCTCTGGCTCGCCCCCGCTCTGGCCGCGTCCAAAACCACTGTGGTGGGCGAGTCTGCCAGTCCCGAGCTGGTGTTGCCGCTGGGTTCATTGCCCGAGCGGGTCTGCTGGTTTGCGGATCAGAAATATTCCGAAGGGGCCCGCATTCTGCAGGGAGATATCTGGCTGGAGTGCGGCCCGCAGAACGACCTCGAGAGCAATGGCCCGTTGGCCTGGCGCTCTCCTGCGGTGGTGTTGCCTGCCACCCGGGGAGCAAAAGATCAGAAGACGATTTCCGTGGGTCAGTGAGGCTTTTCTTGATCCAGCTAAAGACATGGACGTGATCCCTGTCGCATAATGCAGCTCCTTTCTTCTCTTGGCTGGAACCTAAGAAATGGCTCGTCGCTCTTCCAATGCACAACGTCGTCGCAGTAGCTGGTGGTACAAACGCCTGTTGGCAAGGGAGCGGGAAGAGCGCGAAGCGCGTTCCGTCCGGGATTGATACAGCATTGAAAAACGGAGCCTCGGGCTCCGTTTTTGCGTTTATTACTCTTAGCAGAATAACAACGGGGGCCATCAGGCCCCCGTTTTGTTTTTGTAGAGTTTTCCTGCTTGCGGCTTAGCGCTGCAAGGCGGCCAGTGCCAGTTCGACCCGCTTGGCGTATTCGGGGTCGGCCTGCTCGAAGTGTTTGAGCTGGGCCGCGACGATGGCGTCATCCTCCACATTGATGAGGGAGCGGGCCAGGTTGGCGGCGAGCCGCGAGCGCTGCCCCTCGTCCATGATGCGGAACAGGTTACCCGGCTGGCTGTAGTAGTCGCTGTCGTAGTCACGGAAGTCGTAGTGCAGGGCGGCCCCTTCCAGACTCAGCGCCGGTTCGTGCTGCTCGCTCGGCTGCTGGGTGCCGAAACGGTTCGGCTGATAGTTGGGGCTGGCGCCGCCATTGCTGTCTGCCCGCATGGCACCGTCACGATGGGCACCGTGATGGAACGGGCAGCGCGGGGCGTTGACCGGCAGCAGACCGTGGTTGACGCCAAGGCGATAGCGCTGGGTGTCGCCGTAGGAGAAGAGCCGCCCTTGCAACATGCGATCCGGCGAGAAGCCGATACCGGGCACCACGTTGGCCGGGGTAAAGGCAGCCTGCTCCACATGGGCGAAGTAGTTGTCCGGGTTCTGGTTAAGCTCCAGCACGCCCACCGGGATCAGCGGGTAGTCGCTGTGTGGCCACACCTTGGTGAGGTCGAACGGGTGGATGTTGTAAGTCTGGGCGTCGGCCTCCGGCATCACCTGCACATAGACCTTCCAGCGCGGGAAGTCGCCCCGCTCGATGGCGTTGAACAGGTCCGCCTGACTGGTCTCCCGATCCTGCCCGACGGCGGTGGCGGCCTCTTCATCGGTGTAGAAGCTGTGGCCCTGCTCGGTCTTGAAGTGGAACTTGACCCAGAAGCGCTCGTTGGCGTCGTTGATAAAGCTGAAAGTGTGGCTGCCGTAGCCGTTCATCTCCCTCAGGCTCTTGGGAATGCCGCGATCGCTGAACAGTATGGTGACCTGATGCAGGGATTCCGGATGGCGTGACCAGAAGTCCCAGGCGGCAGTGGCGCTGCGCAGGTTGGTGCGCGGATCCCGCTTCTGGGTGTGGATGAAGTCAGGGAATTTCAACGGATCGCGGATGAAAAAGACCGGGGTGTTGTTGCCCACCAGATCCCAGTTGCCCTGCTCGGTATAGAACTTGAGGGCGAAGCCGCGCACATCGCGTTCGGCATCGGCGGCGCCCTTCTCACCGGCCACGGTGGAGAAGCGCAGGAATACAGGCGTCTGCTTGCCGATGGTGCTGAACAGATCGGCCTTGCTGAACGCTCTGATGTCGTGGGTCACGGTAAAGGTGCCGTAGGCGCCCGAGCCCTTAGCGTGAACCACCCGCTCGGGAATGCGCTCGCGGTCGAAGTGGGCGAGTTTCTCCATCAACCAGATGTCTTGCATCAGGATGGGGCCGCGCGGACCGGCGGTGAGGCTGTTGTTGTTGTCGACGACGGGGGCGCCGTTGGCGCTGTGCAGGGTCTTGTCAGTCATGGCTTCTCTCCTTGTTGATATGGGGCCAGCCTACGGATCTGCGCCGTGCTCGGCCAATGGGCCTTTCCTCGCCCTTTGATAGGCAAGACAAATGGGTGCAGGTGGGGGATGTGTAACCGCGCCGGATATTGCATGATGGTGGCTTCGAGAAGGAGCCTCATATGCAGATTACTATCCGTCATGCCGAACCCGCTGATGCCCCCGCCTTGCGGGATCTCTATTCCATGCCCAATGCTCAGGCGGGAACTCTGCACCTGCCCACACCTCCCCTTAGCCAGTGGCAGAAGCGGTTGGAGAGCAGTGATGTGGTCGCCTTGGTGGCGGAGGTAGAGGGGCTGCTGGTGGGCCAGATCTCCTTGCACGTAGAACCCAATCCCAGACGCAAGCATGTGGCCGGGATCGGCATGGGGGTGCGGGATGACTGGGCTGGCAAGGGGGTTGGCTCTACCCTGATGGCCGCGGCGCTGGATCTGGCCGATAACTGGCTCAACCTGCACCGGATTGAGCTGACCGTCTATACCGACAATGAGGCCGCACAGGCGCTTTATCGCAAGTTCGGTTTTACCGAGGAGGGGCGAGCCCGTGACTATGCCTTCCGCCAGGGGCGTTATGTGGATGCGCTCTATATGGCCAAAGTCTCGGGGGGCGCCAGTCGCTAACGGTATGGTCGATTATCAGGCCAGATTGCGCCCGGTGATCCGAGCGCTGGAGCAGAATCCCGATCTCTCCATTGAAATGCTGGCAAGCAGTGCCTGCTTGTCTTTCTACCATTTTCACCGGGTGTTTACGGCTGTGGCGGGGGAGACGCCCGGGGAGATGTGTCGTCGTCTGCGCATCCAGCGGGCAGCTTGGCAGCTCTGCTATTCCGATGCCAGTGTCACGGCCATTGCGTTGGGGGCGGGGCTCGCCAGCTCCCAGGCGTTTGCCAAGGTATTTCGCCGTTACTATGGTTGCACGCCGGGAGAGTTTCGCCGCGATAAGAGCAAGAATGGACACTTGATGAGCAAGGATGGACACGCACTTGTGCAGCCGAATCCTTATGCTGAGGGTCACTCATCAGCAAGGAGCAATACCATGAAAACCATCGAGATGGACGCCCGCACTCTGGCCTATATGCGTGTCACCGGCCCCTATGGCGAGGGGTATGACCCCGTCTGCAGCCAGCTGCATCAGTGGGTCAGCGCCCGCGGTCTGGAAGGTGGGGAGTGGATCTTCATCTATCACGATAACCCCGAGGTGACTCCGCCAGCCCAGTGTCGCACTGACATCGGGGTGACGGTGCCTGCGGGGACGGTGGGGATGGGAGCGGTCGAGATCCAGCTTATTCCCGCCGGTCGTTACGCCCAGTCCCGTTATCTTATTACCGACCGCAGCCAGTATGGCCCGCGTTGGCAGGAACATATCGGCGACATCGTTGCTGCCGGGCTGGAGTTTGGCAATGGTCCCTGCTTCGAGCTCTATCACAGCATGAGCGATGATCCTGTGCAGGACGATGTCAGCTTTTGCTCCAGCCTCAAGGGGTAGGGCACAACAAGACGCAAGGGATGGTACAGAACGTCGCGCAGAAACGAGAGAGCCGGACAGTGTCCGGCTCTTTTTATATCAGCGGGCGCTGATTAGCGCTGCAGGCTCTTCTGGGCGAACTTGGGTCTGGCATTCATGATCTGCTCCACCTGCTCGTCGCTCATCTTGCCACGCGACAGCCCCAGCACCTTGTAGGTGAGCAGCGGTCGGGCGGGCAGGGCGATCATCAGGGCGCGGATCTGGTTCTCGTCCTCTTTCTCGCGCGTCGGTTTGCCGTAGGCGTAGGTGAGGACGCCGGCATCCATCAGGTTTTTGACGGCGGGCTCGGTGATCGGCAGGTTTATGACGCTTTTGCGCTGCAGCACGAACTCGCGCAGCACCGCCTTCTCGTTGAAATCGAGGAAGCTGATCATCTGGGCCAGCTGATCCTGCTGGCGGCGTGCCTGCCACTCGTCACAGGCCCACTCCCAGGCGATCAGGAAGCCCTGACTGCAGAAGTAGGAGATGGCGATCAACATGCCGACACCCAGCCAGGCCGCGTGGGTCGTGGCCCACTGGCTGACGGCCCCCTTCATCAGTCCGGCCGGAAACAGCAAAATGATGCTGCAACAGAGCAACAACCAGACCATCATCCAGTTGAGGCGGTTCAGTTGATAGAAATGTTGGATCCACCGTTTCATTGTTCATCCTTCCCAAACTGTTGTGGATAGTGAACTACCTACAGCAATCGGTGTGCCAACAGCGCAATGACGGCGGGGGAGGGGAGGCTGGCGAGGTTACATTCCCTTACAACTTATTGAATGAGTTGTCATTAATTTGCCTTGTGAGGCGGCGGTCGAGTTGCTAAAAAGTCCCCTCAGTCATTGGGGAGTAGCAACCCGCCCTCATTCCGGGCCGGGCCCATGTCAACACTCTTGGATCCTCGTATCCATGGCATGGGCGGCGATAGGCACTATCGCTCTGCAAGACCTTTGGCCTCGATATGCACGCCAGCCGGGCGAGCCATGTCGGGTCCATCGGTTATTCTGCTCGCCTGGCGGTATCTATTATGTTGATTACCCTGCTGTTATTTCTCGTCTCTGCGGTCACCATCTACCTTGCCTGCGAATACTTCGTCAACGGCATCGAGTGGACCGGCCACCACTTCAAACTATCCCAAAGCGCCACCGGCTCCCTGCTGGCGGCACTGGGTACGGCGCTGCCCGAGTGCATCGTCACCCTGACCGCTTTGCTGATGGGCAACACGACCGCCCAGCAGGAGATCGGCATTGGCGCCGCCCTTGGCGGGCCGCTGGTGCTGGCGACCATCGGCTATGCGGCAGTCGGCCTCACCCTGCTACTTTGCATGAGTCGTACCGAACGGGCCATCGACGGCGAGGTGCAGCGCGATATTGGCCGGGATCAGCGCTGGTTTATCGGCATCTTTCTGGTGGCGACTGCGCTGGGGCTGGTCGCCTTCACCGGCAAGAGCTGGCTGGCCCCGCTCTTCCTGCTGGTCTACCTCGTCTATGTAAGGCGCGAGCTGAAACAGGCTGACAGCCACGAAGTCGAATTGCCGGAGCCCCTCAAGCTGGCTCCAAATGCCGGAATCCCGCCCCTTGGCAAGGTGTTGCTGCAGACGCTGGCTGCGTTGGTGGTGGTGGCGCTGGCTGCCCAGCTGTTTGTCCATCAGCTGGAGAGCATGGGCGAGCTGTTTGGCCTCTCGCCGGTGCTGGCGGCTCTGCTGTTGAGTCCGGTGGCGACCGAGATGCCGGAGCTGATGAACGTGCTGATCTGGGTGCGGCAGGGCAAGAACCGGCTGGCGCTGGCCAATATATCCGGGGCCATGATGATCCAGGGCACTATCCCCAAGGCGTTTTGTCTGCTCTTTACCCCCTGGCTGCTGGATGGTGCCATGATGGCCTCCTCGCTGGTGACGCTGTTGGCGGTCGGGTTGCTCTGGTGGGGGTTCAGAAAGGGAACCATGACCGCCGAGCGGCTGGGGCTGGTCGGTCTGCTCTATCTCGGTTTTTGCGGTTGGTTGCTGGTGAGCTGAAGCGGGAAGCACGGATATGAAAAAGCCCCCTTGGCAGGGGGCTTTGTTGTATCGGTTGGGGCGGTGCTTACAGCGCGGCGATCTCGGCCTGCTGGGCTTCCAGCTTGGTCAGCTGGAGACGGTAATCTTCCAGCTTCTCGCGCTCTTTGGCGATGACCGCTTCCGGCGCCTTGGCGACGAAGGCTTCGTTGCCAAGCTTGCCTTCGATACGGCCGCACTCGCCCACCAGACGGGCAACCTCTTTAGCCAGACGGGCCAGCTCGGCATCCTTGTCGATGAGACCGGCCATCGGGATCATCAGCTCGGTGGCACCGATCAGCTTCTTCACTGACAGCGGGGCGGTTTCACCGTCCGCCAGTACGCGGATGGACTCCAGACGAGCCAGGGACTTGAGGAAGGCCTCGTTGTCAGCGGCGCGCTTGGCATCCTTGGTATCGCACTGGAGCAGCACGTTGAGAGGCACGCTCGGTGCCACGTTCATCTCGGCGCGGATGTTGCGGATGCTGACGATGAACTCCTTCACCCACTCCTGATCCGCCATCGCGGCTTCGTCCACCTTGGCGGCGTCGAACTCCGGGAAGGCCTGAATCATGATGGTGTCGGCGTGTACGCCAGCCAGCGGGGCGACCGATTTCCAGATGGTCTCGGTGATGAACGGGATGATCGGGTGCGCCAGACGCAGCAGGGTTTCCAGCACGGTCACCAAGGTATGGCGGGCAGCGCGCTGCTCGGCCTCGGAACCCTTGGTCAGCACCGGCTTGGTCAGCTCCAGATACCAGTCACAGAACTGGTTCCAGATAAATTCGTACAGCACGCCAGCCGCGATGTCGAAGCGGTAGGTATCGAGGGCGGTACGGAAGTCACGGATGGCCACTTGCAGCTGGGACTGGATCCAGCGATCCGCCAGACTGAACTGCATTTCGCCACCGGCAAAACCGCAATCCTGATCTTCGGTGTTCATCAGCACATAGCGGGAGGCGTTCCACAGCTTGTTGCAGAAGTTGTTGTAGCCGTCCAGGCGCTTCATGTCCCAGTTGATGTCACGACCGGTAGAGGCCAGCGCGGCCAGAGTGAAGCGCAGGGCATCGGTACCGTGGGCATCGATCCCTTCCGGGAACTGCTTGGCTGTACGCTTGGCGATCTTCTCGGCCATCTGCGGCTGCATCATGTTGCCGGTGCGCTTCTCCAGCAGATCTTCCAGCGAGATACCGTCGATCATGTCGAGCGGGTCCAGCACGTTGCCCTTGGATTTGGACATCTTCTGGCCCTCTTCGTCACGGATCAGACCGGTGATGTAGACGGTCTTGAACGGGACTTGCGGCTGGCCGTTTTCGTCCTTGATGAAGTGCATGGTCATCATGATCATCCGGGCAATCCAGAAGAAGATGATGTCGAAGCCGCTCATCAGCACGTCGGTCGGGTGGAAGGTCTTGAGTGCCTCGGTGTTGTTTGGCCAGCCCAGGGTGGAGAAGGTCCACAGAGCGGAGCTGAACCAGGTGTCGAGCACGTCTTCGTCCTGACGCAGGGTGGTCACGGACGGGATGCTGTGCTTGGCACGCACTTCCGCCTCGTCACGGCCCACGTAGACATTGCCGGCGTCGTCATACCATGCCGGGATGCGGTGACCCCACCACAGTTGACGGGATACGCACCAGTCCTGAATGTCGCGCATCCAGGAGAAGTACATGTTTTCGTACTGCTTCGGTACGAACTGGATGCGGCCATCTTCCACCGCTTCGATGGCGGTCTTGGCCATCGGTGCCACGCGCACGTACCACTGGTCGGTCAGCATCGGCTCGATGGGCACGCCACCGCGATCGCCGTAAGGCTGTTGCAGCACGTGATCCTTGATCTCGTCCAGCAGACCCAGCTCTTCCAGCTTGGCCAGAATCGCCTTACGGGCGGCGAAGCGCTCCAGACCGGCGAACTCGGCCGGCAGGGCGGCGTCGTAGGCAGTGCTCGGGTTGCCGTTGGTATCGACCACTTCGGCCTCGGCACGCACGTGAGCGTCCAGAGTGAAGATGTTGATCATCGGCAGGCTGTGGCGCTTGCCCACTTCGTTATCGTTGAAGTCGTGGGCCGGGGTGATCTTCACGCAACCGGTGCCCTTCTCCATGTCGGCGTGTTCATCGGCGACGATGGGGATCAGACGGTTCACCAGCGGCAGCAGGATGTGCTGGCCGATCAGCGCCTTGTAGCGCGGGTCTTCCGGGTTCACGGCCACGGCGGTATCGCCCAGCATGGTCTCCGGACGAGTGGTGGCGACGATCAGGTAATCTTTGCCTTCGGCGGTCTTGGCGCCGTTGGCAAGCGGATAGCGCAGGTGCCACATGTGGCCCTTGATCTCACGGTTCTCCACTTCCAGATCGGAGATGGCGGTGTTGAGTTTCGGATCCCAGTTCACCAGACGCTTGCCGCGGTACATCAGGCCATCTTCGTAAAGACGGACAAACACTTCCTGCACGGCAGCGGAGAGACCCTCATCCATGGTAAAGCGCTCGCGCTCCCAATCCACGGAGTCGCCCAGACGACGCATCTGGCGGGTGATGGTACCGCCGGACTCTTCCTTCCACTGCCAAATCTTGTCGATGAAGGCATCACGGCCGTAATCGTGGCGAGTTTTGCCCTCTTCTGCAGCGATCTTGCGCTCAACCACCATCTGGGTAGCGATACCGGCGTGGTCGGTACCTGCCTGCCACAGGGTGTTCTTGCCCTGCATGCGGTTGTAGCGGATCAGGGTATCCATCAGGGTTTGCTGGAAGGCGTGACCCATGTGCAGGCTGCCGGTGACGTTCGGCGGCGGGATCATGATGCAGAAGGAGTCTTTGCTGGTGTCGCCGTGGGGCTTGAAGTAACCCTGGGCTTCCCAGTGCTGATAGAGCGCCTGTTCGATGGCGTTGTGATTAAAAGTCTTTTCCATGGTCTCGCCGTAATCTGGATGGATGGAGTCTGGTGTTGATTCTTTATGGATCAATTGGTTGCAGTCAGGGCTGCGCCGGATCCGGTGCGGCAAGGACGGGCGGATCCCTCATTTCGAGGGTATGGCCTGCCTGGCGATAGTGCTTGTAGCGCTCGCGGGCTTGCTGCTTTTGTGTTTCGTCAGTGGGGACAAAATCTACCACTTGAGCGAAGTGTCCTGCAAACAAAGGTGTCGCAATGGCCAGATTGATGAGGCGGGCGTAGCGCCGTTTCGGCGGCTGATAGCCGATCTCCACCGGGGCCATGCCGCTTTCGCCTTGCAGCTGGTGCGGCACGAAGCGCTCCGGTGGCAGTTGCCACAACAGCTCGTCCAGACGCAGGGCCTGGGCCTCATCGTTGCAGAACAGGTAGATATGGCCCGCCCCCCACGACTCGGCCGCAAGAGTGCAGGCCAGTCGCTCGACCGCAGAGGCCTGCGCGTCATCCTGTTCGCTCATCAGGTAAAAGGTCACTTGGCTCATCAGGTTGATCCCGTTTTGCGGTGACGGACTGTTGACCGCCTCATGAGGCTGACGGGGCGTTTCCCATCCGCAGCTCACTGATTCAAGAATGAAACAAGGAAGAGGCGGGCCTCTTCCTTGTGGTTCAGGGTAACGCCAACCCTTCCGATGCAGCCATCGGCAGGGGCCGGAGAGTTACTCTTTCTCTTCGATATCCACGCCAGCCCGGTTCAGCAGGAACTGGGTCAGCAGGGGCACCGGACGACCGGTGGAGCCTTTATCCTTGCCACTCTTCCAGGCAGTCCCGGCGATATCCAGGTGGGCCCAGTTGTACTTCTTGGTGAAGCGTGACAGGAAGGCGGCCGCGGTGATGGTGCCGGCCGGACGACCGCCGATGTTGGCCATGTCGGCGAACGGGCTGTCGATCTGCTCCTGATACTCGTCAAACAGCGGCAGACGCCAGGCGCGATCACCCGCCTGCTCGGAGGCGTTGAGCAGCTCGTGGGCCAGCGGGTTGTGGTTGGCCAGCAGACCCGAGGTGTGGTGACCCAGCGCGATGACGCAGGCACCGGTCAGGGTCGCCACGTCGATCACGGTTTCCGGATCGAAGCGGTCCACATAGGTCAGCGCATCACACAGCACCAGACGACCTTCCGCATCGGTGTTGAGCACTTCGATGGTCTGGCCGGACATGGAGGTGAGGATGTCACCCGGACGATAGGCGTTGCCACCCGGCATGTTCTCGCAGCCTGCCAGCACGCCGATGACGTTGATCGGCAGTTGCAGTTGGGCCAGCGCATGCATGGTACCGAGCACGGAGGCGGCGCCACCCATGTCGTACTTCATCTCGTCCATGCCGTCGGCCGGTTTGATGGAGATGCCGCCGGAGTCAAAGGTCAGACCCTTGCCGACCAGCACGATGGGCTTGGCATCCGGATGACCCTTGTATTCGATGATGGCCATCATGGCTTCGTTGTCGGAGCCGCGAGCCACCGCCAGATAGGAGTTCATGCCGAGTTCGGCCATCTCCTGCTCGCCCACCACCTTGGTGGTAATGTTGTCGTAGGCATCGGCCAGACGACGGGCCTGGGAGGCCAGATAGGCCGGGTTGCAGACGTTGGGCGGCATGTTCGCCACGTCGCGGCAGACCCGCACACCCTTGGCCACGGCCAGACCGTGAGCGATGGCTTTTTCACCAATGGTCAGTTCCCGACGCGTCGGCACGTTGAATACCAGCTTGCGCAGTGGGCGACGTGGCTCGGCCTTGTTGGTCTTGAACTGATCGAAGCTGTAGAGGCCCGCCTTGGTGGTTTCTACCGCCTGGCGCACCTTCCAATAGGTATCCCGACCCTTGACGTGCAGCTCGGTGAGGAAGCAGACCGCTTCCATGGAGCCGGTTTCGTTCAGGGTGGTGATGGTCTTGTTGATGATCTGCTTGTACTGGCGTTCGTCGAGTTCCCGCTCCTTGCCGCATCCGACCAGCAGTACGCGCTCGCTGAGCACGCCCGGTACTTGATGCAGCAGCAGCATCTGGCCTGGTTTCCCTTCCAGGTCGCCACGGCGCAGCAGCGAACTGATATAGCCATCGCTGATCTTGTCCAGTTGTTCGGCAACCGGAGAGAGGCGACGAGGCTCAAATACGCCGACTACGACGCAGGCGCTCCGTTGCTTCTCTGGACTGCCACTCTTTACACTGAACTCCATGGAATCTCCTACATCCTAAAGACAAAAGGCACCTTTTATTGAATAATGCGGTGCTTGTTGGGGTATCAGAGGCGGAGCGAACAGCCACAGGCTCCGCAGTTCAAACTGGTAAAAATCCAATATACGGCCCTATTTTTCAGGCATTCGACTAAAAACACAAGTTTACTTGGGAATGACTGTGATCGTTTTCCGATATTTGTTCAGGGAAACCCTGAAAACCCAGCTGGCAGTGTTATTCGTATTGCTGCTTATCTTTGTCAGCCAACAATTTATCAAGATCATCGGTGACGCCGCCGATGGCGAGGTGCCGACACGTCTGGTCTCCACCCTGCTGCTGCTCAACTTGCCCAATATGGCGCTGTTGATGCTGCCTATCAGTCTCTTTTTAGCCATTTTGTTTGCCCATGGTCGCCTCTACGCCGAAAGCGAGATGACGGTGATGCATGCGGTCGGCTTCAGCCACCGTTTCGTGATGCGCAGCGCCATGTTGCTGGCCTTGCTGACGGCGGTGGTTGCGGCGTTCAACACCGGCTGGATCGCCCCACAGGCCAAGGAGCGCGAGTATCAGGTGATCGACGAGTTCAAGGCGGATCCGGGTATCTCCTTCCTGCAGGCGGGCCGCTTTATGGAGCTCGACAAGGGGCGTCTGGTTGCCTATATCCAGGATTTGAACGACAACGGCTCAAAACTGCAAAAGATCTTCGTGCTGCAGCGGGCGGAGGGGAACAATCCTCCCTCGGTGGTGGTGGCGAGCGAAGGGGTGGTGACGGTCGATGAGAACGGTCTGCAGTGGCTGACTCTGATGGATGGTTCCCGCTACGAAGGGAACTTCTCCGGCAAACAGTTCCAGATCTCCGATTTTCGCGAATATGGTCTGGTGATCCGCCAGCAAGAGATGGAGCGTTCCAACCGCAAGGCTGCGGCCAAGCCGACCATGGAACTGTTCGGTACCCAGGACAACGCCATGATGGCGGAATTGCAGTGGCGTATCTCGCTGCCCCTCTCCATTCCGGTGCTGACCCTGCTGGTGGTACCGCTGGCGCGGGTCAATCCCCGTCAGGGGCGCTACGCCAAGCTGTTGCCGGCCATCATGCTCTATCTCTCCTACTTCCTGCTGCTCAGCGCCGCCCGTTCGGCCATTGACAGCGGTCGGCTGCCCTACTGGCCGGGGATGTTCCTGGTGCCGCTCGGTTACCTGCTGTTTATCGGCCTGCCCCTCAATCTGCAGGGCACCAGCTGGTGGAACGGGGTGAAAGGGCGCTATTTCAACAGAAAATCAGCATGATGCTGCAACATAGGAACTTCTGCTGATGTTTGGCATTCTCGATAGATATATCGGTAGGGTCATTTTCATGTCGATCCTGCTGTGTGAAATCACGCTGGTTGGCCTTGCGGCACTCATCAAGTATGTGGAGCAGCTCAAGTCGGTCGGTGACGGCAACTACGACATGATCAACGCCCTCTACTATGTGCTGCTCTCCATGCCCAAGGAGGCGGTGCTCTTCTTCCCGCTGGCCGCGCTGCTGGGTGGCCTGATTGGTCTGGGTCAGCTGGCGACCAGCTCCGAGCTGGTGGTGATGCAGGCGGCGGGTCGATCCAAGATCAGTATTGTAATGGCGGCGCTCAAGACGGCGATCCCGCTGATGATCATGGTGGGGCTGATGGGGGAATATGTGGCCCCCATCGCCAAGCGGATGGCCGATGACATCAAGGCGGGCGCGCTGTCCGAAGGTCGTCTGACGGTTTCCGCCTACGGGGTGTGGGCTCGCGATGGCAACAACTTCGTCAATATCAACGGGGTGCGTAACGATGGCGCCCTCACCGGCATCACCCTCTATCGCTTCACCCCCGAGCGCAAGCTGATCGACGTGGTGCAGGCGCAGGAGGGGGTGTTTGAGCGTCACCACTGGCTGCTCAAGCAGACCCAGGTTACCCGCTTCGACGACCCGGCGCAGATCCGCAGCGAGCAGCATGACAAGATGGAGTGGAGCTCGGAGTTGACGCCCAAACAGCTGGGGGTGGTAAGTATCGACCCCGAGAACCTCTCGGTCTCCGGTCTGCTCGATTACATCGGCTATCTCGATGCCAACAAGCAGGATGCCGGTCGCTACAAGCTGGAGATGTGGCGCAAACTGCTGTCACCGCTCTCGGTGGTGGCGATGATCCTGCTGGCCTCCTCCTTCATCTTCGGCCCGCTACGCTCGGTGAGCATGGGGGCACGGATGCTGATGGGGATCATGACCGGCTTTGCCGTCTATGTGAGTGATCGGGTGTTTGGCCCCATCAGTCTGGTCTATGCGGTACCGCCGATTCTGGCGGCTATCGCGCCCAGCCTGCTGTTTGGCGGCATCTCCTTCTACATCCTCAGCCGCAAGCAGTAATCCGCACGAGGTTATGAGGAAATGCAAAGAGGGCACCTGTTGGTGCCCTCTTTCGTTATTGCATTGATCCGGGATTACTTGTTCAACAATTCCAGATTTGCCTCTTTGCTCAGCACGATCACTTCGCACTCGGCCCAGATATCCTGAAACGCCCGTGGGCGCTGGCGGTTGAACAGGCACATCAGGTTGCCCAGACCAAAGGCGGCAGTGGCGAGACGGATCAGCGCCTGGGTAATACGGATATGGCTGCCATCCTCGTTCTGAATGCGCAGCCGCCAGGCGCGCATGCCGACGGTCTGGCCAGCGCGGGTCCAGAACCAGGTGTAGAAGCCACAGATGACGAAGGCGAGCCACAGGGTGTAGATCAGGCTCAGGTGGTGGCGGGTCAGCAACCAGACGGTATCTTCACCCGCCGGTACGCTTGCCATGCCGGTAACCAGCAGCAGCTTGGCGACACCCATGCCGATAAAGCCGGCGATGATCAGCAGCGAAGTCACCACCAGCGCATCATAAATCAGAGCGCCGAGGCGACGCAGCAGACCCGCTGACGGGTATGGCTGAGTGGCGGTAGAGGGGGATTTTTGTTGGACTTTTTTAGGCTTGGCCATCGTTTTTATTCCATTAAGATGATGGCGGCATTCTATGTAACTGGCCCCGCATCGGCAAGGCGTTGAATAAATGAACAAACGGGAGTGTTCAATCGAAAAACACCTTGCATGGCATCGCGCCATTCGTATAATCCCTCGCAGTTGCCCGGGTGGCGAAATCGGTAGACGCAGCGGATTCAAAATCCGCCGGTGAATAACCGTGTCGGTTCGAGTCCGACCCCGGGCACCATCAAATTCATGACAAAAGGCCATCAGCAATGATGGCCTTTTGTTTTTTGGCGTTCCTGCACATTGGAGCGTTACTGTTGAGCTGGCAGTGCTTCCCGTTACCTCTTGGTATCCCTTCTCTTTTCCCGCTCTCCATTATTTCCTTTTCTTGATGTGGCCGCTGACGGCATCACCGCCAGCGGCCTGTCTCTATTGCGGTTTTCTTTCATTTCCTTGCTACACAGTAGCATGGTCGCGCGCTATCCCAGCAGGGCAAACAGCAGGGTACCGAGGGTACCTGCGAGCGTCAGCGCTATGATGGCTCTGGGTGTGCCGTGCAGTTTGGTCCACATAAACAGGCTGGTGAGGGCGAGCAGCAGCAGGGCCAGGGCGGCGATATCGCCAAACAGCTGCCAGCCGAGGCCGGTGCCCATACCGCGGTGCAGCCGGTTGAGGCTGGCGGCAAAGTTGGCTTGCTGCAGGTCGGTACGTACCAGCAAGGTACCCTCGACATAGCTGGCGGCTACGCTCTGGCTGAGGGTAACGCCGCGCATTTCCCACTTGGCGGGCAGGGTGAGCGGGCCGTTCGGGGTGGGCAGGGTCTGGGCCGGGGTGATCATGGTTCGCCCGTCGGCAAAGGTATCGGGATAGCGCTGTTGCAGCAGGTTTTTCAGCTGCTCCGGGCTGGCAAGCGGCGTCTCCAGCACTATCTCTTCACTCGATTTGTCAGTGTGGGGGCCGGGGATGGGCAACACGGCACGGTGTTGCAGCCAGAGGCCGGTGATGCCGTACATCAGCATCAGGGCGAGGGTAAAAAAACCGGCCCAGGCATGGAGGCGGCGTACCCATTTGTTGTTGTGAAGGGGAACTCTTCTGCGTTTCATCGTGGTTGCTTCATAAAAAACTGGCCAGCAAGGGCTGGCCAGTCGGGGTGGTTGTCACAGAGATCAGAAACGGTAGGTACCGGTCAGACTCAGCTGGCGGGGCGTGCCCGGCATGATCTGGGTGGCACTGGTGGCGCTGACGAAGTACTCGTGGTCAGTCAGGTTCTCGGCGCTCAGCTCGGCTTCCCACTGCTGCCAGCGATAACCGGCGCGCGCATCGAAGCGGGCGTAACCGGGCAGTGTGGTGGTGTTGGCGTTGTCGGCAAAGCGATCGCCCACTGCCGTCACGCCGGTTTCACCGAACCAGCCCTGCTCGCCACTCTTGTAGCCGAGATAGAACTGGCCATTCTGGCGGGAGACGTTCATCGGGCGCTTGCCCTGCAGATCCGCGTCCGCCTTGACCTGCTCCGCATCCTGAATGGCGAAGCCGCCACGCAGGTAGATCTCGTCGGTCAGCTCGGCACGTGCGCTCAGCTCGACACCCTCGGTACGCTGCAGGCCGGTGAGGATCACCTTGGTGGGATCCAGCGGATCCTTGGTGCGCTTGTTGTACATCTCCAGTCGATAGAGGGAGAGAGTGGTCGCCAGCTTGCCGTTCAGCCAGTCACTCTTCACCCCCCCCTCGTAGAGGCGGGTGTGCTGGGGTTCCAGCCCGTTGTTCTTGTCACCCGGGGTGATGCCGATCAGCTCGCCGCCCACCGGAGTGAAGGTCTTGCTGTAGGAGGTGTAGAAGGCGTGATCCTCGAGGGGATTCCACACCAGACCGAGGCGCGGGCTCAGGCTGTTGACCGAGACGCTCTCCTCCTTGTTGAGGTCGTAGCGGCGACTGGTGACGGTGAAGTCATCACGGCGCAGCCCGCCCACCAGATGCCAGTCACCCAGGGTGAGCTGATCCTGCAGATAGAGGCCATTACCGCGCACCTTGTGTTTGGCGTCGCTGGAGAGCTTCATGGCGCCATTGTAGGTGGGCAGCGAGCCCGGATCGTAGAGATTGCCAGACGGGATGGCGGTGGCGTTCTGGTAGAGCTTGGGTGTGCGCTCCTGCCAGTTCTGCTCGAAGCCAACCAGCAGGCGATGTTCCACCGGGCCGGTCTGGAACAGACCCTCGGCCTCGGTGTTGCTGATCAGGTTCTTCGCTTTCAGATCCTGCTGCCAGCGGGAGCGGGTCACCTTATCCCCTTTGACGCTGGTGACATAGGTGTTGTCAAACTGGCTGTCGAGGGTGGAGTAACCGAGCTGCTGGCGCAACTGCCACTGATCGTTGATATCCCAGGAGAGGCGGGAGCGGGTGGATTGCGCCACGTCATCAATGAAGTCGCGGCTGGTATCGCTGTAAACATACTCTCGCGGCACATCGGCCGGACGGCCATTGACCCCGGGAATGCCGCGATCCGGGGTGCGGTCATGTTCGTTGCGCTCGTACTGCACCAGCAAGTTGAGGTTGTCGCTGATCTCCCAGTTGGCGGAAGGGGCCAGCAGAGTGCGCTTGCTCTTCACGCCGTTGCGGAAGCTATCTTTGTCCTCTTGCGCCATGTTGAGGCGCAGTTGCACCTGCTCACTCGCCTCACCATTGAGGTCGGCGGCCAGTCGCTGACTGTCAAAGCTGCCGACCCGGGCGGTGACGCTGGACTCCTGCCCTTTTTGCGGCTTCTTGCTGACTCGGTTGACGATGCCCCCCGTGCTGCCGCGGCCGTAGAGCACGGCAGCCGGGCCCTTGAGCACTTCCACCCGCTCGATGTTGCCGAGAGCCCGGGTGTACTGCATGTCGTCGCGGAACCCGTCGAGATAGAAGTCATTGCTGGCGCTGAAGCCGCGGATGTTGACCCCGTCGAAGCGGGTATCACCGCTGGCGTTGACCCCGGGAATGCCGCTCAGGGCTTCACTCAGCGTAGGTTGGCCGAAGGCGGTCAGCTCGCTGACTTTGACGCTGTCGATGGTCTGGGGAACCAGCTTGGCTGGCGTATTGGTACGGGTTGCGGTGGCAACTTCCTGATGCTGGGAGCGTTTGCCAACCACTGTCATGGTTTCATCGGTGGCCTGGGCAGTGAAGCCGGTGCCCAGCAGTGCCAGCGAGACCAGCGTTCTGCGAAAGTGAGGGTGCTGCATATTCAATATTGACTCTTTGGATGTCGACCTGACGGCTCGAACATATTGATTTAATTATAATTAGCCTGACCCGCTTAAGCGGGATGCCAATGATATTGATTTTCATTTGTCTGGCAAGGTGAAAATGGAGGGGGGCATTGGGGGCGGGTTGTGCGGTCGGGGAAGCACGGCTGAAAAGCAGAACCATTGCAGCAAACCGCGGTAATGAAACGAGAGCAAAAGGGTGTAGCGGAAGAGAAAGAGACAAAACGTGAAGAGCTATCCGGCCCGATGTGTCGGGCCGGATGGAGGGTTCAGTGGGTACGCAGCAGCCGGCGGGTGAGGGGCTGGGCCGCCAGCAGGCGATAGGCCAGCAGAGACGATCCCAGCAGCAGCGGCACCTTGGCAATCTCCCACAGGATGGATGCGCCCTGCGGGCCGAACACGAAGAGCCAGACCACCAGCATCATGTGCAGGCAGTAGATCCCGAGCACTTTGGGGGCTTGACGTTCAAGCCAGCTGCCCTTGCCCAACTCGGGGTTGGCCAGCAGCAGGCCAAACAGGCCGAGAGCCCAGGGAAGGGAGCCGAGCAGGAAGTCGTGGCGGGTGAGCGGCACTGCGGCGAAGTGCTGCAGCGCCCAGGCTTCACAGCCATAGAGCGCCACGCCCGCCAGCAGCAGTTGCCAGCCGGTGCGGGTATCCGGTTGCCACTGACGCTGGCGCAGCAGGGCACCAAGCGCCACAAACAGCAGGGAGAAGAAGGGGCCGTTACGGGTGAGCAGTGGCCACTCGGCACCCAGCAGCGGCTTGGCATAGGAGCCCCCCAGCAGCGCCAGCAGGTAGAGGCCAAGACCCAGCCAGAGGGCGAGCGCTGGTCTGCCAAGCCGGTAGCAGAGTGCCAGCAGAGTCACCGCCATGATCAGGGCTGGCAGGAACCAGAGGTGGATCATGCCGCCCACCAGCCAGCCATTGAGGGGGTCGCCGAGCTGGAATTGCCACTGCCCGCGCAGGGAGGCCAGATAGCCTTGCTGCACGGCATCCAGCGGATTGAACGGTACCAGCAGGTAGACCAGACTCCACACCAGCCAGAGCAGCAGCAAGGGGTGGCAGTAGCGCCAGGCAACGGTCA
The DNA here is from genome assembly GCF_040908375.1 of Aeromonas sp. R2-3. Lineage (NCBI taxonomy): Bacteria > Pseudomonadati > Pseudomonadota > Gammaproteobacteria > Aeromonadales > Aeromonadaceae > Aeromonas > Aeromonas sp. R2-3. Next base: position 187,601 of record NZ_JBFODP010000022.1, on the reverse strand, counting down.
GCGGCGCTTCGCGGCTCAGTCTCGGCTGCAGAAAGTAACCGGCACAGAGGAAAAACAGCGGCACGGCAAAGCGGCATAACTGGTTGATGGTGCCGCTCAGCCAGAGCCAGGATCCACTTCCCCACAGGGCGGGATTGAACGGATTGGCGAAGGGGGATACGTGAATGGTCATCACGGCCAGAATGGCCAGTACCCGCCCGCACTCGATACTGGAAATACGCATGGTGGCTCGTCGTTACAGGGGTTGTGATGGCACGCTAAAATTCTTGCTGCTAGGTTACAACCAATTGATTCTATTAGTGTGAATCACACTGTTGAGTAGTTACGTTTTGTAACGGGATGGCGGAAGGTGTTACCTGTAACGGGAACTGGATCCCATTTTTTGGGCGCGCTCATGCAGATAAAAAAAGCGAGGCTGGCGCCTCGCTTGGTTGGGGATCTCGATCTTACTGGTGAGTCAGCATGCTGCTCTGGTTGGCGGCCAGGGTGGTTCTGCCCGAGCTCTCCAGCCAGGTTTTGATCCGCTTGGCATCGGCGACCCGATCGTTGGTGGTCTCGGCATTGAGCAGCACCATGATCACTGGCTCACGATTGACCTTGGTGCCCAGCACCAGACAGCGGCCCGCTTCGCGGATATAGCCGGTCTTGGAGAGGGTGAACTCCCATTGCCCTTCGCGGATCAGCCGGTTGGAGTTGAGGTAGTGCAGCTGGCGCTTGTTGGTGCGCACATAACTCTGCTCGTCGGTGGAGTACTGGCGGATCAGCGGATAGGAGGCAGCTGCGGCGGCGAGTTTGGCGAGATCCTGTGCGGTGGAGACATTGCGCGGGTTGAGCCCGGTACTGTCGGCGTAGCGGGTATTCCACATCCCCAGCATGCGGGCCTTGGCATTCATCGCCTCGACGAAGGCGCGCTGGCCGCCGGGATAGTGGCGGGCCAGCGCCGATGCGGCGCGGTTTTCAGAGGACATTAGGGCGATATGGAGCATTTCGGCGCGGCTGAGTCTGGAACCTATGGCCAGGCGCGAGCCGGTTCCCTTGATGCGGTCGATGTCGGCATTGGTCACGGTGAGCATTTCATTCAGGCGCAGGTTGGCATCCAGCACCACCAGCGCCGTCATCAGCTTGGTGAGTGAGGCGATGGGCATTACCCGGTTGCCGTTGCGCTCGGAGATCACCTCGCCGGTTCTGTGGTTGGCCACCACGAAGGCAGCCGAGCTGAGGTTAGGCACATCCCGTCGCTCGAGAAAGCCGCTGCTGCTCTTGCTGCTGGCGGAAAAGGGGTTGGCATGGGCACTGTCCATAGTGGCCGGCAACATTACTGCGCCAAGCAATAGGGGAAGGAGGGAACGCATCATCATGATCAGCTCTACCGGACGAAATACAGGGATATCTCGCTAAGTTATATGTCGTGAACTGGCGCTTCACAATCATTCTCACCTTGATATTGATAATTTACGGCGTTGAGCGCGCTCTGACGGCGAGGAGTGCGTAAAAGAGGTCTCTATGGAGTCTTTTTTTGCATTGAAACTATGGGCTGGCCGTGATGGTGAGCGGAAGCCAGCGCTAAAACAATCGGGACCAGAACGGTCCCGATTGGTATGGAGCATTGCCTGCCGGTTAGTGGGTATCTTCCTGCTTGATCTTGAAGCGCATGGCGATCACCACGAACAGCAGCGGGCCAATGATGGTCCAGACGCCGGTGGAGATATCGCCGGAGATAAAGGGGGCGACCACGGTAAAGACGTTGCCGAAGGCGACCAGGATCAGGCTGATGATGGTAGCCAGCAGCACCGAGCCCGCGCTCTTGAAGAAGATCAGGTCCTTGCCCAGCGCCGGGTTGTTGCGATAGCGATACCAGGCGTAGATGAGGAACATGTAGGGCAGGGTCATGCCGACGTTGGTCATGGTGATGATCAGCTCGTAGAGGGCGGCGGCCCCTTCCGGGTTGATCAGGGTAAAGATGGATTTGGCGGCAATGAACAGACAGACCACCCAGGCTTGCACCTTGAGGGCTTCAATGCGCACGCCATTCTCGTTCTCGCGCTGGAAACGCTCCGGCCAGAAGTAGCTCGGGGTGCCGGTGATGAACTGGCGCAGCGGCGCGTAGGAGAGGGCGATAAAGGCACCCAGATAGCTCAGGAACATGCCCAATCCGGCAAAGCGCATGAACACCTGTCCCAGCCACTCGCCACCGAGATGGCGCCCCAGCTCCAGCATGATGATGAAGAGGGCGGAGAGAGAGGTGATCCCCTCGGCCGGGAAGTCGCTCCAGCGCATGATGGAGCCGACCGCCAGAAAGCCGATGATGTAGCAGAGCACGATAAAGGCGCCGGAGAGGAAGATGCCGCGCTTGAGGTCGCGTTCGGGATCTTCCAGCTCGTCAGCCACCCCGGCCATCGCCTCGACCCCGCCGTAGGCGAAGATGGCGAATACCATAAAGCCGAGGAAAGGGATGATGTCGTTGAACGCGGCGTTGGGAGAGGCTGCCAGTGATGCTTCGGTGAGGGGCTCCTGCAGGGTCATGCCGCTCACCGCGAAGGTGAAGACGCCACCGACCAGCAACAGCACGTTGAGCGCCACCACGGAGAGACCGCCGATAGCCGCCACTTTGGCGAAGCGGGCGCTGCCCAGGGTGATGAGCTTGGTGACGGTGGCAACCAGTGCGATGGCGACTACGCCCAGAATAAAGGGGCCAAAGTCGATGCCGGTGCCCAGGGTGACCGGGATGACGGTGATGTCGCGGCCAAACAGCATGAAGGAGAGGGGCACCCACATGGAGAGCGCCTTGCCAAACATCCAGATGACGTAGGAGGCGAACCACATGGTCAGACCGATAAAGGCGAATCGGGTCGAGACCGAGTGGCGCATCCAGGTAAAGATGCCGCCTGCCTCTTTGCGAAAACCGGTGCCGAATTCGATCATCATCAAAATGAACGGGATGAAAAAGAACAGTCCGCCGATCACGAACATCGGAATGGCGGCATATCCCATGCGGTAAAAACCGATCCCGATATTAGTGACGCCAAATACCGATGTTAATATCATCAATATAAAGGCGCCCAATTTCAGCTTTTTTGCTGACATATTAAAAACTCCCTGATGGTGCTGGATTTAAAATAATCAAAAATTAAACGGACGAAACCGGACCCATTTATAACGCGGTAGCGCCATGCCATCTTGCTGTGGCGGGCGCGATCGGGTCATCTCTGACCGGGCTGGCTTACCCGTCAGGCGGCCAATGAATGTATGGGCGGAGCGGCATGGTCTGTGCCATGCGCGGTATTGGTCAGCATTGCTGAAAATTAACTGTGAACGATTTTATCATTAATGCTGCTGGGCAGATAAGTTTCCCGAATGAAGCTGTGGTTGAAATAAACAGACCTGCCAGTTAATTGATACGTTGCGGATGTAAACATTTACGCCCGGGCCGACACTTATTTCCATTATTGGTATTCGGCATATTTGGCGGAGTGAATTACGCCATCCTGCCTGATAAATGCGCCCCTATGGCGACAGCGCTTATCCTCCCAGCCGGGTCAGCAGCACGCCGCCGGTAATAATGGCCGCCGCCGTCAGCCGCATGCGACCGAGCGGCTCTTTCAGCAGCCAGACCGAGAGCAGCATGGCAAACAGCACACTGCTTTCGCGCAGAGCCGCGACCACGCCAATGGGGGCTTGGGTCATGGCCCAGATAACAATCCCGTAGGCGAGCAGTGACATAGCCCCTCCGGTGGCGCCAACCAGTGCATATTGACGGATCTGGCGCCAGGCGTTACGCCTCTGGTGGACGAGCAACACCAGCAGCATCGCCAGCCCGGTACAGGCAAAGAGCCAGAGGGTGTAGCGTACCGGTTCACCCCCTGCGCGGGCGCCGGCTCCATCCGAGAGGGTATAGGTCGCCGTGAACATGGCCGTGATCAGTGCTGCCCGAACTGCCTTGCTGTCAAGGCGCTGCTGCCCGCCTCGCCAGGCCATCAGCAAGACCCCCATGATCAGCACGCAGGCGCCGATGATGCCGCCGTAACCGGGGTAGTCCCCCAGCAGCAGGGCACTTAACGCCATGGCGAGCAGCGGGGCACTGCCACGGGCCAGCGGATAGATCTGGCCAAAATCGCCCTGATTGTAGGCATGGCTGAGAAACAGGCAGTAACCGATATGGAGCAGGACTGAGAGGCCGAGCCAGGGCAGCTCGGCAGCAGAGGGAAGCCCCATGGGCAGCAGCGCCACGGCGGCGATAAGCCCTGAGAAGATCGCCACCAGTGACACGCCCACCAGCCGCTCTTCGCCAATTTTGACCAGCGCATTCCAGCTGGCGTGAAGCAGGGCTGCCAGCAGAACGGCAAAAAAGACGGTGGTGCTCATGGGAAAGGGCTCTCGGGCGATGGGGGTCAACAGCATACCCGCCCGGAGCCTGATTGGCCGAGATCTTTATCAAGGCTTCGGCTTTTCGGGGCTCGCCTCCTGCGTGGTGGCGTTACCCAGCTGCCCCAGCACCAGTTTGGGATGGGGGTCGGTCTGCAGCGGAATATCCTGCAATTCTGTTCCCTGCTGATGGCGATGGATGATCCCGGCGGCCATCTTGCCCAGCGCCTCGTAGCTGCTGATGGTGCCAACGCTGCAGCCGTGTTCGACGAACAGCTCGGCACTGCAGATGGTAGGGATGGTGGCTGCGTTGAGCGCATTCAGCAAACGGGGGGCGATGGAGAGCAGATAGCTGTCTGCGGCCAGAAAGACGATGTCGTTTTTGGCATCCTGTTGCAGCCGCTTCAGTTCGTTGTCCAGCCGCCGTGGGTCAGGGGCCATTCGCCAGGTGACCATCTGCCACTGATAGCGTTTCGCTTCATTGAGCAGCATATCGGCCACCAGCAGGGTGTTCTGCTCACGGGGGTTGAAGGGTAGCAGCAGCCGTTTTCCGGTGGCCAGATGCTCGCTGGCGTTGGCCAGTTGCAGTGCCATCGGCACCATGTTGCTTACCCCGGCTACCATGCTGTTCTGGGCTTTGTCTTCCGAGAGGATGTCTGCCCCGACCGGATCGGATACCACGTTGAAGATCAGTGGCTTGCGGTTGGCCACCAGACTCTTGGTCATGGTGGTGGCGGTGGTGCCAAAAGTGTAGATGTAGTCGTATTCGGCCAGTTTCGGCAGCATCTGCTGGCGCAGCATGGTTGCCAGCGCCGTACGATCCTGATCGGCGTTATAGGTGGTGATGGTGGCCTGATAGCCAAGGCGGGTCAGCTCTGCTCGAAAGCCCGCTTCAGCTGCGGTTTCACCGCGCCACAGCACCATGGCGATAGAGAGGGCGTGAGCGGGAAGAGCCAGCAGCAACAGCAGGACGAAAAGCAGCCTGACCATGATCATCTCTCCGGCGATACATCTACTGTTGAGCCTAGGCCACTTTCTCCGGTCGTGAGCGACGCCCAGCAAAAAGCGCGATGGCAAGCCATCGCGCTTTGGGGATCCGCAAAACCTCGATTAGAAGTCGTAGCGGGCAGCCAGCTGGAAGTCATCCTTGTTGGCTGTCGCTTTGCCGGCAACGCTGTCCAGATTGTTGATGCGGTACTCGCCAATCACCCGCAGGTTCTTGTTGAATTTGTACTGGGCACCCAGGGTGTAGTAGTCAATGGCATCGGTTTTCTTGCCGCCAGTGACTTCCTGCTCCTGTTTGTTCCACAGGGCCATCAGACCGAAGCCGTTTTCGAAGTTGTAGCCCAGCGCGGCTTCCCAGCCGGTATGGTCGGTGCCACTTTGGACAAAGTCAGAGCCATCGGCATAGCTCAGAGCTGCATAGGCCGCCTTGTTGTCGAACTTGGCAGAGATCAGCCACAGTTTGGCGTCTTCGGTATTCTTTTCCTGACGTTGGCCAACGTTGTAGGCGGTACCCAAAGACAGATTGAACGGGAAGGTGTAAGCCACGGCTGCACCATAGGCTGGGTCAGCTGCGGAGGTCTTGTTGCTGCTCTTGTCTTCTTCTTGGCCGCCATCAAATTTGTAGCTGGCATCAAACTGGAAGCCATTGAACAGGCCGGAATACTTCAACACGGAACCTGCGCGGTTGGTGGCGAAGGTGTCAGTCTTGGCGCCCAGCGCTTCGTTGCCGTAGCCGTCGGAGAGGGAGACATCAGTCCAGTCGGCCAGGAAGCCCGGGGCCCCTTTCTGGCGACCGAAAGTCACAGTCCCCCAGTCAGCGCCGACACCGGCAAAGGCCAGACGGGTGCGCAGGTTGTCTGTGCTTCCATCTTTACCCAAGGTCTTTTCGCTGTCGTTGATGTACATCTGCACTTCGTACTGGGCCAGCGCCTTCAGACCGCTCTGGATCTGGGTCTCGGCCTTGGCACCGAAACGGACAAACTGGTTTGCCCCTTGCTTGGCGCTGTAATCCTTGGTGCCATTCGGATTGGCAGTATCGACGTTTTCTTTCTTGTCGCCGAAGAATTGGCCAGCGTAGATACGGCCATAGAGATCCAGCATGGAGGTGTCATTTTTGTACACTTCAACGGCTTGAGCCTGGAAGGCTGCGGTGAGAGCCAGTGCCACTACAGTCAGCTTTTTCATCTTAATCCCTTGTGGTGTTGCAAGCTTTTGTTTTGAAAACGGGCTCATGCTAGGCAGCGGGGATGACAGCGGGGTGACAGTTGGATGAAGAGTCGATGGCAATTGGGTTGCAATTGGATGAATTGGCTACATTCTTGCTCGCAGCGGCTACTTTTGTGCGCAAAGGTTTGCCCTTGTGGTAGAATGCCGCCCGTTTTCGAGCTCCATAGGTTGGATATGCGATGAGACGTGAACTGGCAATCGAGTTTTCCCGAGTGACGGAAGCGGCTGCACTGGCTGGCTACAAGTGGCTCGGACGTGGTGACAAGAATATCGCTGATGGGGCGGCCGTAGCGGCCATGCGCCACATTCTCAACCAGATCGAGATCGATGGTGAGATTGTGATCGGCGAAGGTGAAATTGATGAAGCGCCGATGCTCTATATCGGCGAGAAGGTCGGTACCGGACACGGCGACGCGGTGGATATCGCGGTCGATCCCATCGAGGGTACCCGCATGACAGCCATGGGTCAGGCCAACGCGCTGGCCGTGCTGGCGGTGGGCGACAAGGGTTCTTTCCTGAAAGCGCCTGACATGTACATGGAAAAGCTGATCGTCGGGCCCAAGGCCAAAGGCGCCATCGACCTGGATCAGGCTCTCGAGCTGAACCTGAAGTCCGTGGCCAAGGCGCTGGGCAAGCCGCTCTCCCGTCTGACCGTCATTACCCTGGCCAAGCCGCGCCATGACAAGGCGATCAAGGAGATGCAGGGGCTGGGCGTGCGGGTGTTCGCCATTCCTGATGGTGACGTTGCCGCCTCCATCCTCACCTGTCTGCCGGACAGCGAAGTCGACATGCTGTATGGCATCGGCGGCGCACCGGAAGGGGTGATCTCCGCTGCGGTGATCCGCGCGCTGGATGGCGACATGCAGGCCCGTCTGGTGCCGCGTCACCGCGTCAAGGGTGACAGCCCGGAAGTGCGTGCGCTGGGCGAGCAGGAAATTGCCCGCTGCGAAGCGCTGGGCATCGATGTCAACAAGGTGCTCAAGCTGGAAGACATGGCGAAGAATGACAACGTCATCTTCTCTGCTACCGGCATCACCAAGGGTGATCTGCTGGATGGCATCACCAGCGATGGCGTGATGGCGACCACCGAGACTCTGTTGATCCGTGGTAAATCCCGTACCATTCGTCGTATCAAGTCGATCCATTATCTTGAGCGCAAAGACAGCGTGGTACGCGATATCATCCTGTGATGATGGCTCGCTGAACCGGCTGTGTTGTCTGAAGCCCGATCGCCCGTGCGGTCGGGCTTTTTGTTGTGCGCCAGCTACGTTTGTGTCGCCGCTTCGGCTATGGTGGCTCAGACCGTCCCAAAGGAGTGGAGTCTATGGAGTGTCGTAGCGGCTGCGCTGCCTGTTGCATCGCCCCCAGTATCAGCAGTGCCATTCCCGGTATGCCAGATGGCAAACCGGCTGGCGTCCCCTGTATCCAGCTCGATAGCGCCCTTGGCTGCAAGATCTTCGGTCAACCGGAACGGCCGGCGGTGTGTGGCGGTTTTCGCCCCATGATGGATGTGTGCGGCAGCCACCGTGCCGAGGCCATCTGGCTGATCGGCGAGCTGGAACGGCTCACCACCTGACGAGGGCAGGGCGAAGAGATAAAAAAAGAGGCCGCATCATGCGGCCTCTCGCGTTTCTGTTTGCCGGGGATCAGACTCCCGCCAGTTCCAGTGCCTGACGATAGTACTCGTTGGCCTTGTTGGTGAGGCGGCGCTTGTCCATCAGCTGGCCGAGGGCGTGGTAGGCGGCGGCGCTCGGCGCCCGCTCCACCTCCTGCTCCAGCAGCTTCTGGGCATCGTCCAGCTGACCTGCCAGCAGATAGAGCTGGGCCAGTGCGGTGTCTACTTCCGGTTGCCCCTGCTGCTTTTGCAGCAGCGCCAGCAGCGGCTGGTAGCTGTCGAGTTTCAGCTTGGGCAGGCGAGCCAGCAACTGCGGCATCGGCTGTTTTCGCAGTGCCTCCTGCCACAGGGTGGCGGCCTCGCCATCGGCGCCCAGCTGGCGCAGCAGATCGCCGTAGCAGGCCAGCAGTTCCGGCTCGAGGCGCAGCTTGCGCGGCAGATCCTGCCATACCGCCTTGAGGGTCTCGAGGCTGCCGGCAGCCTGTTGCAGACGACCAGACCAGGCCTGTTGCAGCAGATCTTCTTCCTGTTTCGGGGTCAGCTTGCCCACCTTGTGCAGTGTCGGGATCAGGTCGCACAGGGCGCTCCAGTCCTGACGGGCCAGATGTACCTGACGCAGCTGATCCAGCACCATGGGGTGACGCGGGTTGAGGGCGTAGACCGACTCCAGCATCGCCAGCGCGGTATCGTACTGGCCCTGCTCGATCTGCAACTGGGTCTGGGTCAGGGTGAGCGCCAGCTCGGCTTTGGGATTCTCCTCCTGCGCTTTTTGCAGGTATTGATCCCGGCGGGCGTCGTCACCACGGGCCTGTGCCGCCTTGGCGGCGCTCAGGTAGTTGAGCAGCGGGGTGTCGCTGTTGCTGGCCCCCTTGATCATCAGCTTTTCAGCCTGACTGTAGTGCCCTTCGGCCATTGCCAAGGTGGCGGCGACGGTCTGTTGATTGGCCTTGCGGCGGCGGCGCGAGCCGTACCAGCCGAGGGTCTTGCGGCGCAGGCCGAATACCCGACCCAGCAGCCACTCGACGATCAGCAGGGCGCCGTAGAACAGCACGGCCAGGATCACCGCGCTGGTTACGGAAGATTCGATGGTGTAATTGCCAAGGGCAATCAGCACATAGCCCTTGTTACCGGAGGCTTGCGGGCCAAAGATCAGCCCTGCGACCATCACGGCGACCAGAATGATTATACGGATCATGGTGCCCTCCTCAGCTGCTGGCCAGAATGCGTTGCAGGCGTTCGGTCAGTACCTGCTCCAGCATGGCCTGGGTCTTGAACTGGGCCGGATAGTCGATCTGGATCTGCTCACCCTTGAGCTTGTCGATCTCGCCCTGCATGTAGCGGGTGGCGCTGTTGTCGGTGTCGAAATACTGGGTCAGCCAGCGTTGGGCCTTGTCCAGGCTGTCTTCGTAGAGCGCCTGCTGCTCGCGATAGACGGAGAGCTGGGCCTGCAACAGCTTGGTTTTGAGGTTTTCACGCAGGAAGATCTCCTGCTGCGGCGAGAGCAGCGCCTCGACCGCGCCATCGCGGCGACGGATGGTGACGAAGTTCTCGGTGAACTTGACCCAGTTCTTCTTCAGATTGCTCTCCCACTCGTCGGGATTGGTGCTGACCGCCTGATCCGGCTCGGCCTTGGCTTCCGGCATGCTGACGGTGGAGAGGGGCAGCAGCTCGATCTGGTCTGACAGCGCGGCCAGCTTGAGGGTCAGCCCCTCGCGGTCGATGCGCGGCATCCCCTTGAGCTTGGCGATATCCTCGGCCAGCGCCTTGCGGATCGGCATCAGGCTGGGGTCGTTGAGGGCGGCGATCCGCTCGTCGGCATTGCCGAGCAAGGTGATGGCGGAGACGAGGTCATGCTCCAGCCACAGTTTGCGGCCCGCCATCCGTACCAGATACTCGGATTCGGCCAGCATCCAGTCGTTGGGGCGCTTGTCATTCAGATCCAGTACCCGGTTCTGTAGACCCTGCATCTCCCCCTGCAGCCGCTGCTGGGTTTGATCCAGCGCAGCCAGCTGCTCGGCATCCTTGCTGCTGGTCTGGTCGATCTTGCTCAGGGCGCTCGCCAGCTGCTGCTTGAGCTGGGCCAGTTCGGCCTGCTGGGCTACCGCATTCTTGTGACCGTGCAGATAGAGACCGCCGGTCAGGCCAAGGGCCAGCAGGATGGCGACCCCTCCCAGTACTGCACCGGAGCGGCTCTTGCTGCCATTGACCACAGCGGTCGGCTGGGGTTTGACCTGGGATTCTTGTTGTTCTGTCATTCCATCTTCCTCAGTTCCAGAGCGGCCGTCAGGGCCTGGTTGGATGCACCTTGGGCAATCGTGATATGGATAAAGCCCGCAGCGCTGGCCATCTCGGCCACGCGCGGGCTGGGGACCACCAGCAGGTGGTCAAAAAGCCAGGGCCGCTGGTGGTCGGGAACCAGCTCCAGCAGCCGTTGCAGCAGTTCACCACTGGTAATGAGCAGGCTGTCCAGCCCCGCTGCCTGCCAGTGGTGGGTCAATCTGTCCCCGTCAAACTCGGGGTAGTGGCGCTCATAGGCCGCACAATAGTGCACCAGAGCACCGCGTGAGGCCAGCGTGCTGGCAATGAGATCCCGCCCGCCATTGCCGCGCAGGATCAGTACCCGTTTGCCTGCTATCTGCTGCAGGGCGGGCAGGGCCAGCAGCCCTTCGCTGCGCGGGTCATCCGGGCAACTTGCCGTGATGCCTATGGCTGCAAACGCATCTGCGCTGGCCTGACCCACCGCAAAGTACTCAATATGTGGCCAGGTCTGACCAGTTTGCAACAGAAAATCGTGTGCAAAATGAACAGCATGGATGCTGACGGCGATAACCGCGTCAGCACTGCGCAACAGGTCGGGCAGGAGAGGGAGTTCGCTGCCCGCCACGGTTTCCAGCAGCGGGCAGCAGAGTGGTGCATGACCGTGCTGGCGCAGCAACTGCACCAGCTCGGCGGCCTGGGCGGCCGGACGCACCACCAGCGGGGTCATGCGCGGTAGACCTCGGCCAGGATCTCGTCGGCACCGGCGGCCAGCAGGCGCTGGGCCAACTGCTCGCCGAGGGCCTCACCATCGGCCAGCGGACCGCGGATCTCGTCGCGGATCACCTGGCTGCCATCCGGGCTACCCACCAGGCCACGCAGCCAGATCTGCTCGCCGTCGACCAGTGCGTAGGCACCGATAGGAACCTGACATCCCCCTTGCAGGGCGCGATTCATGGCGCGCTCGGTCAGCACCCTGGCGCGGGTCTCGGCGTGTTCCAGCGGCGCCAGCAGAGCGTGCAGTTCAACATCGTCGAGGCGGCATTCGATACCGACGGCGCCCTGACCGTTGGCAGGCAGGCTCTGCTCCGGCTCGATAAAGGCGGTGATGCGGTGCGCCATCTCCAGTCGTTTCAGACCGGCGGCGGCGAGGATGATGGCGTCGTATTCACCGGCATCCAGCTTGGCGAGGCGAGTGTTGACGTTGCCACGCAGGTCGCGGATCACCAGATCCGGGCGGGCGGCGCGCAGCTGGCACTGGCGACGCAGGCTGGAGGTGCCGACCACGGCCCCTTGCGGCAGTTCGGCAATGGCCTTGAAACGGTTGGAAACGAAGGCATCACGGGGATCTTCTCGCTCGCAGATGGTGTGCAGACCGAGCCCCTCGGGGAACTCCACCGGCACATCTTTCATGGAGTGAACGGCGATATCGGCCCGCCCTTCCAGCATGGCGGTCTCCAGCTCCTTGACGAACAACCCCTTGCCACCGACCTTGGCCAGCGGGGTATCGAGGATCTTGTCACCCTGAGTGCTCATGGGCACCAGTTCGACCTGCAACTGCGGGTGCAGGGCTTCGAGCCGGTCTTTGACAAAGTTGGCCTGCCACAGGGCCAGCGGGCTCTTGCGAGTGGCAATTTTCAGGGTTCGGGCTGCCATATCAATCAGTTGTTTCATTTTTAGAAGGAAATCGATATTACCACCCTTTGCCCGGGCTTTCATGGCGGAGCCGGCAAAAGCGGGGCCAAGCTCAAAAATGCATGCTGAAAATGATTTTCATTAAGCAAGTGGTGTTGATTAATTCATTGAATGTATTGGAATTTAATGATTTCCCCTGATACTTGATGTGGTCATACCAGAAATAATCTGGCGTTTAGCTGAAGGCTTGTTTACCACCGCTGTTTGCATTGTTAACATGATCACACTTTTTTGACGTATCCCCCTTTTGGTGCGTCATTTTCACTTAGGTGATAGGCAGGGCATTGCAGGAACACATCGATACGCTGGTTGCGCGTTATGACGATATTACCCGTCTCAAGACGCAACGGGCGTTAGGCCTCATGAGTCGCTATGGGCAGCAGGTATTCCAACTGCTGCCTGTCATGCTGCACTTCAATCATCCCCTGCTGCCCGGTTATGTCTCCGGTGATGTCCCTCATGGCATCTGGAGCTTCAGCGCCACCGCCGAGCAGCAAGCCTTTATCGATGACCTCTGTCGCAACGCCAACTGTCAGAGTGGTCTTGCCACCCATGATCGGGCCATTCAGGGGCTCTACTCCATGGGCAGCACCTCCTCCATCGGTCAATGCTGTCACTCCGATCTCGATATCTGGGTCTGCCACGTGGCCGGTTTGTCGCAGGAGCGGCTCGATCTGCTGGAGCTGAAATGCCAGCAACTCTCCAAGTGGGCCGAACAGCGCGGGGTCGATCTCAACTTCTTCCTTATCCCAGAAGACAAGTTCCGCCAGACCAACGATGCCCAGATGCAGGGGGAGAGCTGCGGCAGTGCCCAGCACCTGCTGCTGCTCGACGAGTTCTACCGCAGTGCCATGCGTATCGCGGGCAAACGCTTGATCTGGTATCTGGTGCCCACCGAGTGTGATGATCACTACGATGCGTATGTGAACGAGCTGTTCGAGAGCGGCAAGCTCAAGCAGGACGACTGGCTCGATCTCGGCAGTTTTGAGCGTATTCCGGCCGAAGAGTATTTCGGCTCCGCCCTGTGGCAGCTCTACAAGGGGATCGACTCCCCCTACAAGGCGGTGCTCAAGTCGGTGCTGATGGAAGCCTACTCGCACGAGTATCCCAATACCCGCCTGCTGTCGATGATCGGTCGCGACTGGTTCCAGCACAACGAGGGGATGCACTACCGGCTCGACAACTACTGTCTGATGCTGGACAAGGTGACCAACTACCTCAAGTCCATCGGCGACATGGCGCGGCTCGATCTGGTGCGCCGCTGCTTCTACCTCAAGGTGTGCGACGGGCTCAGCCATCCCAAGGATGATCACTCCCCCGAGTGGCGTCGCGAGCAGATGAGCCAGCTGGTCTCCTACTGGGGCTGGAGTCAGGACAAACTTTATCAACTCGATCATCGCCATGAGTGGAAGATCGAAGAGGTGAAGATCGCTCATGCCGAGCTGCTGGAAGCCCTGATGCAGAGCTACCGCAACCTGATCCAGTTCGCCCGCCGCAACAACATCAGCGAGTCGATCAACCCGGAAGATATCGGCATTTTGTCGCGCAAACTCTACGCAGCGTTCGAGAGCCTGCCGGGCAAGGTGCAGCGCATCAACCTCAAGATCGCGCCGGATCTCAGCGAGCCGGATCTCAGCTTCGTGCAGGTGCCCCACGGTCGCCTCAACCGCGCCGGCTGGTATCTCTACAAACATTCGCTGGAGCCGGTGGACATCATTGGCCGCGCGCCGCTGGAGTTCAACGGCTACATCAGCAAGCTGGTCTCCTGGGCCTACTTCAACGATCTGCTGACACCCCAGTCGCGGGTGCACCTGTTCAATCAGGGCTCGGATCTGCACATCGACAATCTGCACCAGTTCTGCCGCGATCTCTCCGGCTGCTTCCCCGAGAAGTACCCGCTCGCTACCAACCTGGCCCTCAGTCGGCCGTGCGAGATCCGTCAGCTCTCCATCTTCCTCAATCTGGAGATGGACCCGACCAGCCATTGGGTCGGTCAGGTGATCGAGTTTGACGCCAACACCGTGGATGTCTTCTCGTTCGGTCGCAATCAGGAGTGTCTGGTCGGCTCGGTGGATCTGGTCTATCGCAACTCCTGGAGCGAGATCCGTACCCTGCACTTCCAGGGGGATGAAGCCGTGGTCGATGCCCTCACCACCATCCTCGGCAAGATGCATCAGGATGCCGCCGCCCCCGAGATGATCGAGGTGTTCTGCTACAGCCAGCACTTCCGCTCTCTGGTGCGCTCCCGCTTCCAGACCTTGGTGGCGGAGTGTATCGATCTGCGGCTGGCCCGCGACAAACAGCAGCTGGTCAAGACCATGGCCCTTGGCCGCGAGAAGTACGGCATCTTCTTCGAGCGGCGCGGGGTGTCGGTGAAGAAGCTGGAAAACGCCATCGATTTTTACCGTCACATCTCCCACAACAAGCTGGATCACCTGCCGCTGCGGCTCGACAAGACCCACAGCCAGCATCTGCCGAGCATCGTCGATGCCTACGCCAGCGAAGGGTTGGTGCAGTTCTTCTTCGATACCCGGGATGCGGGCACCAACATCTACATCCTCGATGAGGCGAACCGGGTGGAGATCTACCAGCACTTCGCCGGCAACAAGGATGAGCTGGTGGCGGGTGTCAACCGCTTCTATACCTCCAATCACGAGCGGTTCAGCGATGACGGTCAGTTCATCAACTTCAACCTGCCCCAGTACTACGAGATAGTACAAGTGAACGGCGAGCTGGATGTGATTCCCTATCGCAGTCAGGGCACTCTGCGCGAGCAGGTGCCGCCCACCCGGGAAGTGGGCTGACCCGCCAGTTGGAATCGCCATAAAAAACGGCCTGCAGATGCAGGCCGTTTGCTTTATCGGGTAGCTCAGGCCCCGAGGCGAGCCAGCAGCCAGCTGCGAATGTCGCCCAGCTGCGGACGACAGATCTCGTGACGCATCGGGTACTCGTGCCACTCGGGGGCGAGCCCGGCGCTTTCCAGCCGGTTCTTGGCATCCCAACCCAGCGACAGGCTCACCACATCGTCGTAGATGCCGTGCATGTAGCAGATGGGCAGGGTGCGAGCAGCCTCGCTTATTTCTCCGAGCAGCTTGTCGGGGGCGGCCAGATAGGTGGACATGCAGAGCAGGCCCGCCAGCGTTGCCTGAAAGCGCAGCGCGGTGAAGGAGGCAATCACCCCGCCCTGAGAGAAACCTGCCAGCACAATATGCTCGGGGGCAAACCCGTCGGCCACCAGCTGATCGAGCAGGGCGGCAATCTGGTCGGCCGATTCACGGACATGGGACTCAACGGCCCGCTCGGCGGGATCCTCGAAGCTCTTGATGTCGTACCAACCGCGCATCTTGTAGCCCATGTTAATGGTGATGGGGCGCTCGGGGGCATCCGGCAGCAGGTGACGTACCGGTAGCTCGGCGGGCAGGTCCAGCGCGTCCACCAGCGGGGCGAGACCGGCGCCGGAATCACCCAGCCCGTGCAGCCAGATCACCGCGTGACGGGCGCCCTGCGGGTGCAGGTCGATCATGGGAACACCACCTCTTCGCCCGCCTGGGCGGTGCAGGATTGGCTCAGCAGCGCCTTGAGCTCGTGGCCGAAGCGGTTGTCGATCCAGGTGTCACCCTGCAGTTCGAAGTGGAAGCCGTTCTCGCGGGTGGCGACCCAAATCTGGTGCAGTGGCTCCTGCTTGTTGATGATGACCTTGGTCTTGTTCTCGAAAGAGAGGGTCAATACGCCGCCGTTGCGTTCGCAGTCGATATCCGGATACCCCTCGTCGAGCGTGTCTTCCACATATTGGAAAAAGGCGTCTGTCAGGGCGTGATACTCGTGATCCTTCATCGGTTTATCCTGTTGCTTTTAACAATGTGAGTGCGATTATAGAGGGCCAAAAAATTTTTCGCAGCGAACCATTATGATCACTCAGTTCACCAAGTGTCTGCTTGCCACTCTTCTGTCCCTCGGGTTGGCCGCGTGCGGTCTGAAGGGGCCGCTCTATATGCCGCCCCCCGAGCAGCCACAGAGCCAGAGTACACCGCAAGCAGCACCGCCTGCGACCACTGAGGCTGCCACCGAGGCCGCGCCGCACTAATGCCGCACCCATTCTAGGAAGGAACCGCCCCCTTGGATCACTTTAACTACGACGCCGACGGCCAGCTTCAGGCCGAGCAAACCTCGCTGCAACAGCTTGCCGAGCAGTACGGTACCCCGCTTTACGTCTACTCCCGTGCGACCCTCGAGCGCCACTGGCACGCCTTCGACAAGGCCGCTGGCGATATTCCCCATCTGATCTGCTATGCGGTGAAGGCCAACTCGAACCTGGCGCTGCTCAACCTGCTGGCCCGACTGGGCTCGGGGTTTGACATCGTCTCCGGTGGCGAGCTGTCGCGGGTTCTTGCGGCGGGCGGTGATCCGGCCAAGGTGGTCTTTTCAGGCGTGGCCAAGAGTGAAGCGGAGATGCGCCTGGCGCTGGATAAAGAGATCCTCTGCTTCAATCTGGAGTCGGAGGCCGAGCTGGAGCGCCTCAATCGGGTGGCGGGCAGTATGGGCAAGAAGGCTCGCGTCTCGGTTCGGGTCAATCCGGATATCGATGCCGGTACTCACCCCTATATCTCCACTGGCCTCAAGCAGAACAAGTTCGGCATTCCCATCGAGCTGGCGCCAGCCATCTATCGCAAGGCGGCCGCGATGGCGAACATCGAGATCGTCGGGGTGGATTGCCATATCGGCTCGCAACTCACTGAATTGAATCCCTTTATGGAAGCGGCTGACAAGTTGCTGCGGCTGATCGACGGTCTGGCTGCAGAAGGCATTCATATCCACCATCTGGACGTGGGGGGCGGCCTTGGGGTCAACTACGGTTCCGAGCAGCCACCCCATCCGACCGAGTATGCCGAAGCGCTCAAGCAGAAGCTGGCGGGCCGGGATCTGACCCTGCTGTTCGAGCCGGGCCGTGCCATCGTCGCCAATGCCGGTGTGCTGCTGACCCGGGTCGAGTACCTGAAACCGGGCGAGACCCGCAACTTCGCGCTGATCGATGCAGGCATGAACGACATGCTGCGCCCCTCGCTCTACGGCGCCTGGATGAACATCATCGAAGTGGATAGTCGTGCCGGCCATGTTCCCGCGCTCTATGACGTGGTGGGCCCGGTGTGCGAGACCGGTGACTTCCTCGGCAAGGAGCGCACCCTGGCCATTGCCGAGGGGTCGCTGCTGGCGGTGCGTTCGGCCGGTGCCTACGGCTTTACCATGTCATCCAACTACAACACCCGTCCCCGTGCCGCCGAAGTGCTGGTGGATGGTGCCGAAGCACACCTGATCCGCGAGCGTGAGCAGTTGGCCGATCTCTGGCGCGGTGAGCACCTGCTGCCCTGATGGCGCAGGCTGGGACAATGATTTCATAACGGTTGACGGTGAGTTTTTACAGCCCTGACAGCACAGGAATGCACGATGTGGATAGATTGTTCCAGGATGCATGTGGCTTTGGACAACGACTTCATGGCGCTTGGCGACCCTTGGTTCGGTGAATTTTTACAGCCCTAACAGCACAGGAATGCACGATGTTGATAGATTTTTCCAAGATGCATGGCTTGGGCAACGACTTCATGGTGGTGGATGGCGTCACCCAGAAGGTATTTTTCAGCAATGACGTCATCAAGAAGCTGGCAGATCGCCACTTCGGGATCGGCTTTGACCAGCTGCTGCTGGTGGAGCCGCCCTATGACCCTGAACTCGACTTTCACTATCGCATTTTCAATGCCGATGGCAGCGAGGTGGAGCAGTGTGGCAACGGTGCCCGCTGTTTTGCCCGTTTCGTGCGTCTCAAGGGGCTGATAAACCGGGATCGCATCGCGGTCAGTACCGCCCGGGGTCGCATCGTGTTGCAGCTGGAGGGGGAGAACCAGGTCACGGTCAACATGGGGGTTCCCCAGTTTGAGCCGGGCAAGATCCCGTTCCGGGCCCAGAAGGCAGAGAAAACCTATCTGCTGCGGGCGCAGGAGCATACCGTGATGTGTGGCGTGGTCTCCATGGGCAATCCCCACTGCGTCATCGAGGTGCCTTCGGTCGCCGATGCGCCGGTCGAGACGCTCGGTGCCATCATGGAGCGCCACGAGCGTTTTCCCGAGCGGGTCAACGTTGGCTTCATGGAGATGGTCAATGCCACCGAGATTAAGCTGCGTGTATTCGAGCGGGGCTGTGGCGAGACCCTGGCCTGCGGCACCGGTGCCTGTGCGGCGGCGGTGATTGGCATCAGTCAGGGCAAGCTCAAGGAGCGGGTCACCGTCAGTCTGCCGGGCGGCAAGCTGACCATCGCCTGGAAGGGGCCGGGCCAGCCGGTCTATATGACAGGTCCTGCCGAGCATGTGTTTGACGGCCAGATAGAGGTTTAGCCGATAAAGGTTCAGGTACGGGGGGCGTTGGCCCCCTTTGCCCATGATGTCGGGGCAGCGAGCCCCATTTCTCTGATGGATCAACCAATTTATGAGCGAACTCAAACGGCAGGAGCAATCGGTGGATGAAGCCACTGTGCTGGAGTACCTGGCCCGTTATCCCGAGTTTTTCCAACGCCATGCCACCGTGCTGGACCGGATCCGCATTCCCCATGAACGCAAAGGGTCGGTCTCGCTGGTCGAGCGTCAGCTGGAGCGTCAGCGCGAGCGGATCGAACAGCTGGAGCAGGAGATCACCGAATTGATGGGGATCGCCAGCGAGAACGAGCGGATCTTCCGGGTCTATGCCGATCTCTACGGCGAGCTGTACGGTTGCCAGACCCTGTTCGAGGTGAGTGCCGTGATGGGCAAGGCCTTTGTCCAGCGGCTGCGCCTGACCGGGCTGCGGCTCTGGCTCAATCCCAAGAAGTTTGCCCTGAGCGGGCCCGAGCAGCGCTTTCTGGCACAGGGCAAGCAGCTCGAATCCCTGCTGGGTCAGCGTCTGCCGGGGCAGGATTACTACTTTGGCCGCTTGAGCCAGAGCGAGAAGCAGGCGCTGTTTGGCCACGATGTGCTGGTCAACTCGGTGGCCCTGATGCGGCTCGGCGATCTCGGTGTGCTGGCCTTCGCCAGCTCGGATCCCGGCCACTTTACTCCCCACAACGACACCCTGCTGCTGGGCCAACTGGGGCGCCTGCTGCAACTGCGTCTGCCCGAGTTGACTCATGGCTAGAACACCGGCCAAAGCTCCCGTCGTCGCACCGCCACTGCCTGCGGCACTGGCTGACGAGCTGGCGGCCTTTATCGAATACCTGAGGGTTGAGCGTCAGCTCAGCCCTCATACCCGCAATAACTATCAAGCCCATCTGGAGGCGATGACCGCCGAGCTGGTGGCCCTCGGGCTCACTGACTGGGGTCGGCTCGAGGCGAGTCAGGTGCGCACTCTGGTGACCCGGATGCACAAGGGAGGCCTTGCTCCTCGTTCCCTTTCCACCAAGGTCTCGGCCCTGCGCAGCTATTGCGACTGGCAGGTGCGGCAGGGGCGACTGACCGCCAATCCGGCCCGTGGCATCGTCACCCCGAAACAGGGGCGGCCGCTGCCGAAAAACCTCGATGTGGACGAGATGCACCAGCTGCTCAACATCACCGACGAGCAGGATCCGCTGGCGGTGCGGGATCGCGCCATCATGGAGCTGATGTACTCCTCAGGGCTGCGTCTGGCCGAGCTGGTGGGGATCAATCTGGTGGATCTGAAGCTCGACGACCGCCAGCTCAAGGTGACCGGCAAGGGCTCGCGGGAGCGGGTGCTGCCCATCGGCCGGATGGCGGTCGAGTGGCTGCAGAAGTGGCTCAAGGTGCGCCCGCTGCTGGCCGGGGATGAGAGCGAGGCGCTGTTTGTCTCCAGCCGCAAGCAGCGGCTGTCGGCCCGCTCGGTGCAGGCCCGCCTCGATGGCTGGGGCAACAAGCAGGCGCTCAACGCCCACGTCCATCCCCACAAGCTGCGCCACAGCTTCGCCACCCATATGCTCGAGTCTTCCGGCGATCTGCGGGCAGTGCAGGAGCTGCTGGGACATGCCGACCTCTCCACCACCCAGATCTATACCCACCTCGACTTCCAGCATCTGGCCAAGGTCTACGACAGCGCTCACCCCAGGGCCAAGCGTGACCCGGATGCGCAGGATGATGAATAACGGGCCCTGAGCACCGTTGCAGAGGAGAGTCCATGCACTTCTATCGCCGCTGGCAGCCGGTTGCTGCCATCTCGTTTGACCTCGATGACACCCTCTATGACAACGGCCCCGCCATCGTGCGCGCCGAGCAGTGGATGCTGAGCCATCTGCGTAGCGAATATCTGGCTACCGCGATGCTCGACAAGCCGCGCTGGCTGGAGTTAAAACGCGCCGTGTTGCTGGCCAACCCCGAGCTGCGCCACGATGTCAGCCTGGCGCGTCAGCAGACCATCCGTACCGCCATGGTCGAGGGGGGGATGGCCGACCAGCAGGCCAGCCGCGAGGCGGAGCAGGTCTTTGCTGCGTTTCTGGCAGAGCGCTCGAAGATCGAGGTGAGCGAGTCCACTCATCAGCTGCTGGCCAGACTGGCCGAACGCTACCCGCTGGTGGTCATCACCAACGGCAATCTGGATCTGGCGCAGGCAGGGCTGGATCGCTACTTCACGCTGGTCTGCAAGGCTGGGGCGGGCGCCAGAATGAAACCGGCACCGGATATGTTTGAGCAGACCCGCAGTACCCTCAAGCTGCCAGCAGAGCGGATCCTCCATGTGGGGGATCATCCCGAGACCGATGTGCTGGGTGCCCGTTTGCACGGCTTTCGCGCCGCCTGGCTCAACGAGCGGCAGCAACCGTGGCAACAGCTGCAACTGTTGCCGGACGTTGAGCTGATGGCACTGGAGGAGCTGGCCGAGCTGCTGCTCTGATGGCGCTGGCGGATGGCCACGCTCAGGCGGCAATGATTACCGGTAGATGGCTGTTACAGGTAACCATCCAGGATCACTATTTGCGACAAACCAGCCCGAGCAGGGTGTAGCGGTCGCGCTGGTTGACGCGGCAGTAACTGATACCGACGGGCAGCGCCTGCTGCAGGGTGATGGCGCTGTTCTGATAGCGGCAGACCAGATAGAGGGGGCGCAGGCTGCTATCGAGCTGGCTCCAGTAGTGGATCTCGTCGCTGTCGCCATTATCCGGTTTGAGTTGGGCCAGTTCGGCAGGATCTCCGTCGAACAGGGCCAGATTATCGAGCCGGTGGCTGAGGGTTTCGTCCGGTTTGCCATCGTCATTGCGAGTGAACGCTTGCCAGCCCTGCTGCGGGGTCAGCAGCTGCTGGCGAGTCTCGATGGTGGCGGGACAATCAAATTGCAGGCTGGCGGCAAGGGCCAGGGTAGTCAGTAACATGGCTGCGGTTCTCTCTTCACGTCCTCAATACGATGCCATGCTACGTCATCTTCCGCCGAACAGCTTCATCAGTTTATCAAGCAGATCAAGCTGTTGTGGTGGTTGCTTCATGGCTTCCGCCTCCCGCTCCAGCAGCGCCCGCTGCTCCTGCTGGCGGTCGCTCAGCACCCGGTAGAGGGGCTCGACCAGCGACTCGCGCTGCATCACCAACTCCTGAAACATTGCCTGATTGATGCGATAGGTTTCGACGGTGGCCACCGCCCGCACCGTGAAGGAGCTGGGCTCGCCGGTGAGCAGGCTCAGTTCGCCAAAAAAGTCTCCCGCGTTGAGCGTACCAAGCTTCAGCTCTCGCCCTTCGACATTGACCACCATCTCGGCTTCCCCTTTGACCAGTACGAACAGCCAGCTGGAGACATCTCCCTGCTCCAGCATGATGTCGCCGCTGACGAAGGGGGCGAACTTCACCTGATCGGCCAGCTGAAGCAGCTCATTCTCCTGCAACATGGCAAACAGCGGCAGCTTGCGCAGGGTATCGGTTCGTTCGGCGGTGTGGCGCTTGTGGCGGGCATCCAGATGCTGCTTCTCCTTGGCCATAAAGACGTTGAAGATCGGCGGGGTGAGGCGGCGATCGTTGCGGCGCAGGGCGGCATCGATCAGGCTGCGCACCATGGAGTCGGTCGGATCGTCGCGAGCCAGGTCAGTGAGCCAGTAGCGCACCGCATAGCGGGCGATGCCCCCCTCGACATTCATCAGCAGGCAGTCCGGTTGCGGATGCTTGGCGACACAGGGGAGCTTGGTCTCCCGCAGGGATTTCTCGATCAGCGCGATGATCTGGGTCGGCAGGGTATCCAGGGTCAGATCGAACCAGACCCAGCGCCGCCACTGCAAGGGTTCGCCACGGCGACGCCCGAGCACGGTGAAGCGCTGTTTAAGCAGGTGGCTGTTGGGGATGACGACTGTCTCCCAGTTGCGGGTCTCGATGGTGGTGGCACGCCAGTTGATCTCCACCACCCGGCCCTGGGTGGTGTCGACTTGCAGCCAGTCACCGATGGCGATGGAGTTGTCGAGCTGAATGGAGACCCCGGCCAGCAGGTTGCCCAGGGTGTCCTGCATGGCGAAGGCGATAACCGCGGTGATGACCGCCGAGGTGGTGACTATCTCTCCGAGCGCCATGCCGGAGGCGTAGAGGCGAAACAGACCCCAGCCGATATAGCCGATGGTGATGACGATATCGGCGATGATCCGCGGGATCCGCACATGGCAGAGGGGGAGCAGAAACTCGAACAGCAGGATCCCCCATATCTTGACCAGTATCAGGCCGGCTAAGAGGGTGGAGATCTCGATCAGCAATTGATGGGGCAGCGGCAGTTTGAACCAGCCCCCTTCCAGCTGGATCAGCAGGATCACCACCGCGCTAATCATCACGAAACTGAGCTCGGAGAGCAGCTCCCGTCGCTGTCCCGGACGGCGCCAGAAGTGGATCAGCATCAGGGAGAGGGTGAGCAGGGTCCAGAACGGGTGTTCGCCAATCCAGATCAGCGTCGGTAGCGCGGTGAGGTTTTCGCCAGCCATAGCAGCACCTTATTGTGGTTTTATTTCCAGCATAGCTGCTGCGGCGCGGGGAAATGGTGCGTTGGGGCGGCAATTTATTTATCCTGTGCAGAACCGGGCAAAGGAGTGCGATTGAGTGAAATTTTCAAAGAAAATCATCTGTTTGATGGCTCTGTTGCCATTGGCGGGCTGCGACCTGCTGGCCGAGAAGTATCGGGTCGAATTCCGGGATGGCTCCTGGCGTGAAATAGCCATTACCCCCTTCTCCAGCGAGGCGCGCTGGCGCGAGGGGTGTGCCACCGGCGAGGTGCTGAGTGATATGAAGGTGCCCATCAAGCGGGGTGACACGGTCAATGGTCGTGAGCAGTTGCTGATCGGTGGTGAGAAGTTCGAGCTGGATGACAACAACCTCTACCGCAGCAACGGCATGGTGTTTGGCCATTCGCCTGACCATATCCAGCGCGGGCTCAAGGGGATGGATATCTGCCGTACCCTGCGCCCCGAGCGGGGCGGACTGCCCAAGCTCAAGGCGCGCGGGTTTGGCGACTGAATCGATGAGGGATTAACTCGCTGCCATCAATGCACAGCGCTGGCGGCAGGCATCGCCAAAGGCTTGAAATATCTTGATGGAGTGGGGGTTTTCATTGGCCTTCCACTCCGGATGCCACTGCACTGCCAGCAAAAAGGGTGACAGTGCGGGGGCATGAAGTGCCTCGATCAGCCCATCTTCTGCGTGGGCCAACGGCTCCAGATCCTTCCCCAACCGGTTGATGCCCTGTCCATGCAGGGAGTTGACCGGAATCTGTTCTTCCTCCATCAGTTCGGCAAACCAGCTGCCGGGCAGCAGTTTGATCTGATGGCTCGGCCCATACTGCTCGTCGACCGGATCGTCGGCATCCTCCCGGTGATCGTCATAACCCGGCTCGTTATAGACCTTCTGATGGATGTCTCCCCCCAGCGCTACGTTGATCTCCTGCATGCCGCGGCAGATCCCGAGGATCGGTAAGCCACGGGCGAGCGCCCCCTTGATGAGGGGCAGATCGAACAGGTCGCGATCCCTGTCTTGCTGTTTTTCTGGCGTGAGGTTCTCCTGACCGTAGAGGGCCGGATCGATGTTGGAACCGGCGCCGCTCAGATAGACCCCATCGGCGAGATCCAGATACTGCTCCAGATCGGCGGTGCCGCAGCAGGTGGGTACCAGCAGCGGGACGCAGCCGCTTATCTCCACCAGCGGCATGATGTATTTGTGGGTCATCACCTGATAGGCGTGGCCGTTGCGGGGCTGGGCCCCCATGGTCATCAGCACGACAGGTTTACGGGGAGCGGGAGGCTGGGGATTTGGCATAGGGCACCTTGATTATCCTTGGCGTTGAAGTCTCATCCTGCGCCTTGGGCAGGCCCTTGCAAACCGGCAGGGCAAGGGCATGCCTCAAGGCATGGTCATGGGATCCCGCGTCGGGCCGGGTGGCAGAATCGTTGGTCAGCCTGGGCAGCGACAGCCTGGATCCTCTCTTCAGTCTGCCAAGGCCGTTCAATATGTCAAACAAAATGATGCTAAATTGTTAACGGGTTTATCTTGAACTGCTCTTAAGCGGCGATTTAACGGGGTTGTTGAGATGAGCTGTTATGGTTGGGGTAGCAAAATGGTGGATATATTAAACGCGCAGGGATGGCGGGGGATATGGAGAGGAAAAGGCATCAATAGAAGCACGCCTCCGCAAGGGGAGGCGTGTTTCGGGGGTCACAGCAGGTCTTCGATCTCGCCGCGCAGATACTGGTACATCTCGCGGTAGGCGACCGGCGGCTTGTTCAGCTCCCGCTCCTTGTTGGCGGAGCGGATCAGCTGGCGCAGCTTCTGGCGATCCAGCTCGTGGAACTGGGACATCAGCTCGTTGAGGGCGCTGTCACCTTCGGTGATCAGGCGCTCGCGCCACTGCTCCAGCCGATGCAGGCGTGCATTCACGGTGGAGTGACGGTTCTTGATGATGGAGAGCGCTTCGGCAATCGGCTCGATATCGCGGCTGCGCATCAGGCGGCCGATGAACTGCAGATGGCGACGGAAGGACTCATCCTTCTTCGGCTTGAGTTTGCGACCCAGCTCGACAGCTTCTGCAAGCTCTTCATCCAACGGGATTTTTTCCAGCTCGCTGTGGCTGAGGGAGACGATCTCTTCCCCCATTTTCTGCAATGCTTCGGCATCGCGCTTGAGCTGGCTCTTGCTGGGGCCCCAGTCTTCGAACTCGTTGTCGTCTTGATATTGACTCATCGGTCTCTTGATTCCTGTCATTCACGTTTGGCGGATATGTTACCAGCTTCTCCCGCTGGGCGCAGGGGTCTGATATGCTTACCCCCCTTTCCTTCTTTCATACAGATGTGAGTTATGGATCAGCAAGACCAAATCCGCCAGGATCAAGCCCATCTCGAGGCCGTGGTTGCCGAAGCCCTGGAGATAGCCAAAGGACTGGGCGCCTCGCTGGCCGAAGTCTCCATCAGCAAGCAGACCGGGTTGTCGGTGAACACCCGGGGTTGTGAACTGGAAAGCATTGAATTCAATAAGGATGGCGCCCTCGGTATCGCCGTCTATCGCGATGGTTGCAAGGGTTCCTCCTCCACCACGGATCTGAGTCCGTCGGCCATTCGTGCCGCCGTCGAAGCGGCCATCGAGATTGCCCGCCACACCTCGGCCGATGATTGCGCCGGTTTGGCGGACGCCGAGCTGCTGGCCTGGGATGCCCCCGATCTGCAACTGTGCCACCAAATCGAACTGGATCCCCAACGCGGCATCGAACTGGCCATCGAGTGCGAGCGGCTGGCGCTTGGTCGCGATGCCCGTATCAAGCACTCCGACGGCGCCGGTTTCTCCAGCCATCTCGGCATCAAGGTCTATGGCAACAGCCACGGCTTCGTCAAAGGTTATGCGGCATCGCGCAACTCACTGAGCTGCGTGCTGATCGGCGAGCAGGATGGCGATATGCAACGGGATTACGGCTACTCCTCCAGCCGTACCCTCGACGGGCTCTGGAGCCCGCAGCGTATTGCCGATGAGGCGGTGGAGCGTACCGTCTCCCGCCTCGGCGCCCGCAAGATCTCTACCCGCCATGCGCCTGTGCTGTTCCACCCTGACACAGCCTCTGGCCTGTGGGGCCATCTGGTGATGGCCATCAGCGGTGGCAACCTCTATCGCAAGTCGAGCTTCCTGCTCGACAAATTGGGCAAGCAGATCCTGCCCGAGTGGCTCACCATTCAGGAGTTCCCCCACCTGCTTGGCGGGCTCGCCAGTACTCCGTTTGATGGGGAAGGGGTGCGTACCCGCGACATGGATATCATCCGTAACGGCGAGCTGATGAGCTGGCTGCTTACCTCCTACTCTGCGCGCAAGCTGGGGCTGACCACTACGGGTCACGCCGGTGGCATCCACAACTGGCAGGTCTCCAATACCGGCCAGGATTTTCAGGGCATGCTGCAAGAGATGGGCACCGGTCTGCTGGTGACCGAGCTGATGGGGCAGGGGGTCAATATCGTCAATGGTGACTACTCCCGCGGCGCCGCCGGCTTCTGGGTCGAGAATGGCGAGATAGCCTATCCGGTCGAGGAGATCACCATCGCCGGCAATCTGGCCGAGATGTTCAGCCATATCGTGGCGGTGGGCTGTGACGAAGATGAGCGCTCCAGCCTCAAGACCGGCTCGGTGCTGGTAGAGAATATGAAGCTGGCGGGTCACTGATCCCGGTTTCAACAGAACCGAAACCATGAAAAAGGCCCCCTCGCCAACGCGAGGGGGCCTTTTTATCGGCCTGCGATCAGGGGGCGATCAGCCCTTGATGCGCTCGATGCGGCCGCCCAGACCCTGCAGCTTCTGCTCGATGTCTTCGTAGCCACGGTCGATGTGATAGATACGGTCGACGATGGTGGAGCCTTCGGCCACGAAGCCGGCCAGCACCAGACTGGCGGAGGCGCGTAGATCGGTCGCCATCACCTGGGCACCCTTGAGCTGCTCGGTGTCACGGCAGATAGCCACATTGCCCTGCAGTTCGATGTCTGCACCCATCCGTACCAGTTCGGGAACGTGCATGAAGCGGTTCTCGAAGATGGTCTCGGTGACCATGCCGGTGCCTTTGGCGACGGCGTTCAGCACAGTGAACTGTGCCTGCATGTCGGTCGGGAAGGCCGGGTAGGGGGCAGTCTTGATGGTGACCGGCTTGAGGGTGCGGCCAGTCATGTCGAGGGTGATCCAGTCTTCACCCTTCTCAATCAGGGCGCCAGCCTCTTCCAGCTTGACCAGTACCGCTTCCAGCAGGGTCGGGTCGGTCTTGCGGCAGGTAATCTTGCCGCCGGTGACCGCTGCGCCCACCAGGAAGGTTCCGGTTTCGATGCGGTCAGGCTGCACGCTGTAGTTGCCGCCGTGCAGACGCTCGACACCGTCGATGGTCAGGGTGTCGGTGCCCGCACCCTGGATCTTAGCACCCAGGGTATTGAGGAAGTTGGCCAGATCGACTACTTCCGGCTCGCGCGCGGCGTTTTCGATCACGGTGCGGCCATCAGCCAGGGTCGCAGCCATCATCAGGTTTTCGGTACCGGTCACGGAGACCATATCCATCAGGATGTGGGCGCCTTTCAGGCGACCATCGACACGGGCCTTGATGTAACCATCTTCGATGGTGATCTTGGCTCCCATCAGCTCCAGGCCGTGGACGTGCAGGTTGACCGGACGGGCACCGATGGCGCAACCGCCTGGCAGGGAGACATCAGCCGCGCCGAAACGGGCTGCGAGCGGGCCCAGCGCCAGAATGGAGGCGCGCATGGTCTTCACCAGCTCGTAGGGGGCGACGTGGTTGTTCACCGCACCGGTCAGCACGGTGACGTTGCCGTTGACCTTGGTGGTCGCGCCCAGCATCTCCAGCAGCTTGATGGTGGTGCCCACATCTTTCAGGCGCGGCACGTTGGAGAGGTGTACCTCTTCATCACAGAGCAGGGTCGCGAACAGGATCGGCAGCGCGGCGTTTTTGGCGCCGGAGATGGTCACTTCGCCGTTGAGAGTACAACGACCATCGATTTTGAATTTGTCCATTTTTACTTCGTTACCAAATCAGGAGGGCAATAGGAATTTACGTTCGCGTTTCCACTCGGCGTCGGTGAACGCCTTGATGGAGAGGGCGTGAATGGCGTTGCTGGCGATCTTGTCCATCAGCGGGGCATAGATGGCCTGCTGCTTCTTGACCCGGCTCATGCCGTCAAACATGTCACCGACGGCGATCACTTGGTAGTGACTACCGTCCCCTTTGACATGGACTTCGGACAATGGCAGAGCCTCAAGGAGTATCGCTTCAATTTCAGAGACTTGCATTATGCGTCCTCAGTTGTGAGCGGGGTTGACTGAAACAGCCCGGCCACCCCGTAGAGGTTGGCCAGGGTATAGAAATCACTGGAGGCGCCCACCAGTTGCGGTGTGGCGCCTCGCGCTAATACAGCTTTGGCCCATTTGACCAGCAGGGCCAGTCCGGCAGAGTCGAGGGTGGTGACGCCGCCGAGCTCGAGCTGGTCGTCCTGCCACCATTCGGCGCGGCGTTGCCACAGGTCATTGACCTGTGGCGCCTGCAGCTCACCGCTGAGGGTCATGGTTTGAGTACCAGCGGCTTGGCGTTGTGTTCGCGCAACTGGGCGATCACCGCATCGATGCCGTTCTGGCGGATCAAACCGCCGAGCTCGCTCTGTTTGGCGGAGAGCAGGCTGATCCCCTCTGCCACCATGTCGAAAGCTTTCCACTCGCCGGTCTTGTTGTTCTTGCGCAGCTTGAACTCAAGGAAGATGTCCGGCTTGCCGGCCTCTTTCACGCTGACGTTGACGGCGGTGATGTTGCCGCTGGGAGCTTTGCCCGGCTCGACCTTGACGGTCTGCTTGTCAAAATGGGCCAGCGCATCGGCGTAGGAGCTCACCATGTACTCGGTGAACACCTCGACGAAAGCATTGCGCTGCGCTTCGGTGGTCTCTTTAATCTGGTTGCCAAGCACCTTGTAGGCGGCGAAGCGGTTGTCCACATAGGGCAGCAGCTCTTCGCGGATGATTACCCGCAGGTGATCCGGATTGCTTTTCACCTGGGCCTGATCGGCTTTCAGGCGGGCAAAGGTCTGCTTGGCAGCCTGATCCACCAGCGCATTGGGGTCGGTGGCATCGACTGCGGCCTGGGCAGACAGGGAAAAGAGCATGCTGGTCATCAGACCCAGCAGCAGGGCGATTTTCTTGAACATGATTACTCCTTCTTGCTGTCTGATTTGCTGTCGGAGGATTGGCTGTAGAGGAACTTGCCAATCAGATCTTCCAGCACGATGGCGGATTTTGTGTCTTCAATCAGGTCGCCATCCTTGAGCATCTCGGTGCCCATCTCCTCATCGCTGAAGCCGGGGGCCAGACCGATGTACTGCTCGCCGAGCAGACCGGAGGTGAGGATGGAGAGGGAGCTGGTATCGGCAAACTCGCCAGCGCTCTTTTGCATCATCAGGGTCACTTCGGGCACCTGGGTTTTCGGGTCCAGTACGATGTCGCTGACCCGACCGACCACCACGCCGCCGACCTTGACCGGCGAACGGACTTTCAGGCCGCCGATATTATCGAAATGCGCGCGCAGGGTATAGGTTTCTCCTTCCGGTTTGAAGCTCAAACCGGCCACTTGCAGGGCCAGTGCCAGAATGGCACCGATGCCAGCCAGCATGAAGGTGCCGACCAGGAATTCTACTTTGCTGAACTTCATCTTTACCTTATCCAAACATGACTGCAGTGAGTATAAAATCCAGGCCGAGCACGGCGAGGGATGAGTGGACCACAGTTCGGGTCGTGGCCTGACTGATCCCGGCCGAGGTCGGCTTGGCATCATAGCCGTTAAAGAGCGCAATCCAGGTGACCACCAGGGCGAAAATCAGGCTCTTGATGGCGCCCTGCATGATGTCTTCATGCCAGTCGACGGAGGCCTGCATGGCAGACCAGAAGCCCCCTTCGTCCACGCCGAGCCAGTCCACGCCGACCAGCTTGCCGCCGAAGATGCCGATCAGGCTGAACATAAAGGCCAGCAGCGGCATACTGATGACGCCAGCCCAGAAGCGGGGGGCAACCACCCGGCGCAGTGGGTCGACCGCCATCATCTCGAGGCTTGAAAGTTGCTCGGTGGCCTTCATCAGGCCGATTTCAGCGGTCAGGGCCGAACCGGCACGGCCGGCAAACAGTAGCGCCGTGACTACAGGACCCAGCTCCCGCAGCAGGGAGAGGGAGACCAGCGGTCCCAGGCTCTGCTCGGCGCCGAAATCCTTCAAGACGTTGTAACCCTGCAGCGAGAGCACCATGCCGATGAACAGGCCGGAGACCAGAATGATGGCTACCGACTGTACGCCCACCACATACAACTGCTGGACAAGCAGCGGGAAGTGCTTTCGCGGTTCGGGTTTGCCCGCCAGCGCATGGAACAACATGATGGTGGCGCGACCGACGGAGCTGATAAACCGCACTCCGACCCGCCCCAGCTTGCTTATTTGACTTATCAACATCAGAGATCCTGTAGCAGATCGCCTGCCGGAAAATGAAACGGAACAGGACCATCGGGCAATCCTTTGAGGAACTGCTCGACTTCGGGATTGTGCTCCTCGCGCAGTTGGTCCGGCGTGCCGTGCGCCACCACCTTGCGATTGGCAATGATGTAGGCGTAATCGGCGATGCTCAGCACCTCTTTCACGTCGTGGGTGACGATGACGGAGGTGATACCGAGGGCATCGTTCAGCTCCTTGATCAGCTTGACCAGCACCGCCATGGTGATGGGGTCCTGCCCGACAAACGGCTCGTCATACATGATGAGGTCGGGATCGAGCGCAATTGCCCGAGCCAGCGCCGCCCGGCGCGCCATGCCGCCGGAGAGCTCGGAGGGCATCAGTTTCGCCGCGCCGCGCAAGCCCACCGCCTGCAGCTTCATCATGACGATGGTGTGGATCAGCTCCTCTGGCAGGCCGGAGTGTTCCCGCAGCGGGAAGGCCACGTTGTCGTAGACCGTCATGCCGGTAAACAGGGCGCCGCTCTGGAACAGCATGCTCATCCGTTTGCGCACTTCATAGAGGCGCGAACGGGAGAGGGTGGGGATATCTTCCCCGTCAAACAGAATGTGACCGGACTCCGGCTTGAGCTGGCCACCGATCAGCCGCAGCAGGGTGGTTTTACCGATGCCGCTCGGGCCCATGACGGCGGTGACCTTGCCACGAGGAATGGTCAGGTTGATCCCGTCATACAACAGCCGATCTCCGTGACTGAAGGTCAGATCGGAGATGGTGATCAGGTCATTGTTCAAACAATTGTCCATCCGGTGTAAATGAGGTGCGAATTTTATGGGGTAGTCTAGGTCTAAGCAACAGCAAGGAACAACTATTGAACAGGCTGCAAGCCCATTTGCACGACAGTTTTCTGTAACAAAGTGCGTCATTGAGAGCGGGACTTGCCATCCGATTCGCTTATCCGGACAGACTTTTTTATAATCCCGCAGCTAATTTCGGCCCGGAGCTGTGTCTTTATGTCTGTAAAGCCTGAGAAAGTGTCTGAACTGTTCGATTTTCGTCGCAGTGCCCGCGCGGTGCTGGACACAGAAAAGCAAGCCATTGATGGACTCTATCAGTATCTGAACGACGCCTTCGACAAGGCGTGCGAAATGGTGCTGCGCTGCGGTGGCAAGATAGTGGTCACCGGCATGGGCAAATCGGGCCATATCGGCAGCAAGATCGCCGCCACCCTCGCCAGCACCGGCACACCGGCCTTCTTCCTTCACCCGGGAGAAGCGAGTCACGGCGATCTGGGGATGATCTCCAGTGGCGACCTTATCATCGCCATCTCCAACTCCGGTGAGAGCGACGAAATCCT
The DNA here is from genome assembly GCF_040908375.1 of Aeromonas sp. R2-3. Taxonomy (NCBI): domain Bacteria; kingdom Pseudomonadati; phylum Pseudomonadota; class Gammaproteobacteria; order Aeromonadales; family Aeromonadaceae; genus Aeromonas; species Aeromonas sp. R2-3. Next base: position 155,676 of record NZ_JBFODP010000022.1, on the reverse strand, counting down.
GGCTCTGCTGCCGGTACTCAAGCGCCGCGGCATTCCGCTCATCTGCATGACTGGCAATCCCGCCTCCACCATGGCCAAAGAGGCCAACGTGCATCTGTGCATCAAGGTGGAGAAAGAGGCCTGCCCGCTGGGTCTGGCACCCACTTCCAGTACCACTGCAACCCTGGTGATGGGTGATGCCCTGGCAGTGGCTCTGCTGGAAGCGCGCGGTTTTACCGCCGATGACTTCGCCCTCTCTCACCCGGGCGGGTCGCTCGGCAAGCGTCTGTTGCTGCGGGTTGGCGACCTGATGCACAGTGGCGAGCTGTTGCCCCAGGTGGGGATAGATGCCACCATCAGCCAAGCGCTGCTGGAAGTGAGCCGCAAGGGGCTCGGTATGACGGCGGTGGTCGATGGCAATGGCCTGCTGGCCGGGCTCTTTACCGATGGCGACCTACGCCGCATTCTTGACCAGCAGATCGATATCCATCACACCCCCATCAGCCGCGTGATGACGGCCAACTGTGTTACCGTAGGTCCAGAGATGATGGCTGCGGAAGCCGTCAAGCTGATGGAAACGAGAAAAATCAACGGATTACTGGTAGTGGATGAAGAGAAGCGCCCGCTCGGCGCCTTCAACATGCACGACCTGCTGAAAGCCGGAGTAATTTGATGCAAAACGTACCGACCCTCTATGGTCCGGTGACGCGCAGCCAGTTTGAGAAGGCGGCGCAAATCCGCCTGCTGGTGTGCGATGTGGACGGGGTGCTCTCCAACGGCCTCATCTACATGGGAAACAACGGCGAAGAGCTGAAAACCTTCTGCACCCGTGATGGTGCGGGCATGCGAGCACTGCTCAATGCCGGGATCGAGATCGCCATCATCACCGGGCGCAACTCTCGTATCGTCAGCGATCGGATGAAAAGCCTGGGTGTGGCTCACGTGGTGCAGGGGGCTGATAAAAAGCTGCCTCACTTCGAAGCGCTGCTGGCCAAGCTGGGGCTGACTGCTGAACAGGCCGCCTATATGGGCGATGACACCATCGATCTGCCGGTGATGGCCGCTTGCGGCCTGGGTATCGCGGTGGCCGACGCCCATCCGCTGGTGCTGAGTCGTGCCGATATGGTGACCCGGCTTGGCGGTGGCATGGGCGCGGTGCGCGAGGTGTGTGACCTCATTTTGCAGGCGCAGGGCCACGACGATTATCAGCCCGAGGCCTCGGTATGAGCAGACAGACCCTGTTGTTTGCCCTGCTGTTTCTGGTCGCGCTGGTTGCCTGGCAGTTGGGCAAGGTTGAGCTGGTGCCGGAGAGCGCCGTCAAAATCGAAAACTATCAGCCGGATTTTGTCGCCAAAGATCTGGTGACCACCCGTTTTGATATCAACGGCAAGCGCACCGAGCGGCTGGAGTCGACCTACGCCGAGTATTATCAAATCCTCGAGCAGGCCACCTTCGACAAGCCGGTGGTCTACATGTATGACGATCAGGGTGCCGCCGAGTGGAAGGTGACCGCCGAAACCGGCGTGCTCAACACCGGCGACAACGTCATCCTGCGGGACAAGGTGCATCTGGATGGTCTGCTGCCCACCTCCTTTATCTCCACACTGGATACCCCCTATCTGGAGCTGGATCTGGTGACACAGGATGTGCGCAGCAACCGGGAAGTGAACATTCTGGGTCGGGATTTCCAGACCCAAGGGGTTGGCCTCAAGGGCCATCTGGACCGCAAATATTTTGAGTTACTGGATCAAGGCCATGCCATCTATTTCAATGAAAAACGCTAATCTGGCCCTCGCAGCCCTGTTGTTGTGTGGTGCGGTGACCGCCAAAGAGTCCGACTTTGCCGAGAAGGTTTACGTCGATGCCGTCAAACAGGTGGCCGAGATGCAGGACAACCGCATCACCTTCGAAGAGGACGTGACCATCAATCAGGGCACCATCCGGATCAAGGCTGACAAGGTGGTAGTGACCCGTTCCGGCGAGAAAGGGGCCGAGGTGATGACTGCCTACGGCAAGCCCGCCACCTTCTTCCAGATCCTGGATAACGGCAAGCCGGTCAATGCCCACGGCAATACCATCCGCTACGAGCTGAAGAACCGGCTGGTGACCATCACCGGCAACGGCCAGCTCAAGCAGGAAGATAGCCAGGTCAATGGCGATCTGATCCGCTACGACATCGTCAAACAGAAGATGATTGCCGAGAGCAAGAGCCCGAGCCAGCGGGTCAAAACCGTGTTCCTGCCTGATCAGGTAGAGAATTTCGACAAGCCCGCCGACCAGAAGAAGCAGGGAAAATAAGCCATGGCAGTGTTAAAAGCAGTGGGTCTGCAGAAGAGCTACAAGCGCCGCATGGTGGTGAGTGACGTCAGCCTTGAAGTGGGCACCGGCCAGATTGTCGGCCTGCTCGGCCCCAACGGGGCGGGCAAGACCACCTCCTTCTACATGATCGTGGGGCTGGTACAGCGCGATGCTGGCCTCATCACCATCGATGATCAGGACATCAGCCTGCAGCCCATGCATGTGCGGGCGCGCAATGGCATCGGTTACCTGCCGCAGGAGGCCTCCATCTTCCGTCGCCTGTCGGTGTTCGACAACCTGATGGGCGTGATGCAGACCCGCAAGGGGTTGAGCCGTGAGGAGCGTGAGGACAAGGTTCAGCAACTGCTGGAAGAGTTCAACATCACCCACATTCGCGACAACCTGGGTCAGAGCCTCTCCGGCGGTGAGCGCCGTCGGGTCGAGATCGCCCGTGCGCTGGCGGCCGAGCCGCGTTTTATTCTGCTGGATGAACCCTTTGCAGGGGTTGACCCGATTTCTGTGATAGACATCAAGAAGATCATTCAGCATCTGAAAGATAGAGGCCTTGGCGTCTTGATTACCGACCACAACGTCAGAGAGACTCTGGACGTATGTGAGAAGGCCTATATCGTCAGCCACGGCAAGATGATTGCCGAAGGTGCACCGGCTGACATCCTTGCCGATGAGCAGGTCAAGCGCGTCTATTTGGGCGATCAATTCAGTCTATAGTAAGGGGGCATGCCTTCATTTCCTTTGACGAGTGCCTCGCTGAACATAAGGATATCCCGACGTAGATGAAGCCGACATTACAGTTGCGTCTCGGTCAGTCCCTGACCATGACGCCGCAATTACAACAAGCGATTCGTCTGCTCCAGCTCTCCACTCTGGAACTTCAGCAGGAAATTCAGCAAGCGCTCGAAAACAACCCTCTGCTGGAGCAGGAAGAGAGCGAGGCGCAAGAGACCAGTCCGGAAGCGCCGGTCGATGCCAGCCAGCTGGATTCCAGCGATGCCATGGCCCAAGAGCAGATGCCGGATGAGTTGCCGGTGGATACCACCTGGGACGAGGTTTACTCTGCCGGCACCGCCCAGAGCGCGGGCCCCATCCACGATGGGGAAGATAGCGTCTATCAGGGAGAGACCACCGAAAACCTGCAGGATTATCTGTTGTGGCAGATGCGGCTCACACCGTTTAGCGATGTGGATGCCGCCATCGCGCTCGCCATCATCGATGCCATCGACGAATCCGGTTATCTGACCGTTGCGCTGGAGGATATCCAGGCTGCCGTCACCAGCGATGATGTAGAGGTGGAACTCGATGAGGTCGAGGCGGTACTCAAGCGGGTGCAGCACTTCGATCCGGTCGGTATTGCTGCCCGTTCTGTGCAGGAGTGTTTGATCATCCAGCTGGATCAGTATGACCCGCAGACCCCCTGGCTCAACGAGGCCAAAGAGGTGATCCTCGAGCACATGGAGCTGCTCGGCAACCGGGATTACCGCACCCTCGCCCGCAAGACAAAACTCAAGGAGAGCGACCTCAAGGAGGTGCTGGATCTGATCCAGCTGCTGGAGCCGCGTCCCGGCAACGGCATCATCCAGAGCGACTCCCAGTACGTGATCCCCGACGTCTCCGTGGTCAAGAAGGGCAGCAAGTGGGTGGTCGAGCTCAATCCCGACTCCGCCCCCCGCATCCGGGTCAACGAGACCTATGCCGCCATGGCCCGCAACGCTCGCAGCAGCACCGACACCCAGTTTATTCGCTCCCATTTGCAGGAAGCCAAGTGGTTCATCAAGAGCCTGGAAAGTCGCAATGACACCCTGCTGAAAGTGGCCAGTTGCATTGTCGAGCAGCAACAGGGCTTTTTCGAGTATGGTGAAGAGGCGATGAAGCCCATGGTGCTCAATGACATCGCCGAAGCGGTAGAGATGCATGAGTCGACCATCTCCCGGGTGACGACCCAGAAGTACATGCATACCCCCCGTGGTATCTTCGAATTGAAGTTTTTTTTCTCCAGCCATGTGAACACCGAAGGAGGAGGAGAGTGCTCATCGACCGCAATTCGCGCGCTCATCAAGAAGCTGGTCACGGCAGAGAATCCTGCCAAGCCGTTAAGTGATAGCAAGATCGCGGATTTGCTGGCCGAACAGGGTATTATGGTGGCGAGACGCACGATCGCTAAGTATCGCGAATCCTTGTTTATCCCACCTTCCAATCAGCGCAAACGCCTGGTTTAGGCAAACAAAAGGATGATGTTATGCAAATTAACCTGACCGGACACCATGTCGAGATCACCGAAGCTCTGCGTGATTATGTGAATAACAAATTTGCCAAACTCGAGCGTCACTTCGACCACATCAACAATGTTCATGTGGTGCTTAGCGTGGAAAAACTGAACCAGATAGCGGAAGCCAAATTGCATGTCAGCGGTGGCGAAGTGTTTGCCAACTCTGAACATGCCGATATGTATGCTGCGATAGACACCTTGCTCGACAAGCTGGACAGGCAGATCATCAAGCACAAAGATAAGTTAAATAAAAAATAACCATGCAACTTGAACACATACTGAGTCGGGACTGCACCAAGAGTGCAGTCCCTTGTACCAGCAAGAAACGCGCCCTCGAGATCATCAGCGAGCTGGCCGCCGAACGCCTTGGCACCTCCCGTCAGGCGCTGTTTGAATGCTTGCTGGCCCGCGAAAAAATGGGTAGTACCGGGATCGGTGCCGGTATTGCGATCCCCCACGGTCGCATTGACGATGAGTTCCCGCCAACCGCGATCCTGATGACCTTTGCCGACCCTATTCCTTTCGACTCCATCGACAATCAACCGGTTGACCTGCTGTTTGCCTTGCTGGTGCCGGAAAGCGAGTGCAAGCAGCATCTCAAGACCCTTTCTCTGATGGCTTCCAAGCTGGGTGACAAGGCGGTTTGCCGCCAGTTGCGTCAGGCAACCAGCGACGAAGAGCTCTATCAGATCATGACCTCGGCCTGACAGCAGGCCAAGGATGAGACACCCGTTTTGGCGTGAGGGAACAAGATGCAGTTAATCGTGGTAAGTGGACGTTCGGGCTCCGGTAAAACGGTAGCCCTGCGAGTGCTGGAAGATCTGGGTTACTACTGTGTGGACAACCTGCCGGTCAACCTGCTGCCCCAGCTGATTGTCTCGGTGGAGAGCCAGTACGACAAGCTGGCGGTCAGTATCGATGTGCGCAACCTGCCGAGCGATCCGGAGAAACTGGAAAATCTGCTGGCACAGGTGCGCAATGAGGGGCGGGTAGAGTTCTCCAGCTTCTTCTTCGACGCCGACAACGGCACCCTGCTCAAGCGCTATGGCGAGAGCCGCCGTTTGCACCCCCTCTCACGCAACAAGCTGTCGCTGGATGAGGCGATTCGGGAGGAGACCCACCTGCTGGCGCCACTCTCCTCGACTGCTGACCTGCGTATCGACACCACCACCCTCAGCATTCACGACCTGAGCGAGCTCATCAAAACCCGGGTACTCGGCAAGAAAGAGAACGAGCTGGTGCTGGTGTTCGAGTCGTTCGGCTTCAAGTACGGCATTCCCAAGGATGCCGACTTCGTGTTCGATGCCCGCTTCCTGCCTAACCCGCACTGGATCCCCGAGCTCAAGCCCTTCACCGGCAAGGATGAGCCGGTCGCCAACTACCTCTCGGCGCAGGCTGACGTGATGCTGTTTACCCAGCAGATCGAAAACATGCTGGCGACCTGGTTGCCCCATCTGGAGCGCAACAATCGCAGCTACCTCACGGTCGGCATCGGTTGCACGGGTGGTCAGCACCGCTCGGTCTTTATTGCAGAGCGGCTGGCCAGTGCATTCCGTTTGCTTGGCAAGAACGTGCAGATCCGCCACCGCACACTCGACAAGAGTGCCTCCCAATCCTGACGGACCAATAGGACGACCCGATGACTGTTTCCGCCTCGGTTGAAGTGAAAAACAAACTGGGTATTCATGCCAGACCAGCCATGATGCTGTTCGAGCTGGTGCAGGGTTTCGATGCTCACGTGCTGCTGCGCAATGAAGATGGTGTGGAGGCCGATGCTGACAGCATCATCGGCCTGCTGATGCTGGATTCGGCGCAAGGGCGGCAGGTGGAAGTACAGGTTGAGGGGCCCGAAGAGGTCGAGGCCCTGGCCGCCGTGGTGGAGCTGTTCACCTCCGGCTTCAACGAGGAGTAGTCACTCCTCGTTTTATGTTATGAACCGGTACGCGCCAGTGCTTTGAAGCTGGCAAAATCCTGACAAGCCAGCAGATTCCTGCTGGCTTTTTCGTTCATCAGTGCCAGAAACAGGTCGTAGAGACCCATCGCCTCCTCGTAGTCGGCCTTGCTGATGGCCAGCACGAAGATGAGCGTCGCGATTTCACCATTCCCCCAGTCAATCCCCTGCGGGGCCAGCACGGTGTAAACCAGAGTGCGGCGCGCCAGCAGACCGAGGGAGTGGGGCAGGGCGATCCCTTCTCCCAACATGGTGGATACGATCCGCTCCCGCTCCTGCAGTGAGGCTCTGAAGCCGCTCTCCACCAGATCTTCCGCCTCCAGCTGATCACAGATGCGGGCAAACAGTTCGGCCTGGGTAAGGGGTTCTGTGACCACCATGAAGTGGTCGGCATCGAAATATTTGTCGAGCATGTAGGGGCGGGTGCGGTCGATCAGCACCAGCTTGCCAAGCTGCTCCAGCTGGTATTGGGTCGGGAAGGGGGCAACGAGTACCACGGGGGCGTTTTTTTCGTTCACCTTGACGGTACTGATGACAAAGTCCTGCGCGATCTGCGCCAGACCTTCGTAATCCCGCACCGACTCAAGCGTGGTCAGCTGCAACTGGGGATACTCCCGCTTGATGCGTGCTTCCAGCACCCGGAAGGTGGCGTTGCCCGCATCGCAAAGCAATAGCGCCTGCGGGCGGCGGGTATAGCCGATGTCGTAATGGCGCTCCAGCCCGACCCCGATATGGATCACCAGATAGCCGATCTCGTGATGGGTCAGTCGGTAGGGGGTCTGCTTGATCCACTCCGAAATGGCCGCCAGCGTGATGTCGTAGGCGAGGGGGTAGTACTGCTTGATATGATCTGCCAGCGGGTTGTGGTTGCCAATCTGGTATTTGACCCGTAGCAGCATGGCGCTGATATGGGTTTGCAGGTCGGCCCGCAGCTGTTGGTCGCCTCGCAGGTCGTAAGGGTAGTGTTGATGAATGTAGGTCAGCAGATGCTCCACCAACTGCTCGCTCTCGGCGGCCATTGCCGGGCTGAGCTGGGGAGTATCGGCAATCAGGCGCGCCTGGATCTGGATAGCGAGACCGGCGATCTCGTCCTCTACGGGGGGTATCAAGGTTGGCAATACCGCATATATATCGCGAGATACTGCCAGCAGCGGCAGAGTCAGATCCTCGCTGGCGAAGTGGCGCAACTCGTGACCGGATGCCTGACGCAGCAGGGCAACGGCGCAGTAGATGGTGAGCTGCTGCAGGCTCTCGTCAGCGAGACGCAGCTGATGTCGGGCAAGCTGGGCATGGATATGATTGCCCACTACCTCCATCGTCTTGCTGGGGCAGAGGTTGGGTAGCAGGGTTTGCAACTGGTTGTTGTGCAGCAACTCCTGATAGAGCAGTTGGGTCAAACAGGCCCGGATCGCCGTCTCCTCCCCCTGAATGCGCATCCCCAGGCGGGGTTTGCTCTCAACGCTGAGCCTGAAGTGGCTGAGCTGCTCGCGGACTTCCGCCATATCCCCCTGCAGTGCCGCCCGGCTCAGATACCAGGTATCAGCCAGCTCATCGAGCTTGATCCCCTGCTCTGCCGTCAATAGCAGGATCTGCAGGTGCAGAACCCGCTCGCGGCTGGTGCGTGGCAGGCCGCTATCCTGACCCTGGGCAGCCAGCAGGGCGTCGAACAGTCCCTGATTGTAGATCTTGAGCTGGTAGCCGCTGCCACGTTGGTGGATCAGGTGAGCGCCGTGCGTGGCAATCAGTTCGTTGAGGGTCGCCACATCGGTGCGCACCGTGCGAGTGGAGACATTGAGGCGGCGAGCCAGTTCCTCCTGTGGCAGTGGTTCGGCATGGAGCTGGATCAGCAGTTGATGGAGCCTGGGGTGTGGCAGCTTGATCATAGGGGGTATGCAAGACTCCTGTTGCGAGATAAAGGGTCGATGTTAACAAGTGGGTCATCAACAAGCCAGGCACCGGTCAGTGATTAAACCGGCGCCCGTGACTGCCATCAGGCCAACAGTCGTTTCACTATGGCCAGCAGAGTGCGCACATCCTCGGGGCGAGTGTGCCCGCTCGCGCTGTCGATGATGGAGCTGTAGACGTGCGGGATCACCTTCTCGACTCCGGCATCCAGCGCAATCCGCACTATCTCCTCGAAGTTCTCCAGATCGATGCCGCCGGTGGGCTCCAGCCAGAAGCCGTGGCGGGCACAAGCCTCGGCAACTGCCTGATACTCGTCGCGGCAGGCCAGCCCACCCATGGGGAAGAACTTGACCGAGCTGCCGCCCATGTCCTTGAGCAGGGCGATGGCGGTATCGATGGGCACGATGCCATCCGGCTGCCCGGCGCTGAGCGGGCCGGTGGAGATCTTCACCATGCCCGGCATGCCGGTAGGGGAGATCAGGCCGTTGATCAGTGTCTCTGACTGACCGAGCAGCGCCCGGCTGGCGCCGACACCGGTGAACACCTGATTGACGTGTTGGGGCTGCAGCTGGCAGGCCAGTTCGGCCACCATGGCGGATTGGCGCGGATCGCCGGCGCCCAGCCCGATGGAGAGGGCGTTGTCGATAAGCTTGGCGTACTCCTTCATATCGGCAACTGCGGAGGGAATATCCGGGTAGTTTTTGGAGAGCACACCGACCAGCACGTGGCCTTCGGCTGCGTCGTACACCTCGACGGCATTCTCCTTGGATCCAGCCAATACGTTGAGACAGACCCGATCACGGTAGTAGTTGGGGGTAAGGGACATCAGCGATTCTCCTGAACGAGGTTGGCAATGGCGGTGTGGATTTGGTCGAGCTGGGGCACGGTGACGCTGCGCACATCGATCTCGATGTGCCCCTCGTTGGCCTTGTAGCCGCGGCAGTAGATGGCAGGCGTGCCCTGCTGCAGACGGGTGACGATCTGCACTGTGGTCATGCCGATCTGCTGGTGGTCGAAGGCGATGTCGGTACGGGCGATGTCGCGCCCCGCGCTGTCCCACACCACCTTGGCGCTGACGCCGGGCAACTGGTTGAGGCGCTCGATGAAGGGGGTCATCTTGGCGACCATGGCGGCGCCGCTCTCCTTCTCTTTGGCCAGGTAGCGCTCGATGGCGTGGGTCAGGCCGAGGATCCCCTCCTTGCCCACCTTCATGGCGCGACCGATGCCATTGGCTTGCTGCTTGACCCACTCCACGTACTGACGCTTGCCAACTACCAGCCCGCTGGTGGGGCCTTCAATGGCCTTGGCGCCGCTGTAGATGACCAGATCCGCTCCCTGGTTGTAGTAGAGGCGCAGATCCTCTTCGGCAGCCGCATCGACGATGAGCGGGAGCCCGTGGGTCTTGGCGACCTCGGCGGCCTCTGCCACCGACAGAATGCTCTTCTGCACGCAGTGGTGGGACTTGATATAGAGGATCGCAGCGGTGTTGGCATTGATGGCGGCTGCCAGCTGGGAAGGGGAGCACTCGTTGGCGTAACCGGCTTCCACTACTTTGCCGCCACCCAGATTGACCATGGTACCGACCGGGGCGCCGAAGTTGACGTTATGCCCCTTGGGCAGCACGATTTCACTCGGCACCTCATGGTGATGGGCATGCAGGTGCTCGAGGCGGTAGGGATCGCCGCGTACTATCATGGCGGCGACTGACTGGGCGATGCCGGCACTGGCGCAGGAGACCACCACCGCATCTTCCACATCCAGTAAACCAGCCAGATAGGCGCCGGTCTTGTTGACCAGATCCTTGATCTCGAAGTAGTGGCCCAGGCCAAAATTGACCGCATCGACCACCTCCTGCTCGGGGGTGGAGACGCCGAGAATGGTCATGCGCCCGGAGGCGTTGATCACCGGTTTGAGCTGATATTTCTCATAAACAGAAGGCATGGTGTGATTTCCCATAGTGAGTCAGAACCAGTTCGCCACCGACCAGGGCGGCGAGAGGTTGCAGTTGTTGGTCACCGCTGCGGGACTGGGCTTCGGTATCCATAAACAGGGTCGGGCCGCTGGTGACCTCGAACAGGGTCAGATCGGCATCGGCGCCCACCTCGAGCCGCCCCTTGCCGGAAAGGCGCAGGGCATCGGCGGCCTGATGGGTGACGCAGGCAATCACCTGCTCCAGCGTCATGCCGATGGCGAGAAACTTCGACATCACGTGGGCCAGACTGTAGACCGGCCCCTTGATGCGGTTCTTGCAGTAGATGTCGGAGCTGATGGTGCGGGGCAGGATCCCCTGTCGGATAGCCAGCTCCGCCACCTCGAAGCTGAAGCTGGCGCCGCCGTGGCCGATGTCGAGCAACAGGCCCCGTTTCATCGCCTCGCGCACCGCGACCCGCAGCTCGCCAGCCGGAGTCAGGATGCGGTTCGGTTTGCCGTTGAAGCAGTGGGTCAGCAGATCGCCATCCCCCAGCAGGGCGACGATCTCGTCCAGATCCGGCGGTGTGTTACCCACGTGCACCATCAGCGGTAGCTGGCCGTGGGTCTGTTGCAGCGCCTTGGCCATGCGCAGCGGTTGCAGACCGTTTTCTCCGACCACGCTGCCGCTCATCCGCGCCTTGATGCCGACAATAAAGTCGGGGTGGCGGCGAATGGCTGCCGAGGCGAGATCCATATCGAGGTCCCGGCTATCCGCCAGCTCGTTCTGGCGCAGCAGACCGATACGGGAGATGTTGAGCAGGGCATGTACCCGGGTCTTGCAGCCCGCAGCGATCTGCTGGAAGTCATCCACATCGTCGGCCCCGGTGCTGCCGGCGTCGATGACGGTGGTGACGCCTGATTCGACCCCGACCTTGTCCGGCTCATCGTGATAGATAGGGGAGGCGGGGTAGCAGTGGGTGTGGCCGTCGATCCAGCCTGCGCTCACATGCACCTGGCCGCCGAGATCCAGGATCTGCCGCGCCGCTGCCGTCCCCGGCAGGGAGCCGATGGCGGCGATTTTGCCCTCCCTGATGGCGATATCGACGAGCTGGCCATCTCCCTGGCGCCCCGCTTTGATGATGATGTCGTACATGCTGAGAACCTCTGGCGAGCCGCCCCGCAGGGCGGCTGGTACTTACACAAGGGCGACCGGGAAGAAGGTACCCAGCAGCATGGCTCCCAGAATGGCACCGCCGGTGATGGGCTTGCCCCACACGTAGAACAGCAGCGCACCCAGCAGGGAACCGATACCGATGGGAATGGAGGCGCCCATGGCGGAGAGGATGATGAGGGGGCCGAGGAAGCGGCCAGAGCTGTTGCCAGCACCCATCATCACGTCAGCACCATAAGTGGAGTTGCTCTGGTTGATGGTGAACTTGCGCGCCAGAATGATGACGTAGCCGATGGCCAGACCAATCCCCATGCCTGTTGCCAGCGAGGCACCGAAGTTCTCCACCGGATAGACGATGCCGGCCCCCAACAGCAGGGCGGGAACGCCCAGTCCGACCCCGGTCTGGATGGCACCGCCGATATCCAGGATCCCCACCAGGGATCCCTCGATGATGCGGGCGAACAGGAAGCTGGCACCGAACGCGGCTACCGCGCCGTAGGCACCCGTGTCCATTCCGGCTTTCAGCATGGCGACGAAGGCTACCTCGTTGAAGGCACCGACCCCGTACAGATAGAACATGTGGGTACCAGCAAAGACCCCGGCCGAGAGCAGGCCGACGAAGATAGGGAATGACCAGTCGGCATACCAGAAGTTGTTTTTCAGTTTCTCATCCATGGTGTGACCCCTTATTTGCCGCTCAGCAGGTTATGGACGTTTTCCAGCCACAGGGGGACGCCCATATGGAAGGATTCAATCAGTTTCATGTCGAAGCCGCGGAAGAAGCCGCTCAGCACGAACAGCAGGACGATGGCTGCCATCATCACCTTGGTGACATGGTTCCAACCGCTCTCTTCCACACCCTTGCCGATCAGGATGCCGAGCACCAGACCCGGTACCGCGTTGCCCATGATGAGCTGTGCCAGACCGCCGAAGATGGTGGCCCAGAAACCGGATTTCTTGCCCGCCTCGATGGCGGCCAGCCAGAAGATCACCGGCATAACGGTGTTGACCAGCAGGTTGGCGGCCGGTACCAGCACCTTGACCGCAGTGACCTGCAATGCTGCAGGGACGGCTGCGGCCGTGCTGTTGAGGAAGGCAACCACGATGGCACCTATGATGCCGCCGGCGATGGCCATCTTTTTCGGGTCGTGCAGGGTGGTGGCGAGATCCCGATTTTTGAACAGCAGTGCCGCCGTGGCCCAGTGCGGGATGATGCGGTGATCCACATCCTGGGTGAAGGCGCCTGCCGCCACAGTCGAGGCCCAGGCGTTGAAGAAGAAGCCCAGACCAAACGAGAAGTGGGAAGCGGGATCCCCTTCGCAGGAGTTAAGTTCGCCCAGGGTGCGGAAGGCACCCATGCCCTGTACGGTCGGGGCGTGGAACATCCGCGCCGCGCCGGCCCCCACCCCGACGCCAACCAGGCCGCCAATGATGAGTGACTTGATAAAAATGATTAGAAACATCCAACGTATCCTTCTTGTGGGGTTGTGCCTGCGCAGGCATCACACCTGGGTGAATGTCACCTTGGCGACATCCAGACTGGTGACCTGAACCGTGATCTCCAGCTGGACGCGGTATTCGCGGCGCTGGCGCGGCAGGAAGAAGAACAGGAACTTCTCCACCCGGACCGACTCCTCGGCTTTGAGCACCTGTACATCGACCGGCTCAATGCGCAGCAGTACCTGCTGGTTGTCCTTGAGCAGTGTGGGTTGCACCTGGCTGAGGGCGGAGGCAAACGCCTGCTGGCGTGTCGTCCCCTTGCCGTTGACGATGACCTGGGTGGTGAAGTTCTCTTTCATCAGACGCGTCCGTGCTTCTTGGCGAAGGCTTCGACCAGCTTCTGGCCCAACTCTTCCTTGTCCATGAAACCGAAGCCCAGCACCACGCACCCTTCGTTGATGGCGGTGACGCCCTCTTCAACAGAGCGCATGCCGTAGCGGCACTTGTAGCCGTATTTGGTCTGGGCGGTGATCGCCCCGGCGCCGCCGCTGCCGCAGAAGGAGATGCCGAGATCCGCCTGTTCCTTGTTCATCACATCGCCGAGCTTCATGTCAGCGGCCATGCCTGGGATGATGGTCACGTTGGCTCCGGCGGCTTCCGCGCCTGCGCCCACTTTCTGACCCTTGCCGAGACGGTCTCCAATCACGAGTTTGATGGTTGTCATATCGATTTCTCCTTGAGTTACGGGTTCTGCACCGAGCTGAGTTCGTTTTCTTTGGCGACTTCAAAATGGACGGACAAGAGATGTGCCTCCTCATAAGCAAGCTGATCCAGCCAGCTGACGACCTGTTCGGCGAGACGCAGTGAGAGGGGGGAGATCTCTTCAAACAGGCTGAGGTCAACCTCTGGCAGGGGCTCGCCGCTGTGGGAGCGCCACACCATGGCTTTGACATGGGAGGCCAGCATCTGCCGTTGTACCTCGTTGGGGATGATGCCCTGTTCGGCCAGCAGGGGATAAATGCGCGCGAGGATATGATCGGTCTGGCGCAGCAACTCCGGGCTGTTCGGGGTCAGGGTCTGGTCGTGAGTCTCTGTTTGCAATGTCTGCTCTCCAAGGCTGGCAGAAGGTATGGCGTTACCCTAAGCCTGCGCGTCGATGTGGAGGAGGCAGTGTTTTTCCGATTCGAAGCGGAAATTCCTGAGGAAATGGCCCCGAAGTAATCGTTTGGATACTGAAAAGGTAAAAAAGAGTGCTTATTGGGACCGGTTTTGTGTGATCGGTAGCGCACAAATCGGGGGGCGGGGGCAGGGCAAGCGTTGCGGGAAACTGTGAGTCATCTCACGGTAAGAGACGTTGCCGAGAGGGCAGATATGGAAAAGGGCGGTTTCCCGCCCTTCTCATAACAAGGAGTGACGCTAGCTGGCCGATGCGGCGCTCGAGCTGGCTGTTCTCTGCTGATAGCGCAGGTCTTCTTCTATGGTGACCACCACTTCCAGCGGTTTGCCGGAGCGGAATACCGAGATGGTCAGCTTGGTGCCGGGGCGGCTTTCGACAATCTTGTCCATGGCGCTGCGTACGCCACTGATGGCCTCTCCGTTGATCTTGAGCAGCACATCCCCTCGCTGCAAACCACCTTTGGCCGCCGGGCCGTTGGGATCCAGACTCTCCACCACCAGACCACGCAGGTCGCCGAGGTTCATCATCCGCGCGACTATGGGGTTGATCTCGACGCTGGAGATCCCGAGGTAGCCGCGGATCACCCGGCCGTTGGCGATCAGTTCATCCATGATCCGTTTTGCCAGCCGGTAGGGGATGGCGAAGCTGATGCCGTAGCTCTCCTGATTGCCGTTGAGGTGATAGGTAGCGGTGTTGATACCCACCAGATCGCCACGGCCGTTGACCAGTGCTCCCCCCGAGTTGCCCTCGTTGATGGCGGCATCGGTCTGCAGCAGATCCTGACGGCCATTGCTGTCGGGCCCCATGCTGGAGAGGCCGGTACGGCCGGTCGCGCTGATAATGCCCTGGGTGATGGTCTGGCCGACGTTGTAGGGGTTGCCGATGGCGAGCACCACATCCCCCACTTCTGGCAGTCGCTCGGGATCCTGAGGGATCACCGGCAGGTTGTCTGACTCGATATAGAGCACGGCGAGGTCGGTGAGCTGATCGGTTCCGACCAGCTCGGCACTGAAGACCCGACCATCCTGCAACGCAACGATGATCTGGTCGGCATCGGCGATGACATGGTAGTTGGTCAGCACATAGCCGCGCTGATTCATGATGACGCCGGAACCCAGCCCTTGCGGGCGCAGTTCCCCCTGATTGCCCTGATTGGGGGCAAAGCTGCGGGTGTAGATGTTGACGACGGCAGGGCCTGCCCGATGGGCGGCATAGGAGAAACTCAGTTCACGGGCATTGCTGATGATGCCGGGCAGTTGGGCACCACCGCGAAAATGGGGAAACAGCAGCAACAGCAGCGCCGCGACGGTCAATCCAAAACCGACAGACTTGCCCAAGTAACTGACTAAAGGGGGGATTTTCATGTCATTCTCATCCGTACAGGCTGCGCGCAGAGAATAACACTATCGATGGATAAAAATCACCCGCGGTGAAGGCCGCGGGTGATGGATGGGCTGGCGAACAACTTGAGCGTTAGCGGATCACCAGATAGAGCGAGGAGTCGCCGCGCTGGATGTTGAGCGCCAGCACGTCAGGCTTGTTCTTGAGCGCCTTGGTCAGCTCGCCCAGGGTGTTGATGCGCAGGCGGTTGACCCCGATGATGATGTCACCCTTCTGCAGACCGGAAGCCGCTGCCGGAGAGCGAGGATCAATATCGGCCACCGCGACACCGGAGACCGGGTCGGTAGTGGTGCTCAGCTTGGCCCCTTCCAGTGCCGGATGCAGCGCGCTGGCGCGTACTTCGCTGTCATCGGCCTGCTTCAGGGTCACCTTGGCAGTTTGTGACTTGCCATCGCGGATCAGCCCCAGTTCGACCTGCTTGCCAGCGCCCATGGTGGCGATCTTGGCACGCAGCTCGCCGAAGGAGCGAACCGGTTTGCCATCGATGCTGACAATGATATCGCCGGCCTTGATGCCCGCCTTGTCGGCCGCCGAATCAGGCATGACCTGATTGACGAAGGCACCATCCTTCTTGTTGTAGCCGAAGGTTTTGGCGATGTCGGAGGTGAGCTCGGTGCCGGTAATACCCAGCTGGCCGCGACGCACTTCACCGTACTTGACGATCTGCTCGGTCAGATCCCGCACCATGTTGGAGGGGATGGCAAAGCCGATGCCGATGTTGCCGCCATTCGGGCCCAGAATCGCGGTGTTGATACCGATCAGCTCGCCACGCAGGTTGAGCAGGGCGCCGCCGGAGTTACCGGAGTTGATGGCCGCATCGGTCTGGATGAAGTTCTCCAGATTCTCGATGTTGAGGCCGCTGCGACCCAGCGCACTGACAATACCGGAGGTGACGGTCTGACCCAGACCAAACGGGTTGCCGATGGCCAGCGCATAGTCACCCACCCGCAGCTCATCTGAGTCGGCGAACTTGATCTGCACCAGATCCTCGGCCTTGATTTGCAGCAGAGCGATGTCGGACTGCTTGTCTTCACCAATCTTCTTGGCCGCATATTCACGACCATCCTTCAGGTTGACCTTGATCTCGTCCGCCTCGTGAACCACGTGGGCGTTGGTGATCACGTAACCCTTCTTGGCATCGACGATGACACCGGAGCCGAGCGCCTGGAATGGCTGCTCGCTCACCTGTTCATCGGGCATGTTGGGGCCGAAGAAGAACTTGAACTGTTCCGGCAGACGCTGACGGGTAATTTTTTTGCCAGAAACCGAGATATTGACCACCGCCGGGGTGACCTGTTCGAGAACAGGCGCCAGGCTTGGCATCTCCTGATTTGAACCTAACAGGGAAGGCAGTGCAGCCTGAGCAGGGGCCGCAGACATGGCGATACCGACACTGAGGGCTAGCACACTGAGCATGGAAAGAGGTTTACGCATATGAAAAACAGCTCCCAGAAAAAGTTGCATTGCAATCGTCAAGGTCAGACCACGGGACTGGCCAATTAGTTCCGCGAGGAACTAGTTTGGTTGCTTGAGCAGTCCGGAAGAGGCGCCAGCATAGTCGCGAGGCGGAACGCCCGGCTCTTCTGCCACATTGGCTGGGGCTTCTTCTACCAATGACTCGCGGAACAGCGGTTCCTGCGCCTTGGCCAGGAATTTGCTCTGCTCGGCCATGTGGCGATAGAGGGTCTGATACTGCTCGGCCAGTTGCTCCATCAGGGCGGCGCTGTCGGCGAAGTGGGTGTTGATCTGGCCCTGATAACTCTCGAGCTCCTTGTGGGCCTTCTTCAGTTCCTGTTCGAGACGGCCAGCATCGCGGCTACGCACCGAAAAACGGCCGAGAACGACACCGATAATCAAGGCCGCGACAGCCAGCAGGATCCCAGTTAACAGACTCATAGATGCTCCTTGTTACAGCTAAAACAGAGTGGGTTTATGCGGTCGTCATAACCGCCATGCCTTGATGGCACTATACCGTGCGTCCTGAGGCCGTGATACCATTTTGTCCTCGATTCAGGGACTTGGAGAGGCGCTCAAGGATGACACCGCAGCAAAAATACCAGCAGGATCTGCTGCGCCCCGGCTTTGTGGCCGACCCCGCGCAGGGGATGGCCATTAGCAGGCTGGAGCGACTGTATCAGGATTTGCTACGGCGCCCGACTCCGACCAGATCTCGAGGGCTGCTGGGTTGGCTGCAAAAGCCCAAGCCGCCGGAGCCTGTCCTCGGTATCTATATGTGGGGCGGAGTGGGCCGAGGCAAGACCTGGCTGATGGATACTTTTTTCGACAGCCTGCCTGGGACGCGCAAGATGCGCAGCCATTTCCACCGCTTCATGCACCGCATTCACGATGAGCTGCAGGGGCTGAGCGGGCAGTCCGACCCCCTCAAGCTGGTGGCCAGCAAGCTTGCCAGTGAAACAGACATCATCTGTTTCGACGAATTTTTTGTCTCCGACATCACCGATGCCATGTTGTTGGGCACGCTGTTTCAGGAGCTGTTTGGTCACGGTGTCGTGCTGGTCGCCACTTCAAATATTCCACCGCATGATCTTTATCGCAACGGGTTGCAGCGAGCCCGTTTTCTGCCTGCTATCGAGCTGATCGAGCGCCATTGTGAGGTACTTAACGTGGATGGTGGTATCGACTATCGCCTGCGTACGCTAGAACAAGCCGAGATTTATCACTGCCCGCTGGATTTGCAGGCAAAAGCCAATCTTGACCACTATTTTCAGCAATTAACCGGCGGACACACGGCTTACGAGGGGACGTTCGAGGTCAATCATCGTCAGCTGACGTCGCTCGGGATGGGGGAAGGGGTGCTCTATATGGAGTTTGAGCAACTTTGCTGTACTCCCCGCTCCCAGAACGACTATATCGAGCTGGCCAGACTGTTCCATACCGTTCTGCTGGCCAATGTGCAGCCAATGGGTACAGGCACGGATGACGCGGCTCGTCGCTTCATTGCCATGGTTGATGAGTTTTACGAACGGCACGTCAAACTCATCATGTCGGCGGCGGTTCCCATGACAGAACTTTACGGCGAAGGGCTGCTGAATTTCGAATTCAAACGCTGTCTTTCGCGGCTTCAGGAAATGCAATCGCACGAATACCTTGCCAGAGTGCACCTTCCTTAGTCACAATACCGCGCCTGCCAGTCGGATGGGCATCTGCGGCAGGTAGGGCCGGGCGACATTTGCTGGTTTCATGGCAGTGAAATTAGCAGGTGATATTTAAGGCAACTTCACTTATAATCGCCCGGCCCACGTTACAGCTGTCGATAAGACAGCAACACTTTAAGCTTTACTTGTATTCGAAGGGGTACAGGTAGGCCATCGTTTGTTGTTTGTGGGAGAGCCCCCATAAGCAATTGGGTCTGTAACAGGTAATTGGGTTTAACTTAATGAAAACTTTCGTTGCCAAGCCAGAAACCGTAAAACGTGACTGGTACATTGTGGACGCAGAAGGTAAAACTCTGGGTCGTATCGCAACCGAGATCGCTGCTCGTCTGCGTGGTAAGCACAAAGCTGAGTACACTCCGCACGTTGACACCGGTGATTACATCATCGTTGTAAACGCTGAGAAGGTACACGTAACCGGTAAGAAATTTACCGACAAAATGTACCACGCTCACTCCGGTTTCCCGGGTGGTATCAAGTCAATCAGCTTCGACAAGCTGATTCAGCGTAAACCGGAAATGGTAATCGAAGCAGCCGTCAAAGGCATGCTGCCGAAAGGTCCTCTGGGCCGTGCCATGTTCCGTAAACTGAAAGTTTACGCAGGCGCCGAGCATGCTCATGCTGCTCAGCAACCTCAAGTACTGGATATCTAATCGGGAACTGGCAACATGGCAGAAAATCAATACTACGGTACCGGCCGTCGCAAAAGCTCCACTGCTCGCGTATTTATCAAAGCGGGTAGCGGCAAGATCGTAATCAACCAGCGCTCTCTGGAGCAGTACTTCGGCCGTCCGACTGCCCGCATGGTAGTTCGTCAGCCGCTGGAACTGGTTGAGATGACCGAGAAACTGGACCTGTACATCACCGTTAACGGTGGTGGCATCTCCGGTCAAGCTGGTGCGATCCGCCACGGTATCACTCGTGCTCTGATGCAGTACGACGAAACCCTGCGTTCCGAACTGCGTAAAGCTGGCTTTGTTACTCGTGATGCCCGTAAGGTTGAGCGTAAGAAAGTTGGTCTGCACAAAGCTCGTAAGCGTCCGCAGTACTCCAAGCGTTAATTCGCTTTTGGTACTCACTCTTTCGAGTGTCAAAAAAGCCTGGCGGTTGCCAGGCTTTTTTTATTGGTAATATTACCGACATCAATGCTAACCACGCGTCACAAAAGACAAAAAATTGTTTCTTTATTGTTTTCATTGCTCACCGCTCTTTCTTGTCAAGTTGTTATCTTTTCTTTAAAATTTCCCCTGTTTTCTGTGGCAATTGTAAATCCAGCTTCCGCCGCTGTTGTCACGGGAAAAATGGGGAACAGGGACACTATAAGAATGTGCGGAGTCCACATGGGAGAGTTTTTGGATGAGCAATGCGCCAGTTGATACCGGTCGCCGCAGATTTCTTACCTGGTCAACGGTTGCCGTTGGTGGGGTAGGAGCTGCGTTTACCGCAGTGCCGTTTATAAAGTCATGGAATCCGAGCGCCAAGGCCAAAGCAGCCGGTGCGCCGGTTGAAGTCGATATCAGCAAGTTGGAACCGGGTCAGCTCATCCGTGTCGAGTGGCGAGGCAAGCCTGTCTGGGTGGTGAAACGCACCAAACAGACGCTGGATGCCTTGGCCGCGCATGATGACAAGCTGCGGGATCCCTCATCTGAAGAGCCGCAGCAGCCTGACTATGCCCATAACGGGTACAGATCGATCAAGCCCGAAATTTTTGTCGCGGTCGGTATTTGCACCCACTTGGGGTGTTCACCTTCCTATCTGCCTGATAGCTTTGGCGAGCAGGTGCAGGGCGTTACGTCCGGCTTCTTCTGCCCGTGCCATGGCTCCAAGTTCGACATGGCCGGCCGTGTGTTCCAGGGGGTGCCTGCACCGCTGAACCTGGTCATTCCGCCCTATCAATTCATTAATGACACCACCATCCAGGTCGGTGCCGATGGCAAGGAGGCCTGACCATGTTGAGTAAACTGATGGGCTGGATCGATTATCGATTCCCGCTCACGGCCATGTACAACGACCACATGGCCAAGTATCCGGCACCGAAGAACCTGAACTTCTGGTACTTCTTCGGCTCGCTGGCCATGCTGGTGCTGGTCAATCAGATCATCACCGGTATCTGGCTGACCATGAACTACAACCCCTCCGCGGAAGGTGCGTTTGCCTCCGTGGAGTACATCATGCGCGATGTGGAGTACGGCTGGTTGCTGCGTTACATGCACTCAACCGGTGCGTCTGCATTCTTCATTGTGGTCTACATGCACATGTTCCGCGGCATGATCTATGGCTCTTATCAGAAGCCTCGTGAGCTGCTGTGGATCTTCGGCATGCTGATCTTCCTAGTGCTGATGGCGGAAGCCTTTATGGGCTACTTGTTGCCCTGGGGCCAGATGTCATTCTGGGGTGCTCAGGTTATCATCTCGCTGTTTGGCGCCATTCCGGTCATCGGTGACGATTTGACCCTGTGGATCCGCGGTGACTACGTGATTTCCGGTGCGACCCTTAACCGCTTCTTTGCGCTGCACGTCATCGCGTTGCCGCTGGTGCTGGTGATGCTGGTTGCCATGCACATTCTGGCGCTGCACGAAGTAGGCTCCAACAACCCGGACGGTATCGACATCAAGAAGCACAAGGACGAAAACGGCTGGCCGCTGGATGCGGTGGCGTTCCACCCTTACTTCACCGTCAAGGATATGATCGGTGTGGCTGGCTTCCTGTTCTTCTTCTGCGCCATCATTTTCTTCAAGCCGGATATGTGGGGTTACTTCCTCGAGAAGCCGAACTTTGAAGTGGCCAACGGCCTGAAGACTCCTGCTCACATCGCGCCTGTGTGGTACTTCACGCCGTTCTACGCCATTTTGCGGGCGGTGCCGGACAAGCTGCTTGGCGTCATCATGATGGGTCTCTCCATCGTGGTGCTGTTCCTGCTGCCGTGGCTGGATCGTTGCAAGGTGCGCTCGGTGCGCTATCGTAGCAAGCTGCACAAGCTGAACATTGCCCAGTTTGTGGTGTGCTTTGTTATTCTGGGGATCCTCGGGGTGCTGCCGTCGACGCCGACTCTGACGCTGATTGCCCAAATTTGTACCTTGGGTTATTTCGGGTTCTTCGTCCTGCTGTTCTTCTATAGCAAGAATGAAAGCACCAAGCCGCTGCCGGAGAGGGTGACATTTAAATGAAAAGAATAATATTTGCAGTGCTGACCCTGCTGCCGTCACTGGTGTTTGCCAATGCCGGAGCCGTGCATCTGGACAAGGCCAACTATGACCTGAGCGACAAGGCTTCTCTGCAGCGTGGCGCAGCCACCTTCATGAACTACTGCTTTGGTTGCCACAGCACCCAGTACCAGCGTTACAACCGGGTGGCAGAGGATCTGGGGATCCCGGTCGATCTGATGGCTGACAATCTGATCGTCAACGGTGCCAAGATTGGTGACCTGATGGAAAACTCGGTCTCGGAGAAGGATGCCGCCAAGTGGTTTGGTGCGCCGCCCCCCGATCTTACTCTGGTTGCCCGGGTGCGCGGTGCAGACTGGATCTACACCTATCTGCGCTCCTTCTACGTGGATGAGACCCGTCCGTTCGGGGTGAACAACGCCGTGTTCCCGTCCGTGGGCATGCCCCATGTGCTGGAGCCGTTGCAGGGAACCCCCCGTGCCGAGTTCGCTACTCACACGGTCGACGGAGTGGAAACCCAGCAGGTTGTCAGCATCAAATCTGACGGTAATGGTGAAATGGATGACGAAGAGTATGATCAGACGGTACTGGATCTGGTAAACTTCTTGGTCTACTCGGCTGAACCGGTACAACAGGAGCGTGAACGCATGGGCTTCTGGGTGCTTGGTTTCATCGTGATCTTCTTCATCTTCACTGTGCTGTTGAAGAAGGAATTCTGGCGCGACGTTCACTAAGCGACCAGATCCGGGTAATATAATGCACGGCAATGAAGACCAAGATGCTTCATTGCCGTTTCTGCTTTTTAATGACGGGAGGGTTCAATGGCTGTAGCTGCCAATAAGCGTTCGGTAATGACGCTGTTTTCCGGTGCCAACGATATGTTCAGCCATCAGGTGCGTATTGTCCTGGCGGAGAAGGGTGTTAGCGTGGATATCTGCCAGGTTGATCCAGCCAATCTGCCGGATGAGCTGGCCGAGCTGAACCCGTACAACTCTGTACCGACCTTGGTTGATCGTGAGCTGGCACTCTACACCTCGCGCATCATCATGGAGTATCTGGACGAGCGCTTCCCGCATCCGCCCCTGATGCCTGTTTACCCGG
This sequence comes from Aeromonas sp. R2-3, assembly GCF_040908375.1. NCBI lineage: Bacteria > Pseudomonadati > Pseudomonadota > Gammaproteobacteria > Aeromonadales > Aeromonadaceae > Aeromonas > Aeromonas sp. R2-3. The sequence continues at coordinate 132,721 of NZ_JBFODP010000022.1, read as the reverse complement.
TTGCCCGTGGTAACAGCCGTCTGATGATGCACCGCATTGAGCTGGACTGGTACTCCCTGGCCGACAAGATCATGGCCGGTACCGATGCTGAAGCTGCACGCAACGAACTGCGTGACAACCTGCTGGCCATCGCGCCGATCTTCGGTGAAATGCCCTATTTCATGAGCGAAGAGTTCGGTCTGGTGGATTGCTACATGGCACCGCTGTTGTGGCGTCTGCCGAGCCTTGGCATCGACCTGACCGGTCGTGGCGCCAAAGAACTGAAGGCCTACATGGTTCGTCTGTTCGAGCGTGAGTCCTTCCAGGCTTCCCTGACCGAAGCCGAACGCGAGATCCGTGCTGGCGTATGAGCATGGAACCGACAATGACACCGAGCCGCCCGTACTTGTTACGGGCATTCTTTGACTGGTTGCTGGACAACGATCTGACCCCTCATCTGGTGGTCAACGTCAACATTCCCCATGTGATGGTGCCGATGCAGTTTGCTCAGGACGGGCAAATTGTACTGAACATCGCGCCCCGAGCCGTGATGCAATTTCACATGGATAACGAGGCTATCAGCTTCAGTGCCCGTTTTGGCGGGGTCTCCCAGCAGGTTTACATCCCGATGGCGGCAGTGTTGGCTATCCATGCCCGGGAGAACGGTGTGGGCACCATGTTCCCGCCCGAGCCGGGTTACGATATCTGGCTTGAGCAGGCTGAAGCGCCGGTGGAGCCTGAGCCGGAACCGCCGCGTCCAAGCGGTCGTCCGACCCTGAAGGTAATCAAATAAAAAACGCAGCCGATTGGCTGCGTTTTTTTTTATGTGCGGTCGGGCTTAGTTCTGGGCGAACTCGAAGGCCTTGATCACGCGCTTCACGCCGGTGACATGGCGGGCGATGTTGACTGCCTGCTCTCCCTCCTGGCGAGTCACCAGACCAATCAGGAACACCTCGCCGTTCTCGGTGACCACCTTGACCTTGGTGCTGTCGAAGTTCTTGGTGCCGAACATGTCGGCTTTCACCTTGGAGGTGATCCAGGAGTCATTGCTGCGAGTGGTGAAACTGGCAGGTTGGCCGATGCGCAATTCGTTGTAGACGTGGCGCACCCCTTCGATGCGACTGACAATTTTGCCCGCCTCAATCTTGTAAACGTCAGAAGGTGTCTGTCCGACCAGCAGGACGCGGCCATTGTTGCTGTAGACGCTGATCTTGCTGGCTGCACTGAGGGGTTTGTTGTCGGCCAGCAGATTGGCCGCTTTCAGCTCGATGGTCTGGTCATCCCACTGCGCGCCCAGGGTTCGGCGATCGCCAGAGGCCTTGGCAGTCCCTGCGGCGCCACCAACAACCAAGGCTGCGCAGCCTTGCAGCAGCAGGGTGCTAACCAGCAGACCGAGCAGGATAGTGTGCTTTTTCATGGTTTCAATCTTCCTGTTGCGGGAAAAGTGTCTGGTCGATGAGATCACACAGGCAGTGCAGGGTCAACAGGTTCACTTCCAGAATGCGAGGGCGACGGGCGGAGGGAACACGGATCTCCACATCGTTCGGGCCGAGCAGACCTGCCATTTCGCCACCGTCCCCCCCGCTCAGCACCACTATGGTCATGTCACGGGAGAGGGCAGCCTCGGCGGCCTTGATCAGGCTGCGGCTGTGGCCGGAGGTGGTGATGACCACCAGAATGTCGCCAGGCTGGCCCAGCGCGCGGATCTGCTTGGCGTAGACCTCTTCAAAACCGTGATCGGTGGCTATGGCGCTGATGGTCGCCATGTCCGGGGTCAGGGCCATGCCGGGCAGGGAGGGGCGCTGAGTCTCGTAGCAGTTGACCAGCTCGGAGATAAACAGCTGCGCCAGTGCGGCAGAAGGACCGTTACCGCATGCCAGCACCTTGTGGCCATTGAGCAGGCAGATGGTGATCATCTGGGCTGCAGTATGGATGGCATCCGGCAGCGCCTCGGCGGCGGCTATCTTGGTCTGGATGCTTTCGGTGTAGTTCTCTTTGATGCGGTCAGTCATAGGGTCCTCTTAAAATGCGTTCTGGATCCAGGCTGGCTGGTCGCCCTCGAACGCAATCACATCGAATCGGCAGGCCTGATTGGCCTCGTTGATGGCATGTTGCTTCAAATAGTGGCGCGCTGCCAGCATGATCTTGTGCTGTTTGCTGCGGGTGACCGAGCTGGCGGCCCCGCCATGGCTGCCGGTGGCCCGGTAGCGCACCTCAACAAACACCAGGGTCTGGCCCTGGTGCATGATGAGATCTATTTCACCGCCACGACAGCGGTAGTTGCGAGCTACCGGTTGCAGGCCCTGAGCCTGCAACCAGCGTTCAGCGACTTGTTCAAAGTGCTGTCCCTTGCTCGTTGGTGAGGGGAACAGGCTCGGCAACTGCTGGCGCATCCGTTTCCATAGTTCCTTCATTGGAGGGCTCCTCCAGTTGCTGAACGGCGTTCTCGTCGACCAGTTTGCCATTCTGGTAAGTACCCCAGCTCAGCATCCGCACGATATTGCCCTGGGCATCCACGCTCAGCTGACCGCTCATGCCAGCCTGCTGCATGCCGCCTACCTTGCGCATCTGCTGCAGGTTTTCTGCCAGACTGACGGCATCGTAGCCCATGGCAAACAGACGCAGCAGGTCGCCCTGGGTCTGCGGCCAGAGCAGGGCGATCTGCTCGCGCTGTTTCTCGTAGCCGCCTAGCAGCAGCGGCATATCTGCGATGTGCATGCCATTGAGCTCGGAGGCGACCTCGGTGGCTGCGCTGTCGTAACCACGGGAGCTGGTGTAGATGGGTAGGCTGCCCATCGGATTGACCGAGACATCCACGTAGGGCTTGATCATCCGGGTTTCCAGGCTGTTGGCCACCACATAAACGGCATCGATGCTGCGCGGTGCGGCATCAGAGAGTTGCACTACCTCGCCAGCACGGGCGGTAGAGCGGCCGCTAAGGGCATTTTTGACCATCCCCTGTACTTCGTTGCGGGCACCGAAGGTGGCAACGACCGGCTTATCCTGGCTCAGGGTGGCCCAGCTCTGCTCGAACGCCTTGATACTGCTGTAACCGATCCGCCCCTGGGCGGCGATTAGCAGCGGTTTGCGGTAGCCCTGGGTGTAGAGGTACTGGGCTGCCTGTGCGGCATCTGCGGCAGCAGAGAGGGAGAAGTAGTAGGTGGTGTCGTTGACGACCGGCTTGTCCAGCTCGTTGAGTGCCAGTACCGGCACGGTCGGATTGGCTTTGAGCAGCTCCTCGACCCGGTCTTTCAGCAGCGGACCGATGATCATGTCTGCCCCTTCCTGAATCGCCTGCTTGTAAAGGTCGCCGGTCGACTTGCTCTGGGTGTCGTAGAAGTTCAGGGTGAATTGCCCCTGATTTTCCTTATAAGACATCAGCATACCGTTACGGATAGCGGCGCCCTGCGGCTCCAGATTGCCTGAGAGGGGCAGCAGCACAGCGATCTGTTGCACCGAGGTGCTGGCAGTAGCAGCCAGATCGCCCAATCCTGCCGGCATATCCTTCTGGGCTGGATGGTTGGGGAAGTCGCGCTTCCAGCCTGCCAGCTGGCGGGCCAGCAGGTTCGGCTGGGCGCCAAACTCGTTGACCAGTGCCGCCAGTCGCAACCAGCCGGTGGTCACATCAGGGGCCGGAGCCTCTTCCAGCGCCTGCAGGGTGGAGGGGGTCATGCTTTTGAGCAACGACCAGATTTGCTGATGGTTGGTCGCCTGCTCGCTCTGATTGAGGTAGGGCTCCAGTGCAATCAACGACTTGGCTGCGCCAAACTTGTTGTTGATGTCGAGCTGCAGCACCACGCGCTGGCGATACCAATCCTTCTGGGTATCGGCATCCAGCACCGCCTCGGGTTTGCCTTCCAGCAGGATCAGCGCCTGATTGGCGTGGCCTTGTGCCAGCAACAGATGGGCTTGCAGCAGTTGCAACTGCGCCTTCTGGGCGGGGTCTTTGGCCTGCTTCTGCAATTGCTGGAACAGTGCCGAGGCCGGTTTGGCCTGGCCCAGCGCCAGATAGCTGCGTGCCGCCAGCATCTGCCAGGTAAAGGCCTCAGCCGGCTTGGCCGGGTCCACCTGCTCAAGATACCACTGGGCATTCTTGGTCAGATTGGAGAACGCAGAGGGCATGCCTGACGGCCCTGACGGTTGATTGGGCTCCGACGCACAGGCGGCGAGCAGTACTGCCGCGAGTATGATGCCGAAGAGTCGTGATACACTTAGCTGCTTTGTAACCCGGTTCAAGTTCATTCCCCGACCAGTGTTGAAGTTCCCCATAGTGTAAACGGGCCAATATGGCGACACAATTGTCGGGGCACTCGGAGATCCCATGAGTGACATCCCAACCCTGTATATAGTCCCCACTCCGATCGGCAATCTGGCGGACATCACCCAGCGTGCATTGGACATTTTACGCAGTGTCGATCTGGTGGCAGCCGAAGATACCCGTCATACCGGTATCCTGCTCAGCCACTACCAAATCTCGGTGCCGACCTTCGCCCTGCACGATCACAACGAGCAGCAGAAGGCCGATGTACTGATCGGTCGGATCAAAGAGGGCAAGAGTGTTGCGCTGGTCTCCGATGCCGGCACTCCGCTCATCAGCGACCCCGGTTATCACTTGGTCACCCGCTGTCGTGAAGCCGGGGTCAAGGTGGTGCCGCTGCCCGGTCCCTGTGCTGCCATCACCGCCCTGAGCGCGGCCGGTCTGCCCACCGATCGATTTGCCTTTGAGGGCTTCCTGCCTGCCAAGAGCAAGGGACGTGACGATCGCCTGCAAGCCGTTATTGAAGACACCCGCTCGCTGGTGTTCTACGAATCCCCGCGCCGTGTGCAGGATACAGTGGAAGCGATTGCTCGCATTCTCGGCGAGCGTCAGGTGGTGGTGTGCCGTGAGCTGACCAAGACCTTCGAGTCGATCCACGGTCTGCCAGCGTCCGAAATGCTGACCTGGCTTGGCGAGGATGACAACCGCTGCCGCGGAGAGATCGTGCTGGTCGTGGCTGGCGCTTCCAAAGAGGAAGAGGATCTGCCAGCCGAGGCGATCCGCACTCTGGGGCTGCTGGTAACCGAGCTGCCACTGAAAAAAGCGGCCGCCCTGACCGCTGAGATCCACGGCGTGAAGAAGAATGCCCTCTATAAATACGGTCTCGAGCACTATTGAGCCGATGAAATAGGCCAGTAGACTTTTTTCTGACCTGTGCAATCCCCCGAACCGGCGAGCATTCACCCTGTAAACGGGGACCAAAGCGCGATAAATGGCTGTAAACGGGAATTGCCGGTTTACCCCGTGCGTATCGCAAGGCTATAATCCGCGCCTCGGAGTTGGCTGGGCAATCGCTGCTTCGTCGTTGTGTCCCTCGGGACAGACGGGCGGAGGGGAGGAAAGTCCGGGCTTCACAGGGCAGGGTGCCAGGTAACGCCTGGGGGGCGTGAGCCTACGACCAGTGCAACAGAGAGCAGACCGCCGATGGCCCGCAAGGGATCAGGTAAGGGTGAAAGGGTGCGGTAAGAGCGCACCGCGCGACTGGCAACAGTTCGTGGCACGGTAAACTCCACCCGAAGCAAGACCAAATAGGCCCCTATTGGCGCGGCCCGCGTTGGGGGCGGGTAGGTTGCTTGAGCCAGCGAGCGATTGCTGGCCTAGAGGAATGATTGCTACCCGGGGCAACCCGGTACAGAACCCGGCTTACAGGCCGACTCCGACCTCATTCCGAAGAGCCCTGCGATTTATCGCGGGGCTCTTTTTTATGCATGAGAAAATATGGCTTCGTTGGCAGGATATTTTCGACCTTGTCATTTTGCATGAAAATATATGTTTTAAATCAATCGAATAGTTTTGTATTTGGCACGATGGCAGCGATAGATGGTGATAGAACCCAGGATGGTTGTTCGCACCCACATATTGTGTGTGTTCTCAGTTCATTCACTTATTTCAATTAATCACCAGAGTTTAACGCCAAATAACTTGTGGAAAATCAACCCACTCAATCCGCGGTATGCAATTGCTGCGTCAATATGTTCCCTCTGTCCCATCTCCTTGCTTGAAAAGCCCCCTGCACGTCCTTAAACTTCAAGGTGGGGAAAAGTGGATCAAAGTGGTTTTTAGAGGGGCAATCTGCCTGCTCACTCACCTTCAGGGACTGCAATTTGTTGCGTGGCGCTCATGCCATCAGCCTGGACAGTAAAGGGCGGCTGGCAATTCCGACCAAATTCCGTGATTGGCTGCGCGACGAAAGCGACGGCCAGCTGGTCTGCACCATCGATATTGCCCATCCCTGTCTGCTGCTTTATCCCCTGAATGAATGGGAAGAGGTCGAGCGCAAGCTCAAGACTCTCTCCAGCATGAATCTGCAAGAGCGCCGTTTGCAGCGCCTGCTGCTGGGACATGCAACCGAATGCGAGCTGGATGGCAATGGCCGCCTGCTGCTCAGTCAGCCACTGCGCAACCATGCGGGGCTGGACAAGAAAATCATGCTGGTGGGCCAGCTCAACAAGTTTGAGCTGTGGGATGAAGCCCGCTGGCAACAACAGGTCAATGACGACATCTTGGGTCTGCCCGGGGACGATTGGGCAAGCTCACCACGACTACAGGATTTCTCTTTATAAATGACCCAAGCTGCTGAACACATCACAGTGCTGCTGCACGAAGCCGTTGAAGGTCTGGCCATCAAGCCGGACGGTGTCTACGTCGACGGTACTTTTGGCCGTGGTGGTCATTCTCGTCTGATCCTGCAGCACCTAGGCCCCAATGGCCGCCTGATCGCCATCGACCGCGATCCCCAGGCGATTGCCGAAGCAGCCAAGATCCAGGATCCCCGTTTCGAAATCGTGCACGGCCCCTTCTCCGGCATCGCCTCCTATCTGGATGAGCGCGGTTTGCTGGGCAAGGTGGATGGCTTCCTGCTGGATCTGGGGGTCTCTTCACCCCAGCTGGATGATGCCGAGCGTGGCTTCAGCTTTATGAAAGATGGTCCGCTCGATATGCGGATGGACCCCACCTCCGGTCAGAGCGCCGCCGAGTGGCTGGCCAAGGCCGATGTGGATGACATCGCCTGGGTGCTGAAGACCTTCGGTGAGGAACGTTTTGCCAAGAAGATCGCCCGTGCCATCGTGCACGACCGAGTGACCGAGCCTTATGTGCGTACTCGCCAACTGGCGGAGATGATTGCCCGGGTCAATCCGAGCAAGGAGAAGGGCAAGCATGCGGCAACTCGCAGCTTCCAGGCCATCCGCATCTATATCAACAGCGAGCTGGACGAGATCGAAACCGCGCTCAACGGTGCACTGGAAGTGTTGGCACCACATGGCCGTCTGTCAGTGATTAGCTTCCATTCGCTGGAAGACCGCTTGGTGAAGCATTTCATCCGCAAGCACGAGAAGGGGCCGGAAGTGCCTTACGGCATTCCGTTGACCGAGGCCCAGCTGGCTGGCGGTCGCAAATTGAAGTCGGTCGGCAAGGCACTCAAGCCTTCTGATCATGAAGTATCTGAAAACAGCCGGTCACGCAGCTCGGTGCTGCGGGTTGCCGAACGGCTGGCGGAGTAAGCGATGAGCGAAGTGCGTGTTCATCTGGCCAAGGAGATCGTTGCTGATCTCTGGCGGCACAAGCTGCAGATTTTTCTGTCGGTCGCCGTGCTGGTGACCGCGTTTGCCGTGATCCTGGTGACCAACATGACCCGTGGTCTGACGGCCAAGCAGAACGATCTGATGGCGGAAGAGGATCGCCTCAATATCGAATGGCGCCACCTGTTGCTGGAACAGGGCACCCTGGCTGAACACTCCCGGGTGGCGAGTCTGGCGATGGACAAGTTGCAGATGGGTCGTCCGCTGGTGACCACCGAGAAGGTAATTACCCAACCATGAAACGCAAGGCTACAGCCAAAGCTGCCAAAGCGAATGTCAAAGCGCCATCGATCTATCCGTGGCGCTTTCGCACGCTTGCGGTGTTTATCGGCATCGCGTTTGTGGGTCTGATCCTGCGTCTGGCCTGGATCCAGGTGATCAATCCGGATCGCCTGCGTCAGGAAGGGGACATGCGCTCCCTGCGTACCACCTCTACCCAGGCGGTGCGCGGCATGATCACCGATCGCAACGGTGAGCAACTGGCAGTATCGGTACCGGTCGAAGCGGTCTGGGCCGATCCCAAGACCGTACACGAATCCGGTGCCATCAATAACGAGCGGGCTTGGCTGGCGCTTTCCGCCGTGCTCAAGCTCGACATCAATACCCTCAAACACCGCATCGCCAACCCCAGCAAGCGCTTCGTCTATCTGCAGCGTCAAGTTACTCCTGCGGTGGCGGAATATATCAAGGGGCTCAAGCTGGGTGGCGTCTACCTGCGCCCAGAAGCGCGCCGCTTCTATCCGACCGGCGAGATCAGCGCCCATCTGGTGGGGGTGACCAACATCGATGGCAGCGGTATTGAAGGGATTGAGCGCAGCTACAACGAGTGGCTGACGGCGACACCCGGCGAAATGCGGGTGCGCAAGGATCGGCAGGGGCGCGTCATCGAACGGCTTGGCATCGTCAAAGAGGGCAAGAACGCCAACGATCTGCAGCTCAGTATCGATCAGCGGGTGCAGGCACTGGCCTACCGTGCCCTCAAGCGGGCAACCGACGAGAACAAGGCGACCTCCGGCTCCATGGTGATGCTGGATATCAAGACCGGTGAAGTACTCGCCATGGTCAACACCCCCTCCTATAACCCGAACAACCGCGGCCAGTATCAGAGCTTTCGGGTACGCAACCGGGTGGTGACCGATACTTATGAGCCGGGTTCGACCGTCAAGCCATTGATTTTGCTCAGTGCCTTGCAGGCAGGTGTCACCAGCTGGAAAGATTTCATTCCTGGTGGGCCGCTCTTTATCGGTGCCAAGCAGATCAAGGACGTTAGTATCCACAAGGCGACCAACCTCTACGACATCCTGCGCTACTCCTCCAACATCGGTATGTCGCGCATCGCGCTGCGGATGCCGGCGCAGGAGATGATCAATACCCTCAGCATGTTCGGTTTCGGCATGGATACCGGCAGCGGGCTGATGGGCGAGAGCAGCGGCATGCTGCCCCAGCGTCGTCGCTGGTCCGATATCGAGCGAGCGACCCTCTCGTTCGGTTATGGTCTGCGAGTCACCCCGCTGCAGCTGGCTTCCGCCTACGCCACCCTGGCCAACAAGGGCAAACGGGTGCCGCTCTCCATCGTCAAGGTGACTACGCCGCCCAAGGGTGAGCAGGTGATTGATCACAACAACGCCGCTGCCATGTTGCAGGCGCTGGAGTATGTGGTCGACAACGCTATTCCAAAAGCCAAGATCCCGGGCTATCGGGTCGGTGGCAAGAGTGGTACCGCCAAGGTCGCCGTCGCCGGTGGCTATGGCAAGGATTACATGGCCTGGTTTGCCGGTTTCGCACCCGCCAGTGATCCCCGTTTCGTCATGGTGGTGGTGATCAACGAGCCAAAAGGCAGCGCCTATTATGGCGGCGCCGTGGCGACCCCACCGTTTGCAGAGGCCATGGGCGGGGTGCTGCAGCTCTTCAATATTCGTCCCGATGCGGTGCCGCCAGCGGTGCCCACCAAACTTGCCCGTACGGAGGCTTCTCTTGTCCCGCGCACTTGATGCATTACTGCGCCCCTTCGGTATCCAGGCGCCGGCTCTAACCCTGACCGATATCCAGCTGGATAGTCGGCGGGTTGGCCCCGGCTCGCTCTTCGTGGCCATTTGCGGCCATCAGGTGGATGGCAGACGGTTTATCGAACAGGCGGTGGCTCAGGGAGCGACCGCTGTTGTGTTTGAGGAGGATGGAGAATTTATCCCACCATCGACTCCGGTTCCCTGTATCGGGATGCGGGATCTGCCCGCTCACCTCTCAGCACTCGCAGGTACCTTCTACGACCAGCCAGCGAAAAAACTGGCGCTGGTCGGGATCACCGGCACCAACGGCAAGAGCACTACGGCACTGCTGGTCGCCAACTGGCGCACCCTGCTGGGCGGCAAGGCGGGTGTGATGGGCACCATCGGCAACGGCCTGTTTGGCAATTTGATCGAAGCGGAAAATACCACCGGTAGCGCCGTGCAGGTGCAAGCCAATCTGGCTGCGCTGCAAGCACAGGGGGCGGATCTGGTGGCGATGGAGGTCTCCAGCCACGGTCTGGTGCAGCACCGTGTTGCCGCACTGCAGTTTGCCGCTGCCGTTTTCACCAACCTGAGCCGGGATCACCTCGACTACCACGGCACCATGGAAGCCTATGGTGCGGCCAAAGAGCAGTTGCTGCAGCTGGTCGATGAGTCGAATGCGGTGATCAACCGCGAGGACGAGCTGGGTGCCAAGTGGCTCGAAAAGTACCCGGCAGCGGTGGCGTTCAGCGTTAATGGCCCGATTGAACACCATTCTGGCCGTCAATTAACGGCGCAGCAGCTCGATTTTCACCAGCAAGGTTTTCGCGCGCAGATTAACTCCAGCTGGGGGAATGGTGTATTATCCGCCCCCTTGCTCGGGCGCTTCAACGTCAGCAATGTGCTGGCCGCGATGGGCGTGATGCTGGTGCTTGGTTATGACTTCAACGAGCTGCTGGCAACTGCCCCGAAATTGCAACCAGTGACCGGTCGCATGGAGTGTTTTGGCGGTGGCGATACGCCGCTGGCGGTGGTCGATTACGCCCACACCCCGGATGCGCTGGAGAAGGCATTGCAGGCCCTGCGGGTGCACTGCACAGGGCAGCTCTGGTGTCTGGTCGGTTGTGGTGGCGACCGCGATCGCGGCAAGCGCCCCATGATGGCCGCCATGGCCGAGCAGTATGCGGATCGCGTGATCCTGACCGACGACAATCCCCGTACCGAGGAGCCGGCCCGGATCATGGCCGACATGGTGGCGGGGCTTCGCGATCCTGCTGCGGTGCATGTGGAGCACGACCGGGTCAAGGCGATTTCGCTGGCCATCGGTCAGGCGAGCAAACAGGACATCATCCTGGTGGCCGGTAAGGGTCACGAGGATTATCAGATCATTGGAACCGACAAGCGGCACTACAGCGACCGGGAAACCGTTGCGGCCGCCTTGCACACATTATTGGAGTCATTCAAATGATGACCCTCAGGCTTGCCGAGCTGGCGCAGGTACTCGATGCCCGTCTGATTGGTAACGATGGCGAGATCACCGTCGTCAGTACCGACACCCGCACTCTGGGCGCTGGTGCCCTGTTCGTTGCCCTGCGCGGCGAGCGCTTCGATGCCCACGATTTTTGCGAGCAGGCCGTTCAGGCAGGGGCCTCTGCCCTGCTGGTCGAGCGTGAACTGCCGCTGGCCATCCCCCAGCTGGTGGTGACCGACACTCTGAAAGGACTGGGCCGCCTCGGCAAACTGGTGCGCGAGCGCATCAACCCGAAAGTGCTGGCCATTACCGGCAGCTGCGGCAAGACCACGGTGAAGGAGATGGCAACCGCCATCCTGCGCAACGAAGGGGAAGTACTGGCCACCGCTGGCAACTTCAACAACGAGGTGGGCGTGCCGCTCACCCTGCTGCGCCTCGAGCCGCAGCACAAGTTTGCGGTGATGGAGCTGGGTGCCAACCATCCGGGCGAAATCGCCTGGACTACCTCGCTGGCCAAACCCGATGCCGCCATCATCAACAACGTGGCGGCGGCCCATCTGGAGGGCTTCGGCTCGCTGGAAGGCGTGTTTCACGCCAAGAGCGAAATCTTTGAGGGGCTGAGCGAAGGCGGCACCGCCATCGTCAATGCCGACAACGAATTCTGGCCGAAGTGGCGGGAACGCGGCATTCAGTGCGCCTTCTCCATCGACGATCAGAGCCAGCCGTTCCACGCGCGCAACCTTGTGCTCAACGAACAAGGCTGCGCCGAGTTCGTGATGGTGACCCCGCAGGGTGAGCTGAGCCTGACTCTGGCTATCCCGGGTCGCCACAACGTGGCCAATGCGTTGGCTGCCGCCGCGGGCTGTCTGGCCCTCGGCGCATCCCTCGCCTGTGTCAAGGCGGGGCTGGAGCAGATGGCACCGGTCAAGGGGCGCTTCTGCGTGCAGCGCTGGGGCGGTCTGACCCTGGTGGATGATACCTACAATGCTAGCGTGGAATCCGTGCTGGCGGGCATCGATGCCCTGACCGCCATGGGCGGCTTCAAGGTGCTGGTGTTTGGTGATATGCGGGAACTGGGTGAGGAGTCTGCCGAGCAACACGCCCGGGTTGGCCGTCATGCCCGCGAGCGCGGTCTGGATGCCGTGCTGACAGTGGGGGAAGAGAGTCGCCACACCGCAGATGCCGCGGTTGGCCGACATTTCGATAACAAGGCGTCGTTGTTTGAAGTGCTTGCGCAAATGATAAATACACATCAGGAAATTTCGATTCTGGTCAAGGGGGCACGTGGCTCCCGCATGGAAGATATCGTCGAGATGGTCAAAGACCGTCAGGAGTCAGCCACATGCTAGTCTGGCTGGCCGAACTGCTCACCCCGCACTTCACCTTCTTCAACGTCTTCTCCTACCTGACGTTTCGCGCCATCCTGTCGATCATTACCGGACTGGGGGTTGCCCTCTGGATGGGGCCACGCCTGATCCGTCGCCTGCAGATCCTGAAATTCGGTCAAGTGATCCGCAACGACGGTCCCGAGTCCCACCTCAGCAAGCGGGGTACCCCGACCATGGGTGGCCTCATGATCATTGCTGCGATTTTCACGTCTGTGCTGCTCTGGTGCCGCCTCGACAACCCCTATGTCTGGCTGGTGCTGTTTGTGCTGGGTGCCTATGGCGCCATCGGCTTTGCCGACGACTACCTCAAGGTGGTGCGCAAGAATACCGACGGCCTGATCGCGCGCTGGAAGTATTTCTGGCAATCCGCGGTAGCGCTGGCGGTGGCGGTGTTCCTCTATGCGACCGCAACCCATGAGGGGCAGACCCAGCTGGTGGTGCCTTTCCTCAAGGATGTGATGCCGCAGCTTGGCCTGATGTTTATCGTGCTGACCTACTTTGTCATCGTCGGTACCTCCAATGCGGTCAACCTGACCGACGGTCTCGACGGCCTGGCCATCATGCCGACCGTGATGGTGGCGGGGGGCTTTGCCCTGATCGCCTGGGCTACCGGTAACGTCAACTTTGCCAGCTACCTGCACATTCCCTACGTGCCCTATACCTCCGAGCTGGTGATCGTCTGTACTGCCATCGTCGGGGCGGGTCTGGGTTTCCTCTGGTTCAACACCTATCCGGCGCAAGTATTCATGGGGGACGTTGGTTCCCTGGCACTGGGCGGCGCGCTCGGTACCATCGCCGTGTTGGTCCGTCAGGAGTTCCTGCTGGTGATCATGGGCGGCGTCTTCGTGATGGAGACCGTTTCGGTGATCCTGCAGGTGGGTTCATACAAGCTGCGCGGCGTGCGGATCTTCCGCATGGCGCCGATCCATCACCACTACGAGAAGAAGGGCTGGCCGGAGCCGCGCGTCATCGTGCGCTTCTGGATCATCACCCTCGTGCTGGTGCTGCTGGGTCTTGCCACCCTGAAGGTGAGGTAAGGCCATGGTCATCATCATCGGATTGGGCAAAACCGGACTCTCCTGTGTCGATTACTTCCTCGGCCGTGGCGTGACGCCACTGGTGATGGATACCCGCGCCAACCCGCCCGGCAAGGATCAACTGCCGCCTGAGGTAGAGCTCATTCACGGTCTCGACGAGGAGCTGCTCAAGCAGGCGCACATGATCGTCGCGAGCCCGGGTATCGCGCTGGCGACCCCCGAACTGAAAGCGGCTGCCGAGTGTGGTGTGCAGATTGTCGGTGATATCGAACTGTTTGTTCGCGAGACCCAGACTCCGGTCATCGCCATCACCGGCTCGAACGGCAAGAGCACCGTCACTACCCTGGTGGGCGAGATGATTGCCGAAGCCGGCCTCAATGTCGGTGTGGGCGGCAATATCGGCACGCCTGCGCTGGAGCTGCTCAAGCAGCCGATGGATCTCTGCGTGCTGGAGCTCTCCAGCTTCCAGTTGGAAACTACTCACAGTTTGCGTGCTGCCGCCTCCGTGGTGCTGAACCTCTCAGAAGATCACATGGATCGTTATCAGGGCATGGCCGACTATCGCGCCGCCAAGATGGAGATCCATCAGCACTCCAAACACATTCTGGTCAATCGTGACGATGCCCAGACCCTGCCCGATGTGGGTCAGGTGTGGCAGAGCTTTGGTCTCGATTGCAATGGCTATGGCCGTTGCCTGCTGGATGGTCGCTACTGGTTGACCCTGCACGGCGAACCGCTGCTGGCGGTGGACGAGATGAAGATCGTCGGTGCCCACAATCAGGCCAACGCCCTTGCGGCCATGGCGCTGTGCGATGCGGTCGGTATTCCCCGTGCGGCTCAGCTTACCGTGCTGCGTCGTTTCGAGGGCTTGCCCCATCGTGCCCGCTTCGTGCGCGAGGTGAACGGGGTGCGCTGGATCAACGACTCCAAGGCCACCAACGTGGGAGCCACACTGGCTGCCGTTGCCGGTGTGCGCGAGTCGGTCAAGGGGCGCCTGCTGCTGCTGGCCGGTGGTCAGGGTAAGGGGCAGGATTTTGGCCCGATCCAGGCGCTGTTGGGCAACCAGATCGATCACATGTACTGCTTCGGTCAGGATGCCGAGGTGCTGCTGGCACTGGGCGAGCAGACCGAACGGGTGGCCGACCTGGCCGCTGCGGTTGCCAAAGCGGCGGCCGATGCCAAGCCCGGTGACTGGGTGCTGCTGGCGCCAGCCTGTGCCAGCCTCGATCAGTTCAAGTCGTTCGAGGTGCGCGGCGATCGCTTCACCGAAATGGTGCTGGCGCTATGAACGCCCTTCGCGCAGCAGCAGGTCTGTTCCAGCGCTGGTTGTTACCGGCGCGTCCTGCCGGTCTCTACGATCGGCAGCTGGTACTGCTGGCGCTCTCCCTGATGGCGGTCGGGGTGGTCATCGTGGCCTCGGCGTCGATCCCCGAAGGGATTGCGCTGGGGGATGACCCCTTCATGTTTGTGAAGCGTCACGCCCTGTTTCTGGTGATGGCGCTCGGTATCTCCTGGTTTGTGTTGCAGGTGCCGATGGCGCGCTGGCAACAGCACAACGGCCCCATGCTGCTGCTGGCGATCTTGATGCTGGTGCTGGTGCTACTGGTGGGCCGCAACGTTAACGGTGCGGTGCGCTGGTTGCCGCTTGGCCCCTTCAACCTGCAGCCTGCCGAGTTTGGCAAGCTGGCGCTGTTTGTCTATCTGGCCGGTTATCTGGTGCGGCGCCAGAGCGAAGTGCGCGAAGCCTGGATCGGCTTCCTGAAACCGCTGGCAGTGTTCGGGGTGCTGGCGGTCTTGCTGCTGTTGCAGCCTGACCTGGGTTCCACCGTGGTGATGTTCGTTACCTCGTTCGGCATGCTGTTTCTGGCCGGTGCCCGACTGGGACAGTTTTTGACCCTGATCGGCGCGGGTCTCGGCTCTGTGGTGATGCTGATCATCGTCGAGCCCTACCGGATGCGGCGGGTGACCTCCTTTATGGATCCCTGGGCCGACCCGTTCGGCAGCGGCTACCAGTTGACCCAGTCGCTGATGGCGTTTGGTCGTGGCAGCTGGTTTGGCGAAGGGCTTGGCAACTCTATCCAGAAGATGGAGTACCTGCCGGAAGCGCACACTGACTTCGTGTTTGCGATCCTCGGTGAAGAGCTGGGTTACGTCGGGGTGCTGGGCGCCCTGTTCCTGATTTTTGCGCTGGCGGTCAAGGCGCTCAAGCTGGGGCATCGCGCGCTGGTGGCAGAGCGGCTCTATGACGGTTATCTGGCGATCGGCATCGGCATCTGGTTCAGCTTCCAGACCTTCGTCAACGTCGGCGCGGCCAGCGGCATGATGCCGACCAAGGGCTTGACCCTGCCGCTGGTCAGTTACGGTGGTTCCAGTCTCATCATCATGTCGGTGGCGGTGAGCATGTTGATTCGAATCGATTTTGAGTTGCGTCAGGCGACAGCCCAGGCGCGCGTGCGGGAGGTTTAGTGAGCAAGACTCTGTTGGTGATGGCAGGTGGTACCGGTGGGCATGTGTTCCCCGGTCTGGCCGTGGCCGATCGCCTGAAGGCCCAAGGCTGGACTGTCCACTGGCTCGGCACTGCCGACCGGATGGAGGCGGAGCTGGTGCCCGCCCATGGTTATCCCATCTCCTTCATCGATATTCAGGGGGTGCGTGGCAACGGCATCAAACGACTGCTGGTTGCGCCCTATCGCATCGTCAAATCGATCCTGCAGGCGCGTCAGGTACTCAAGACCGTTCGTCCTGATGTGGTGCTCGGCATGGGCGGTTTTGCCTCCGGCCCGGGTGGCGTGGCGGCCTGGTTCTCCGGCATCCCGTTGCTGCTCCATGAGCAAAATGCTGCTGCAGGCATGACCAACAAGCTGCTGGCCCGTATCGCCAGGCGGGTGTTGATGGCATTTCCGGGCGCCTTCGCGCCGAGCCGTCGCACCGCCGTGGTCGGTAATCCGGTGCGTCCCGAAGTGGTCGCACTGCCGGATCCGCAATTGCGCAGCGGAGCCGAGCCGCTCCATCTGCTGATCGTGGGTGGCAGTCTGGGGGCGCGGGTGCTCAACGAGCAGGTACCTGCTGCGGTGGCGGCATCCGGCGTGCCCATTGAAGTGCGTCACCAGTGTGGCAAGGGCAATGCCGAGGCTGTCTCTGCTGCCTATGCCCAGCACGGCATCAATGCCGAGGTGAGCGAATTTATCAAGGATATGGCCAGCGCCTACGCTTGGGCCGACCTGGTGGTCTGCCGTGCCGGTGCGCTGACTGTTTCCGAAGTGGCTGCCGCCGGTGTGGCTGCCATTTTCGTGCCGCTGCCCCATGCGGTGGATGATCACCAGACCCGAAACGCCTTGACCCTGGTCGACGGCGGTGCAGCCGAGTTTCTGCCCCAGTCCGAGCTGAATACCGCTTCACTTGCGGCACGCCTGACCTGGCTGGCTGGTCGCCGGGAGACCCTGTTTAACATGGCGAAAGCGGCTCGTCGCGTCGCCATTACCGATGCGGCCGAGCGGGTTGCGGATGAGTGCAAACAGCTCGCAACCGGGCAGCGTGGTAAAGATTGATGAGCAAGGTTGCAGCGGTGACACCGTGCAGCCTTGTACCTGTATGTATTGATGCCGCCGTGCAGCCGCGCTTTGACGGCACATGGCCTGCGGCAGACTAAAGAGACGATTATGACCAAGGTTGAACTGGCAAAACTGCGTACTGTGATCCCCGAAATGCGCCGCGTGCGTCGCATCCACTTTATCGGTATCGGTGGTGCCGGTATGGGCGGGATCGCCGAAGTGCTTGCCAACGAAGGGTATCAGGTAACGGGTTCTGATCTGACTCGCAACGCTGTGACCGAGCGGTTGGCCGGACTGGGTGCTCACATCTTTGTCGGCCACAGTGCCGAACACGTTGAGGGTGCCAGCGTGGTGGTGGTTTCTACCGCCATCAAGCAGGACAACCCGGAGCTGCTGGCTGCCCGCGAACTGCGGATCCCGGTGGTGCGCCGCGCCGAGATGCTGGCCGAGCTGATGCGTTTCCGTCACGGCATCGCCATTGCCGGTACCCACGGCAAGACCACCACCACCAGTCTGGTGGCGAGTATCTATGCCGAAGCCGACCGCGATCCGACCTTCGTCATCGGTGGCCTGCTCAACAGTGCCGGCACCAATGCCCGCCTGGGCAGCAGCCGCTACCTGATTGCCGAAGCGGACGAGAGCGACGCATCTTTCCTGCATCTGCAGCCGATGGTCTCTATCGTGACCAACATCGAAGCGGATCACATGGACACCTACGGCGGTGATTTCTCCAAGCTGAAGGCCACCTTCATCGAGTTTTTGCACAATCTGCCCTTCTACGGACTGGCGGTGGTCTGCATCGATGATCCGGTGATCCGTGGCATGTTGCCCGAGATTGCCCGTCCGACCTTGACCTACGGTCTCTCTGACGATGCCGATGTGCAGGTGCTGGATTTTGTCCAGACCACCAACCACAGCTGCTTCCGTGTTCGCCGCAAAGAGGCCGGTGAGCTGCAGGTGACCCTCAATTTGCCGGGTATTCACAACGCATTGAACGCCGCAGCGGCGATAGCTGTCGCGACAGAGGACGGTGTTAGCGACGAGGCCATCATCTCTGCTCTGGCCAAATTTGAAGGGGTTGGTCGTCGCTTCCAGCAGTATGGCGAGTTTGAAACCGGTCGCGGCAAGGCGATGCTGGTGGACGATTACGGTCACCACCCGAGCGAAGTGAAGGTCACCATCAACGCCGCCCGCGCCGGTTGGCCCGAGAAGCGTCTGGTGATGGTGTTCCAGCCCCACCGTTATACCCGCACCCGCGACCTCTACGAGGACTTCGCCGATGTACTCTCCAAGGTAGACGTGCTGGTGATGCTGGAGGTTTATGCTGCCGGTGAGGAGCCGATCCCGGGCGCTGATGGACGGGCACTGTGCCGCTCCATTCGCTCGCGTGGCAACCTGGAACCCATCTTCGTCGCCACGCCAGATGACGTGCCAGCCGTGCTGGCCGACCTGATCGGCGAGGGGGATTTGGTGCTGACTCAAGGCGCCGGGAACGTCGGGGCACTTGCCCGTCGTCTCGGAGAGATGAAATTGAGCATAGATAGCATGAAATCTGGCGCCTGAGGGCCCAATGAGTATTTTGACCGCCAAGCCGGGGCCTATATAATGGCGAACCGGTCTGTCAAAGGCCGGTTTAGCGCGTTACACGGGGATCGATCGGGTGGAGGCAAGGGCACAGGGGCGCACCAAGGGTGGCTTCATCGCAGGGGTAGCATTTTTCCTGCTGGTGATATGGGGCTGCTACCGGACGGCGCTGGATGTTAAAGGTTGGCTGACAGATGCCAACCGGTTGCCCATGAGCGAGCTGTTGCTGCAGGGGCAACACCAGTATTTGCAAACCGAAGAGCTGCGGATGGCCGTGCTGGATGGCGCCGAGCTGCGCAACTTCTTCGAATTGGACGTCAACGAATTGCAGGCAAGGCTCAACGCCCTGCCATGGGTGGCCTCGGTCTCGGTACGAAAGAAGTGGCCGAACAAGATCAAGATCTACCTCACGGAACAAGATGTGGCGGCGCGCTGGAATGGCAACCGCTTCGTCAACACCAAGGGCAAGGTATTCAGTGCCCCGGATCGGGTCAAGACGCCGCTGTTGCAGCTGTCAGGGCCGGATGACCAGGCCGCCCGGGTGTTGAAAGAGAGTCGGCAGTACGAGTCGCAACTGGCTGCCAAGGGATACAAGTTGCTGGGGGTGAATCTGACCCCCCGCCATGCCTGGGAACTGACCCTGGATGGCAATATCAAGCTGTTCCTGGGACGCAATGACATTGCGCTCCGGCTGCAGCGGTTTATCGATGCCTTCCCGGTTATCGAACCCCGTGCGCAAGTCGCCTACGTGGATCTTCGATACGACACCGGAATGGCAGTTGGCTGGAAGAAGAGCGAAGAGAAAGTGCATGACCAACACCGCAGATAGGAATTTGATTGTCGGACTGGATATCGGCACAACCAAGGTGGCGGTTCTGGTCGGGGAAGTATTGCCGGACGGTGAACTGAACGTCATCGGTATGGGCAGTCACGCTTCTCGCGGAATGGAGAAGGGCGGGGTCAATGACCTCGACTCCGTGGTCAAGTCACTGCGCCGCGCGGTGGAAGAGGCCGAGATGATGGCAGATTGCCAGATCAGCTCGGTCTATCTGGGGTTGTCCGGCAAGCATATTGATTGCCGCAACGAGACCGGTATGGTGCCCATCTCCGATGAAGAGGTGACCCAGGAGGATGTGGACAACGTGATCCACACCGCCAAGTCGGTTCGCCTCTCCGACGAGCTGCGCGTGCTGCATGTGCTGCCTCAGGAGTTTGCCATCGATTATCAGGAAGGGATCAAGAATCCGGTCGGCCTCTCCGGTGTAAGGATGGCAGCCAAGGTTCACCTGATCACCTGCCACAACGACATGGCTCGCAACATTGAGAAGTGTGTGGAGAAGGTCGGTTTGCGCGTGGATCAACTGATCTTCTCCGCGCTGGCCTCCAGCTATGCCGTGTTGACCGAAGACGAGAAAGAGCTGGGTGTCTGCGTGGTGGACATCGGTGGCGGCACCATGGACATGTCGCTGTTTACCGGCGGTGCCCTGCGCCACACCAAGGTGATCCCGTACGCTGGCAGTACTGTGACCAGCGACATCGCCTATGCCTTCGGCACGCCGCCGCTCGACGCGGAAGCGATCAAGGTGCGCTACGGTTGCGCCCTCGGTCGTCTGGTCAGCAAGGAAGACAATATTGAAGTACCCAGTGTCGGCGGTCGTCCGGCGCGCAGCCTGCAACGGCAGACACTGGCTGAAGTGATTGAGCCCCGTTACACCGAGTTGCTCTCCATGGTGAATGATGAGCTGGTGCGGGTACAAAGCGAGTTGAAAGCGCAGGGGGTCAAGCATCAGCTGGCAGCCGGTGTGGTCTTGACCGGCGGCGCTGCCCAGATTGAAGGCATTGTGGAGTGTGCAGAGCAGATCTTCCAGAGCCAGGTCCGGGTGGGAGAGCCCATGAACATACGTGGTTTGAGTGATTACGTGCAGGCACCGGTGTACTCGACTGCGGTCGGGTTGCTGCAATATGGCCGCACCCATCAAGCCACAGGTAGCAACAAAGAATATGCCGCCAAGGCAAGCGTCGGTGGCCTGGTCAAACGGGTTAGCAACTGGCTGCGTGGCGAGTTCTAAGAATTTTGCTGAGTCAGGCAAATAAAGCGGAGAGACAACATGTTTGAATTTATGGATAGCCACACTGACGAAGCCGTCATTAAAGTGATCGGTGTAGGTGGCGGCGGCGGTAACGCTGTCGAGCACATGGTTCGTCAAAATATTGAGGGTGTTGAGTTTATTACCGTCAACACCGATGCCCAGGCACTGCGTAACTCCAGCGCCAACACTACCCTGCAGATCGGCGGTGGGATCACCAAGGGTCTGGGTGCCGGCGCCAATCCGGAAGTGGGTCGTGATGCGGCCATGGAAGATCGCGAAGCGCTACGTGAGCTGCTGACCGGTTCCGACATGGTGTTCATCGCCGCCGGTATGGGTGGTGGTACCGGTACCGGTGCTGCGCCGATCGTGGCCGAAGTGGCGCGCGAGATGGGCATCCTGACCGTTGCTGTGGTGACCAAGCCGTTCTCCTTCGAAGGGAAGAAGCGGATGGGCTTCGCCGCGCACGGTATCGAAGAGCTCTCCAAGAACGTCGACTCCCTGATCACCATTCCCAACGACAAGTTGCTGAAGGTGCTGGGTCGCGGTATCTCCCTGCTGGACGCCTTCAAGGCGGCCAACGATGTACTGCTTGGCGCGGTACAGGGCATTGCCGAGCTGATCACCCGTCCGGGTTTGATCAACGTCGACTTCGCGGACGTGCGTACCGTAATGCGCGAAATGGGTACTGCCATGATGGGTACCGGTTCCGCCTCTGGTGATGACCGTGCTGAAGAAGCGGCCGAGAAAGCCATCTCCAGCCCGCTGCTGGAAGACGTGGATCTGGCTGGTGCCCGTGGCATCCTGGTCAACATCACCGCCGGTATGGACATGACCATCGAAGAGTTCGAAACCGTGGGTAACGCGGTCAAGGCCTTCGCTTCCGAGAACGCCACTGTAGTAGTGGGTACCGTAATCGATCCGGAAATGCACGACGAACTGCGTGTGACTGTGGTTGCTACCGGTATCGGTGCCGAGCGCAAGCCGGACATCACTTTGGTCAAGAGCAGCCAGGTGCAAGAGCGCCCTGTGCGTCAGCCGCTAGTTAGCGACATGATGCAAGGCCGCGTGATGGACGAAGCCCCGGCCAAGGTGGTCAACGCCGAGCCGCAAGCTCGTCGTGAACCGGATTACCTGGATAT
This sequence comes from Aeromonas sp. R2-3, assembly GCF_040908375.1. Classification (NCBI taxonomy): domain Bacteria; kingdom Pseudomonadati; phylum Pseudomonadota; class Gammaproteobacteria; order Aeromonadales; family Aeromonadaceae; genus Aeromonas; species Aeromonas sp. R2-3. The sequence goes on along the minus strand of NZ_JBFODP010000022.1, from coordinate 110,877 downwards.
TCCGGCGTTCCTGCGCAAGCAAGCTGACTAAGCCTCTTATGGCTCTCGTTTGTTTGTTGTTCAAGGAATGTGCTAAGATGGCCTGCCAACGACCATCTGGTCCGGATTTTAAGCTGTTTAGGGTACACCCATGATTAGACAAAGAACCTTGAAAACGAGTGTACAGGCGACTGGTGTCGGCCTGCATTCGGGCCGGAAAGTCACCATGACGTTCCGTCCGGCGCCTGTGAACACAGGGATCGTTTACTTGCGTACCGACCTGAATCCTGTGGTGGAGCTGCCAGCCAATGCCGATCAGGTGCGCGATACCGTGCTCTGTACCGCTCTGGTCAACGAAGCCGGTGTCCGTGTCTCTACCATTGAGCACCTCTCTGCCGCGCTGGCCGGGATGGGGATCGACAACCTCTACGTTGAGGTTGACGCACCCGAGATCCCGGTAATGGACGGTAGTGCGCATCCCTTTATCTACCTGCTGCAGGAAGTCGGGATCCGTGAGCAGAATGCTGCCAAGCAGTTTGTGCGGATCAAGAAGAGCATCCGGGTTGAAGACGGCGACAAGTGGGCGGAATTCCACCCCTATCGCAACGGCTTCAAGATGGATCTTGAGATCGATTTCCAGCATCCGGTCTTTGAAGGGCGCAATCAGCGTTGCGTACTGGACTTCTCCGGTGCCTCCTTCGTGAAAGAGATCAGCCGTGCCCGTACCTTCGGGTTCATGCGCGATATCGAGTACCTGCGTTCCCAGAACCTGGCGCTGGGCGGAAGCCTGGAAAACGCCGTGGTACTGGACGACTATCGGGTGCTGAACGAAGACGGTTTGCGTTATGAGGACGAGTTCGTCAAGCACAAGATGCTGGACGCGATCGGTGACCTCTACATGTGTAACCGCAGCATCATCGGTGAGTTCCGTGCCTACAAGACCGGGCATGCCCTGAACAACAAGCTGCTACGTGCCTTGCTGGCCGAGCAGGAGGCTTGGGAACTGGTGACCTTCGAGGGTGAGGGCGACAAAGCGCCTATCGCTTACTACGATAACGGTCTGGTTCTGGCCTGATAGCTGTGCAACGGAACGTCGGTCCTCTCTCCGCACCGACGTTCCGTCATTTGTTTACTCCATCCTTTAATACCGATTATCTCCCGGTTTTATTTCCCGTGCTGGCTCCTGGCCGCACCTGACCGAGCAGACTGATTTCTATGAGCATTACCCTGATCCTCCACGGCAAGCAGCGACGCAAGTTGCACCTGCCCAAACAACGTCTGGCCTGGGTCGGCGGTATTCTCTTCTCCCTGTTGGCCCTTGGTGGTGGTTGGCTCTGGCAGAGCTGGCACCAGAAAATGGAGGCGCTGGAAGTGGCGCTTGCCGTTGCCGAGCAACAGTCCGTCGACCAGAGTGGCGACGAAGCCCGTGAACAGTTGGCAATGCTGGCTGCTCAGGTAGGCACCATGCAGGGCCAGCTTGGCCGTCTCAATGCCCTCGGCGAACGATTGACCGAGCAGGCCGATCTCGATCCCGACGAGTTCAATTTCAAAGAGCTGCCCCCCATGGGCGGCCCTTCTTATGATGAAGAGCTGGAAGTGAGCCTCAACGAGCTGCAAGCATCGATGAAACACCTCAGCCAGCAGCTCAGCAGCCGCGAAGAGCAGCTGTCGGTACTTGAATCTTTCATCATGAATCACCATATCACCGATGCCGGTTTTATTTCCGGCACGCCAGTCAAACAGGAGCGAGTTTGGGTCTCGTCCGGGTTTGGTGGACGGGTCGATCCGTTCAACGGGCGTGCCAAGATGCACAAAGGGGTCGATTTCCGTGGCAAACCCGGAACCCCGATTCTGGCCACCGGGCCCGGCATTGTCAGCTGGGCGGGCCGTCATCCGGAATTTGGCAATATGGTGGAGATTAATCACGGCAATGGCCTGGTCACCCGCTATGCCCACAACTCCAAGTTGCTGGTCGAGGTGGGCACCCTGGTTGATCAGGGTCAGAAGATTGCCTTGATGGGACGCACCGGTCGCGCGACCGGGGTCCATCTGCATTACGAAGTGTTGAAAGATGGTCGTCAGGTCAACCCCGCACGCTTTCTCAGTGCCAGACGGGGTTAGGTTTTTTCTTCAGGTTCCAGTGACGGAACGCTTTTATAACCAGAAATAGTTGGTACCCATGATTAGCACACTGCTTACCAAGATTATCGGCAGCCGGAACGACAGAACGCTCAAGGCTTTGCGCAAAATTGTAAAACAGATCAATGCCATGGAGCCGCAGTTCGAGGCTCTCTCCGATGCCGAGTTGCAGGCCAAAACGGCTGAATATCGTCAGCGTATCGAGCAGGGTGAGACCCTGGAGCAGTTGCTGCCGGAAGCGTTCGCGACCGTGCGTGAAGCCTCCAAGCGGGTGTTTGGCATGCGCCACTTCGACGTGCAGCTGATCGGCGGCATGGTGCTGAACTCCAACCGCATCGCGGAAATGAAAACCGGTGAAGGTAAGACTCTTACTGCGACTTTGCCAGCTTACCTGAACGCCCTGAGTGGCCGTGGTGTGCACGTGGTGACGGTGAACGACTACCTGGCCAAGCGTGATGCGGAAGCGAACCGTCCGCTGTTTGCCTTCCTCGGCATGACCGTTGATTGCAACGTGCCCGGTATGGATGCGTCCCAGAAGCGTGACGCCTACGCCGCCGACATCACCTACGGTACCAACAATGAATTCGGTTTCGACTACCTGCGCGACAACATGGCGTTCTCGCCGGAGCAGCGCGTGCAGCGTCCGCTCAACTACGCGCTGGTGGATGAGGTGGACTCGGTGCTTATCGATGAAGCCCGTACTCCGCTCATCATCTCCGGCCCGGCCGAAGATAGCTCCGAGCTCTATATCCGCGTCAACAAACTGATCCCGCTGCTGGTCAAGCAGGACAAGGAAGACACCGAAGAGTACACCGGCGACGGTCACTACACAGTAGACGAGAAGAACCGTCAGGCCCTGCTGACCGAAAACGGTCAGATCTTCGTGGAAGAGCTGCTCAAGAAAGAGGGGCTGCTGGACGAGAACGACTCCCTGTTCTCCGCCTCCAACATCAGCCTGCTGCACCACGTCAACGCCGGTCTGCGCGCTCACACCCTGTTCGAGCGCAACGTGGACTACATCGTCCAGAAAGACGAGATCGTCATCGTCGACGAGCACACCGGCCGTACCATGCCGGGTCGTCGCTGGTCCGATGGTCTGCATCAGGCCGTTGAAGCGAAGGAAGGGGTGAAGATCCAGAACGAGAACCAGACTCTGGCTTCCATCACCTTCCAGAACTACTTCCGTCTCTACAACAAGCTGGCGGGGATGACAGGTACTGCGGATACCGAAGCCTTTGAATTCCAGCAGATTTATGGTCTGGATACCGTGGTTATCCCGACCAACAAGCCGATGGTGCGCAAAGACATGGGCGATCTGGTCTACCTGACCGCCAATGAGAAGTATGCCGCCATCATCGAAGATATCCGTCAGTGTGTGGCCAAGGGCCAGCCTGTACTGGTCGGTACCGTCTCTATCGAGAACTCCGAGCTGCTCTCCGGCATCCTGACCAAGGAAAAGATCCCGCACAAGGTGCTGAACGCCAAGTTCCACGCCATGGAAGCGGAGATCGTTGCCCAGGCCGGTCAGACTGGTGCGGTCACCATCGCGACCAACATGGCCGGTCGTGGTACCGACATCGTGTTGGGCGGTAACTGGCAGGCAGAGATTGCCAAGCTGGAGAACCCGACCAGCGAGCAGATTGCCGAGCTGAAAGCCGCCTGGCAGGTGCGTCACGATGCGGTGCTGGCCGCCGGTGGTCTGCACATTATCGGTACCGAGCGTCACGAGTCCCGCCGTATCGATAACCAGCTGCGCGGCCGTTCCGGTCGTCAGGGTGACCCGGGCTCCTCCCGTTTCTACCTCTCCATGGAAGATACTCTGATGCGGATCTTCGCCTCCGATCGCGTGACCGGCATGATGAAGAAGCTGGGCATGGAAGAGGGCGAAGCCATCGAGCACCCATGGGTCACCAAGGCGATCGAAAACGCCCAGCGCAAGGTGGAAGGTCGCAACTTCGACATCCGCAAGAGCTTGCTGGAGTTTGATGACGTGGCCAACGACCAGCGCAAGGTGGTCTACGAGCAGCGTAACGAGCTGCTGGATACCAACGACATCTCCGAGACCATCCACGTTATCCGTGACGACGTCTACGGCGCGGTGATCGACGAGTACATCCCGCCCCAGTCTCTGGAAGAGATGTGGGACGTGCCGGGCCTGGAAGCGCGCCTGAAGGCGGACTTCGCGCTGGATCTGCCGCTGCAACAGTGGCTGGCGGAAGATGACAAGCTGTACGAAGAGAAGCTGCGCGAGCGCATTCTGGACGAAGCCACCAAGCTCTATGCCCACAAGGAAGAGCTGGTCGGCAAAGAGGTGCTGCGCAACTTCGAGAAAGCGGTGATGCTACAAACTCTGGATGGTCTGTGGAAAGAGCATCTGGCGGCCATGGATCACCTGCGTCAGGGCATCCATCTGCGCGGTTACGCCCAGAAGAACCCCAAGCAGGAGTACAAGCGCGAATCCTTTGATCTGTTCACCCAGATGCTGGAAACTCTCAAGCGTGACGTGGTCAGCATCCTGAGCCGTGTTCAGGTGCAGGAGCGCGATGTGGAAGCGATGGAAGAGCAGCAACGCCAGCAGGCGGAAGCCGCTCCCCGTACCTATACCCACGCCGCTGCCGAGAGCCAGCTGGCCGATGAACAGGCCGCAGGCGAAGAGGGTCACACCACTTTCGTGCGCGACGAGCAGAAGGTTGGTCGCAACGATCCCTGCCCGTGCGGTTCCGGCAAGAAGTACAAGCACTGCCACGGTCAGTTGACCTGATCGACGCTATGCCATAACAAGGCGGGCCAAGTGCCCGCCTTGTTATTGGTGGCAACAAGCGAACAGAGGTAATTGATGGAACAGAAAAAACGGATCTGGGTGGCGGTTGGTGTCATCGAGAATGAACGGGGCGATATCTTCATCGCCAGACGCTCCTCCGAGCGCCATCAGGGGGATCGCTGGGAGTTTCCCGGTGGCAAGGTAGAGTCGGGCGAGGATCTGCTCACCGCGCTGGATCGGGAGCTGTGGGAAGAGATCGGCATCCGGGTATTGGATTGTGCCCCCTTTATGGAACTGCAGCACGACTACCCCGAGAAGCAGGTGTTGCTGGATATCTGGAAGGTGACCCGTTTCAGCGGCGAGCCGTTCGGCAAGGAGGGGCAGGAGTGTCTGTGGGTGCCGGTGGCAGAGCTGCATAACTACCACTTCCCCGATGCCAATGGCCCGATTGTAGCGCGGCTTCAAGGCCTGCTGGCGTGAGCCGGTAGTAATCAACAAGCATCAAAAAAGGGCCAATCGGCCCTTTTTTGATTTTGCAGAGGTGAGTGATCTGGGACTTATAGCCACTGATCACCCTCTTCCGGCTCAGGCAGCAGATCCGGGTTGATCTCCCCCGGGATCCGCTTCTCTTCATCGGCCCACTCGCCAAGATCGATCAGCTGGCAGCGCTTGCTGCAGAAGGGGCGGAACGGGCTCTGCGGGCCCCATTCCACTTCGCTCTGACAGGTCGGGCACTTTACCTTGGTGACCATAAGCGCTCCTTAGCAGCAGGCGAGCTGGAACGGCACGTCGCCAATCGGCTGTTCTGCGGTGGGCAGAAAGCGCAGGGCGAAGCGGTTCTTGTGGCCGCTCAGGGTTGGGTAGCAGAACAGATTGCCCGGCAGCTTGATGCGGATCAGCTCGGCGCTCTCGGCGGTGTCCTGGAAGAAACCGTTGCTGGCAACCTGCTCACTGAAGCTGCCTGATTCACGCCACAGGCGCAGCAGGAGCGTGATGGCATTCATCAGCAGGTTAATATCGCTCAGCCAGCCCTGCATCTGCTGGTGACGGGTGATGGCCGGGGTGCCGAGCCAGTGGTGCAGCTGCGGCACATCGAAGGCACACAGACCACCCGGGATGGAGAAGCGCTGGCGGATGGAGCCGAGCAGACGATCCTCTTTCAGGCGGGCACCCGGGCGTGGCGAATTGAGCAGGTTGCGGGAGAGCTGGCTGCTCTCTTGCTGCATCAGTTTGATCTGCTCCAGATCGACATCGGGCAGGCTGGCCCAGTGGCTCAGACGCTGGCCGAGACGCTCCAGATCCTTGATGAGGTCGGCGCGCAGGTCACCACGCTCCAGCAACTCCTGCAGATCGAACAGCCCCTTGAAGAAGGCGATATGTGCCCAGGATTGTTCACTCTCCAGATTGTCGCGGATCTGGGAAAACAGGGACTCCAGACGAAGATAGGTCCGGCTTTTTTCATTGAGGGGGAAATCGTAAATCATGCCTAATCCTGGCCAGCCATAAACCGGCCTAGTGTACTCACACTTGGCGGCCTTGTTGAGAGGCAATTGCCAGATATGTCTCGTGCAGCGCCAAAATCCGCGTTTTAATCGCCATTTCGCTGCCATTGTAGTTTTCGATGACATCATCCGCCGCCGCGAGGCGCTCCGACCGACTCGCTTGGGCGGCGATGATGGCCTTGGCTTGCTCGGCCGATACCCCATCACGGCGACAGGTGCGCTCAATCTGGGTGGCTTCATCCACATCGATCACCAGCACCCGGTTGGCGAGGCCAGTGAGTTTGTTCTCCACCAGCAGCGGCACCACCAGCAGGCAGTAAGGAGAACTGGCTGCGGCACACTGGCGCAGCATTTCGCTGCGAATGAGCGGATGGAGCAGGGCATTGAGCCACCCCTTGGCCTGCGGGTCGCTGAAGACCCGCTCGCGCAGGGCACGACGGTCGAGTTGACCGCTAGGTTCAATCACATCAGGGCCAAAATGGTCGGCGATGGCGGCAAGGGCCGGGGTGCCCGGCTCGACCACTTCGCGGGCGATCACATCGGCATCCACCACCTCGATACCCAGCGCGGCAAACTGATTGGCGATAGTGGTCTTGCCGCTGCCGATACCACCTGTGATAGCAACTACATACATGGGGGCCTCTTGCTCAAAGCAGGGTAGAGAGATACCAGCGGGTGATGGTATCGCCCCACAACAGCGCAATCCAGCCCGCGATGGCGAGGTAGGGGCCGAAGGGGATGGGCTTGCCCTGATGGTGTTTGTGCAAGGCGATCAGGCTGATGCCGATCACGGCGCCTACCAGGGATGAGAGCAGCAAAATAATGGGCAGTGCCTGCCAGCCGAGCCAGGCGCCCAGCGCCGCCAGCAGCTTGAAGTCGCCATAGCCCATCCCCTCCTTACCGGTTAGCAGCTTGAAGGCCCAGTAGAGGCTCCAGAGCACCAGATAGCCCGCCATGGCGCCGATCACCGCATCCGCCAGCGGCACGAAGCCACCTGCCAGATTGAACAGCAGCCCGCCCCACAGCAGGGGCAGGGTGAGCTGGTCGGGCAGCAACATCTTGTCGAGATCGATGAAGGTGAGGGAGACCAGCACCCAGGTCAGCAGCAGGGCAGCCAGTGTGCCCCAGCCCGGGGTTATGACCATGGCTACGGCCACCGAGAGCAGGGCGGTCAGCAGCTCTACCAGCGGATAGCGGGCCGAGATGGGCGCCTGACAGTCGCGGCAACGCCCTTTGAGCCAGAGCCAGCTCAGCAGCGGGATGTTCTCCAGCGCAGTGATGGCGTGGCCACAGTGAGGGCATGCGGAGCGGGGGACCATCAGGTTGTAGCGCTCTGGCGCAGTAGCCTCCTCATCGGGGGCGAAGTAGCTGCGATATTCGGCCTGCCATTCCCGTTCCAGCATGATGGGCAAGCGGTGGATCACTACGTTAAGGAAGCTGCCGATCATCAGGGAGAAGAGAAAAACCAGCGAGAAGTAGAGCCAGGGCAAGCCGTGAGCCAGCTCGAGAAGAAGTGTCATAACCAACCGTCAGTTATTGGATGAGGGGGAGGGCATGGCGGTGGTGCCATGCCCTGATAAATCAGCCTACCACGTCGCCAAGCTTGAAGATGGGCAGGTACATGGCGATAACCATGCCGCCGACCAGCACCCCGAGCACCACCATGATAAGGGGTTCCAGCAGGCTGGTGAGGCCATCGACCAGATCATCCACCTCCTGTTCGAAGATGGTGGCGACCTTGGAGAGCATATCATCGATGGCGCCGGACTCCTCACCGATCATCACCATCTGGATCACCATGTCGGGGAAGAGATCGACGGTGCGCATTGCCACGTTGATCTGCATACCGGCCACCACCTCGTTGCGGATCGCCATGACCGCGGTGCGATAGACATAGTTACCCGAGGCCCCAGCCGCCGAAATCAGCGCATCCACCAGCGGAATACCGGCGGAGAAGGTGGTCGACAGGGTGCGAGCAAAGCGAGCCATCGCCGCCTTGTGCAGGATCATCCCGACCACCGGAATGGTGAGGACGAACTTGTCGGTATTGTCTTTCACCTTCTGGGAGGCCCGCCAGGCCCGCACATAGAGGAAGATGCCAAGGGCCGTGCCACCAAAGAAGACATACCACCAGTTCTGCATAAAGCGGGAGATGCCGATAACAAACTGGGTGAACACCGGCAGCTCGGCACCGAAGCTCTTGAAGATATCCTCGAACTGCGGAATGACGAACAGCAGCAGGATGGAGGTAACCACGATGGCGACCAGAATGACCATGGTGGGGTAGAACATCGCCTTCTTGATCTTCGACTTGAGCGCTTCCGACTTTTCCCGATAGGTGGCGATACGGTCGTAGATGGTCTCCAGCGCACCGGATTGCTCACCGGCTTCCACCAGATCGCAGTAGAGATCATCGAAATAGAGAGGATGGCGACGCAGCGCCTCCGACATGGGGGTACCGGTCTCCACATCGGCGGCAATCTGCCCCATCAGCTCGCGCATCGAGGCTTTCTCGTGACTGCGGGCGATGATCTGCAGGCTCTGCACCAGTGGTACGCCGGCGGAGAGCATGGTGGTGATCTGGCGTGAGACGATGGCGATATCCATCGGCTTGATCTTGGCGCCGCCCTTGGAGAAGAGCCCCTGGGATTTCTTGGCTACCTTGGTGACGTTGACCCCCTGCTTGCGCAGTTCTGTCTTGACGGTGTTGATGCTGTCGGCCTGCAGCTCGCCGGAGACCTTCTGCCCCTTGCGGTTTACCCCGTGCCAGCGGAAGGCGAAGACTTTCTTGGGGGCATTGTTCTTTTTCGTTAGGGTTGCCATCTTTGCATCCTGCAATGGGGTTGGTTGTCAGAGTCGGGCTCTGCACGTCACCAACCTGGTCAAGGTGCCCGACTGGCTTGATGCCTGCGGGGTACTGATAGGGTGGGTGGTGCCTTCTTGGCGCCAACCCGGTCACTTGAATATCTGATTACTCTGTTGGCCTGACAATCATCCTTTCCGTGTTCGTGAACGACGAATTCGCTCTGCCAGCCAAATCGGCGGGTCGTTCCGCACACGGATCAGTTGGTGGTGACCCTGTTGACCTCGGCCAGACTGGTGACCCCGAGCCGGGCCTTCTCCAGCCCCGAGGTGCGCAGAGTGCGCATCCCCTCCTTCTGCGCGATAGCGGCGATTTGCAGGGAGTTTGCGCCCTGCATGATCAATTTGGCGATGTTCTCCGACATCAGCATGATTTCGTATATGCCGACCCGCCCCTTGTAGCCGCCGGAACACTCCTTGCAGCCGACCGGTTTGAACAGTCGCAGTCCGGCTGCCAGCTGCTGTGGCGTAAAGCCCAGCTCCAGCAGTTCGGTTTCCGGCACCACCTCCGGTGCCTTGCAGTGATCGCACAGCTTACGGGCCAACCGCTGGGCCATGATCAGGGTTACCGAGGAGGCGATGTTGAAGGCCGGAACCCCCATGTTCATCATTCGGGTCAGGGTCTCGGCGGCGGAGTTGGTATGCAGGGTGGAGAGCACCAGGTGGCCGGTCTGGGCTGCCTTGATGGCGATTTCGGCGGTTTCGAGATCGCGGATCTCCCCCACCATCACCACATCCGGGTCTTGCCGCAAGAAGGAGCGCAGGGCGCTGGCAAAGGTGAGCCCCGCCTTGGGGTTGACCTGCACCTGGTTGACGCCGGGCAGGTTGATCTCCACCGGATCTTCGGCGGTGGAGATATTCACCTCGGTGGTGTTGAGAATATTGAGGCCGGTATAGAGCGAGACTGTTTTGCCCGAGCCGGTGGGGCCGGTCACCAGGATCATCCCCTGTGGCTTGGAGAGGGCGCGCAGGTACTGCGCTTTCTGCCGGTCATCAAAGCCGAGTTGCTCGATATTGAGGCGTGCCGCCGAAGAGTCGAGCAGACGGATAACGATCTTCTCCCCCCACATGGTGGGCAGGGTGTTGACCCGCATATCCATCGACTTGTTGCGCGACAGCTTCAGCTTGATACGGCCATCCTGTGGCAGCCGCCGCTCGGCGATATCGAGCCGCGCCATCACCTTGAGGCGAGCGGAGAAGCGGTTGGATAGATTGACCGGCGGTGTGGCGATCTCATGCAGAATGCCATCGATGCGAAAGCGGACCCGATACTTGAACTCATAGGGCTCGAAGTGCAGGTCGGAGGCACCGCGCTTGATGGCGTCCATCAGGATCTTGTTGATGTACTTGACGATGGGAGCATCGTCATCGGCGGTATTGACGCTTTCGTCCAGCCGACTGTTCTCGTCGGAGACTTCGAGATCCGAAATCTCGGCCTCGTCGATATCCTCCATGCCGAGGGCGTCGTTTTCGCTCTCCAGCAGCTTGCCTATGGCGGCGGTGAGCTTGTTCTCCTCCACCAGCAGCGCCTCGGTATGGAGCCCGAAGCTGAAGCCAAAGTCCTCCAACGCCGAGACATTGGTCGGATCCGACATGGCGATATAGAGGGTGTGGCCCTGAGTGTAGATGGGCAGGACGTGGTGCTTCTCAATCAGCTTCTGATTGAGGTACTTCTGCGGGATCTCGGCCAAATCGAAGGCGGCAAGATCCAGCAGAGGTACCCCATACTCCAGCTCGCAAAAATCGGCGAGCGCCTTGCTGTCGAGGATGTCGTTCTCAATCAGAAATGTCACAAAGGGCTTGCGCTGGGCCTTGGCCTGGCTCAGATAGCGCTGGGAGTCCTCTTCACTGATCAGTGAAGAGGCGGCCAGGCTTAACGCCAGGCCGCTATTAGGGCTAGAGGTCATTTGTTATCAGCAAATGCCGGCTGCAACACAACTACCAACTGCACCACTTGGGTTTGCCTCCCATTTGACTCGTCCATTCTCTTCTGTGCCCTTCAAGATATAATCTTCTTTAACAGGGTCTTTACCGATTGCTTTGATCTCATACGTAGCAGAACCTTGGGTCCCGCTATTTGTGATCTCAACCTTATCAACGATAGCGGTACCCACCGTGCCACTTACAGCGGTTTCGGCGGCAGTATCACATACTGAAGGTGTACCACCAGCTTGACTGCAGATTTCTATCGCGGTTTTCGCTGCACCTGTCGCAGTGATAACCTCTGTAAATTTCGCTTTTTTGGTATAAGTCTGATATGCCGGCAGCGCGACTGCCGCCAGAATGGCCACGATTGCGACCACGATCATCAGTTCAATAAGGGTAAAACCCGATTGTTTCTTCATTTGAAATATCCTTTTATCCTTGGTTCCTGGGAAGTGTCGGTAGAAAATCGTCCGAACGTCAGTATCTTATCCGAGCTGTCAGGGGTGGCAACAGAGATTGCTGCCTTTGTTAACCACTTTCATGTCATTTACCAAAAACTTGATGCGAGTCATAAAATAAGTGGCTTCTTATGACTCTTTGTTACGGGTGAAAGCGGGTCCGTCATTACACTCCTTTGCTGAGGGATCCTGCATAAAGAAAAGGCGCCCATGGCGCCTTTTGCAAGTTGTTTATCCGGTTAGCTCGAGTATTTGCTCAGGCCTGCGGGGTGAATCTCACTGCTGGATAAAGCGCATGGAGAGATCGAGCGCCCGCACATGCTTGGTCAGCGCCCCGACCGAGATAAAATCGACGCCGGTGGCGGCAAACTCGGCCAGAGTATCGAGGGTGACATTGCCCGAGACTTCGAGCTTGGCGCGGCCCTGATTGATGGCGACCGCTTCCCGCATCATGGTCACGTCGAAGTTGTCGAGCATCACGATATCGGCCTTTGCCGCCAGTGCCTGTTCCAGCTCTGCCAGCGATTCGACTTCCACCTCCACCGGTTTGCCCGGATTGAGATGACGAGCCTCATTGATCGCTTCGGCAATGCCGCCACAGGCGAGGATATGGTTCTCTTTGATGAGGTAGGCGTCGTAGAGACCGATGCGGTGATTCTTGCCGCCGCCACAGGTGACTGCGTACTTCTGGGCGGTGCGCAGCCCGGGGATGGTTTTGCGGGTGTCGAGCAGGCGGCAGTCAGTGCCCTCCAGCTCTGCCACATAGCGAGCGGTGAGGGTGGCGACGCCGGAGAGGGTCTGGACAAAGTTCAGGGCATTGCGCTCGCCGGTCAACAGCAGACGGGCAGGGCCATGGAGGCGGAACAGCTCCTGATTGGGGGAGAGCACTTCCCCATCCTGCACCTTCCACTCCACCTTCACCTCGCCGCCGAGTTGTACGAACACTTCATCCACCCAGGGCTGGCCGCAGAACACACCGGCCTCACGGGTGATGACCCGGGCGCTGGCCATCCGATCCGCCGGGATCAGCTGGGCGGTGATATCGGCGCTGGCGTCCGGTTGGTCCAGCGTGGTGAGGGCATCGCCCAGATCTTCGAGTAGTGCGGCGCGCACGGCGCGGCTGACATCCTGTTGAAACATGCCTTATTCCTGCAAGGGTCTGAGCAGCAGTTGCCGCTCCTTTTGAACCAGCTCCAGCCGACCGAGGGCGTTCATGCCAACCAGCACTTCGTCACCGTCTGCCACCGGATTGATAAAGATGGCCAGATCGTACAAGGTCAATGGCCCCATCGCCAGCGTTTCGATGGTGCCGTTGCCGACCCGGATCTGCCCCGCGGCGGTATTGACCTGGCTGCTGCCGTGAGCGGTCAGGCCGAGCCGCTCGGCAACCTGCTGCGGGATGGTGATACGGGTGGCGCCGGTATCGAGCAGCAGTTGCACCGGCTGGCCGTTGATGGCACCCTCCAGACGATAGTGGCCGCTCTGGTCGGCCCGCAGCAACAGCTCGCCGCTGGCGGTGACGCTTGGTTGGTTGCGGGAGTGAAAATAGAGGGTCAGCAGGCCCATCAAAGAGAGCCAGGCCAGTAACCACATCCAGCGTGCCGTGTGCTGCATACCCCATCCATATCGAGCGGAAGATGACTCAGCCTAACATACCATTTCCCGTTGATTCAGTGAGTTGGTGCCGGGTTGCCTATCGCGTATCTTCGTTTTTTCGCCATTTATCAGCCAACTCGAGTAGCCGATGACTCAACTCGCTTCGCAACCTTGTTTCTCTATCGATGCCGCTGGCTGGTGCCAGCAGGCGCGCCGGGTGCCTTCTCCCCATCACAACGAACGGGCCGCCCCGGACGATATCTCCCTGCTGGTGGTGCATGGCATCAGCCTGCCGCCGGGGGAGTTTGGCGGTCCCTTTATCGACGATCTCTTTATGGGGCGGCTTGACCCCGAGGCTCACCCCTATTTTGCCGGTATCCATCAGCTGCGGGTTTCGGCACACTGCCTGATCCGCCGTGATGGCGAGCTGGTGCAGTATGTACCGTTTGGCGCGCGCGCCTGGCATGCAGGTGTCTCGAGCTGGCAGGGGAGGGAGGCATGTAATGACTTCTCCATTGGCATCGAGCTGGAAGGGACTGACGAAATCCCCTATACCGAGGCTCAATACCGGGCGCTGGCGGGGCTCACCCGAGCCATCTCGGAGCGCTATCCGGCCATCACCCACGAAAAAATTGTCGGCCATTGCGATATCGCACCAGGGCGCAAGACGGATCCCGGAGCCAGTTTCCAGTGGGATTACTACCGGCAATTACTAAACAGCTAAAGTAAATATTCAAATTTAGTTTGGGTTTTAAAATCAATGGCTTGCCTATCTGGCAGGCCATTTTTGCCTCTGGTTGCGCAAATGTTATTTTGAGCGCGGTCAAGAATATTGGTCAGACCATTTTCTATGAGCTAAATCATGTTTCCCCTGCTTTACCTCTTAAGTGGCAGGGCTGATTCTTGACTCAGATCATCTTTTGAGTGGACTTTTCAAAAGGCCTCTGCTAATTTTCGCCCCATCCATAAAATTGGTAATACCAATTTAACAAAGTAGCCTCATGCCCTATCGCAAGATTACGCAACCCAAGTTGGCCGACTCCATTGTCGCTGAGCTGGAACAGATGATTCTGGAAGGCAGCCTGCAGCCGGGGCAGAAATTGCCTCCCGAGCGGGAACTCGCCATCCAGTTTCAGGTATCGCGCCCCTCATTGCGCGAAGCCATCCAGCGACTGGAAGCGCGCGGATTGCTTTATCGCCGTCAGGGCGGCGGCACTTATGTGCAGAATGCCCTGAGCAAGGGGATCGCCGATCCTCTGTTCGAACTGCTCAGTACCCACCCGGAAGCCCAGTATGACCTGCTGGAGTTTCGCCACGCGCTGGAAGGCATCTGTGCCTACTACGCGGCCTTGCGGGGAACCGGGTCTGATTTCGAGCGCATTCGTCAGGTGCAAACCACCATCGAAGAGGCGGGCCAGCTGGGCTCGCTGGTGGCCGAATCGGCAGCCGTGACCCAGTTCTATCTGGCGGTGGCCGAGGCGTCCCACAACGTGGTGCTGCTGCACCTGCTGCGGGCCATGAGCCCGATGCTCGAGCAGAACATTCTGCAGAATAACGAGATTTTGAATCGCCGCCCGGGAGTGGTAGCCAAGATACGTCGCCATCGCGCGAATCTGATCGAGGCTATTCTTTCGGGGGCTCCGGAGCGGGCCAGAACAGCTTGTCATGAGCATCTGGCCTTTATCGAGGACACCTTGTTGGATATGCAGAGGGAAGACAGCCGGATCCAGCGATCCATGCGTCGGATCCGTCAGCAGGAAAACTAATCCCACAAGGCTCTATTGTCGAATGCTTGCGCCCTTCGCCGTGCAATGCCGTGCAATCACAACAACATAGGAACCAGCCATGTCTGATATCCTGAAGAACGATGTGGACCCGATAGAAACGCTGGAGTGGCTTGCCTCTCTGGAATCCCTGCTGCGTGAAGAGGGTCCGCAACGCGCTCAGTTCATCCTTGAACAGTTGGCCGAGAAAGCCCGCGTAAGCGGTGTGGACGTGGCTGCCAAGGCAAATCGCGATTACATCAACACCATCCCGTCCAGCGATGAGCCGGACTACCCGGGTGACCTGGAGATGGAACGCCGCATTCGCGCCATCATCCGCTGGAACGCCATGATGATCGTGCTGCGCGCGTCCAAGAAAGACCTGGACCTGGGTGGTCACATGTCTTCCTTCGCTTCTTCTGCGACCATCTATGATGTCTGCTTCAACCACTTCTTCCGTGCTCGCAACGAGAAGGATGGTGGCGATCTGGTTTACTTCCAGGGTCATATCTCCCCGGGCATCTATGCTCGCGCCTTTGCTGAAGGTCGTCTGACCGAAGAGCAGCTGGACAACTTCCGTCAGGAAGTGGACGGCAAGGGTATCCCTTCCTATCCGCACCCGAAACTGATGCCGGACTTCTGGCAGTTCCCGACCGTCTCCATGGGTCTGGGCCCTATCGCCGCCATCTATCAGGCTCGTTTCCTGAAGTACCTGACCGACCGTGGCATCAAGGATTGCTCCGAGCAGACCGTTTACGCCTTCCTGGGTGACGGCGAGATGGACGAGCCGGAAGCCAAGGGTGCCCTGACCGTTGCCGTGCGTGAAAAGCTCGACAACTTGGTGTTCGTGGTTAACTGCAACCTGCAGCGTCTGGATGGTCCGGTTGTCGGTAACGGCAAGGTCATCAACGAGCTGGAAGGCTTGTTTGCTGGCGCCGGCTGGGACGTGACCAAAGTGATCTGGGGTCGCAAGTGGGATGAGCTGCTGAAGAAAGACACTTCCGGCAAGCTGATCCAGCTGATGAACGAGACCGTGGACGGTGACTACCAGACCATGAAGTCCCGCGACGGTGGCTACATCCGCGAGCACTTCTTCAACCGTTATCCGGAAACTGCCGCGCTGGTCAAAGACATGACCGACGAGGAGATCTTCGCCCTGAACCGCGGTGGTCACGATCCTCGCAAACTGTTCGCCGCATTCAACAAGGCGACCCAGACCAAGGGCAAGCCGACCGTTATTCTGGCCAAGACCATCAAGGGTTACGGCATGGGTGAAGCGGCCGAAGGCAAGAACATCGCTCACCAGGTCAAGAAGATGGAGCTGGACTCCGTGCGTCACCTGCGTGACCGCTTCAACCTGCCGGTGGCCGACGAGCAGTTGGCCGATCTGCCGTACCTGAAGATCGAAGCCGGTTCTGCCGAGCACAAATACCTGCACGACCGTCGCACCGCCCTGAAAGGCTATGTGCCGACCCGTCTGCGCGAAAGCACCACCAAGCTGGAAATCCCGGCACTGGATGCCTTCGGCCCGCTGCTGGGTGAGCAGGCGCGCGAAATCTCCACCACCATGGCGTTCGTGCGTTCCCTGAACGTGATGCTGAAAGACAAGTCCATCGGCAAGCGCATCGTCCCGATCCTCGCTGACGAAGCCCGTACCTTCGGTATGGAAGGTCTATTCCGCCAGATCGGTATCTACAGCCCGCACGGTCAGCAGTACACCCCGCAAGACCGCGACATCGTCTCCTACTACAAGGAAGACAAGCAGGGTCAGGTTCTGCAAGACGGTATCAACGAGCTGGGCGCCATGTCCTCCTGGCTGGCTGCTGCGACCTCTTACAGCACCAACGATTGCCCGATGATCCCGTTCTACATCTACTACTCCATGTTCGGCTTCCAGCGGATCGGCGACATGGCGTGGGCAGCCGGTGACCAGCAAGCCCGTGGCTTCCTGCTGGGTGCGACCTCCGGTCGTACTACCCTGAACGGCGAAGGTCTGCAGCACGAAGATGGTCACAGCCACATCCTGGCGAACACCATCCCGAACTGCATCTCCTACGATCCGTCCTACGCCTATGAAGTGGCGGTGATCGTACAGGACGGCCTGCGCCGCATGTACGGTGAGAACCCGGAGAACGTGTTCTACTACATCACCACCCTGAACGAGAACTACGCCATGCCGGCCATGCCGGAAGGCGCCGAGGAAGGCATCCGCAAGGGTATCTACAAGCTGGAATCCGTCGCCGGTGCCAAGGCGAAAGTTCAGCTGCTGGGTTGTGGTTCCATCCTGGGTCACGTGCGCAAGGCTGCCCAGATCCTGGCCAGCGAGTACGGCATCGGTTCCGATGTGTTCAGCGTCACCTCCTTCAACGAGCTGGCTCGTGACGGTCAGGACGCGGATCGCTGGAACATGCTGCACCCGACCTCTGAGGCGCGTGTTCCCTACATCGCTCAGGTACTGGGTTCCGAAGCCACCATCGCTGCGACCGACTACATGAAGTCCTTCGCCGATCAGGTTCGCGCCTTCGTTCCGACCGAGAACTACCGCGTGCTGGGTACCGACGGTTACGGCCGTTCCGACAGCCGTGCCAACCTGCGTCGTCACTTCGAAGTGAACGAGTTCTACGTGGTGGTTGCTGCTCTGACCGAACTGGCCAAGCGCGGCGAGGTAGACAAGCAGGTTGTGGCCGACGCCATCGCCAAGTACGGCATCGATGCCGACAAGGTCAACCCGCTGTACGCGTAAGTGGATCAAGGGTCGCGCCGTC